>JAOPZM010000157.1 GCA_025964115.1 Solirubrobacterales bacterium
CTTCCTGAACCTCGGGGTGATGGTGGCCTCGCAGGAGCTGGTGGAGATCGGCGACCACTGCATGCTCGCCAACGGCTGCTTCGTCTCCGATGCCTCCCACCGCCATGACGATCCCGAGCTGCCGATCACCTGGCAGGGCTTCGAGAGCAAGGGTCCGACACGCATCGGCGACAACTGCTGGCTGGGGGCGAACGTCGTGGTCACGAGCGGCGTCACGATCGGCGAGCGCTGCGTGATCGGCGCGAACAGCGTCGTCACCCGGGACCTGGAGCCGTACTCGGTCGCCGCGGGCGCTCCAGCGAGGGTCCTCGCGAGCGCCGGGAGCGGCGGCTCCGGCGTGAGCGGGTAGGTTCTGCCGATGGATCTCTATGACGCGATGCGCGGCGCGCCCACGAGCCGGCTCTTCAAGCCGGATCCGGTGGACCGGGAGGTTCTCGTCCGGGCGCTCGACAGCGCTCGCTTCGCGCCGAGTGGAGGCAACCGCCAGGGATGGCGCGTGGTGGTCGTGCAGGACGCGGAGCGACGGCGCGCGCTACGCGACCTCTATCTGCCGCCGTGGCGCGCGTACATGGAGCAGACCGGAGGCGCCGCGATCCTCGCCGACCCCGGCGGCCATGATCAGAGACGGGTGGGGATGGTGCGCCGCGCGAACGAATACGCCGAGGGCCTCGACCGGGTTCCGGTTCACCTCGTGGTGGGCGTGCGCCTCGACGACGTGCTGGCGACCGACGCGGCGCTGCCGCGCCAGAGCATCGTCGGAGGCGCCTCGATCTACCCGTTCGTGCAGAACCTGCTGCTGGCGCTGCGGGCCGAGGGACTCGGTGCGGCGCTCACGACGCTGCTCGTCCCCGCCGAGGAGGACGTCAAGCGCCTGCTGGAGATCCCGGATGATGTGGCCCTCGCCGCGCACGTGGGGGTCGGCCACCGCGCGGATCCCTGGCCGGAGCGGCTGGCGCGCCGCCCGGTTGAGGAGTTCGCCTTTCTGGACCGCTTCGGCGCGCCGCTCGTCTAGCGCTGCAGCAGCGAGCGCAGCTCCGCCACCTCGGCCGGGTCGATCTTGTAGGTGTGCTCGGGACCGGGATAGCGCCGCATGCGCACGTCCTCGGCGTAGGCCGTCACGCCAGCGTTCATCTCCTGTTGCAGGTTCGCGTAGCGCTTGACGAAGCGCGGTCCCAGCCCATCGCGGATGCCGAGCAGGTCGTGGAACACGAGCACCTGCCCGTCGGTCGCCGGCCCAGCGCCGATGCCGATCACCGGGATCTCCAGGAGCGGCATGAGCTCCTCGCTGACGGCGCTCGGGATCGCCTCGAAGACGAGCGCGAAGCAGCCGGCGTCCTGCAGGGCGAGCGCCTCGGCGGCGATGCGCGCGGCAGCCGCGGCCGTGCGGCCCTGGGCCTTCCAGCCGCCGAGGGCCGTTGCGGTCTGGGGCGTCAGGCCGACGTGTCCCATGACGGGGATCCCGGCCCCCACTATCGCGCGGGCACGGCTGACAGAGGCCTGGCCGCCGCCCTCGAGCTTGACCGCCTCGCAACCCGCCTCCTTGACCATGCGCATCGCCGTCGTGATCGCCTGTTCGTCGGACACCTCGTAGGAGCCGAAAGGGAGATCGCCGATGAGCAGCGGCGTGCGCAGGCCGCGGCGCACGGCGCGCGTCAGCACCAGCATGTCCTCGAGCACGACCGGCGTGGTCGCGTCGTAACCGAGCACGGTGGTGGCGGCCGAATCGCCAACGAGCACCAGATCCACCCCGGCGGCCTCGGCCGCGCGGGCGCTGGGGAAGTCGTAGGCCGTGACCATCACGATCGGTTCGCCGAGCCGCTTCTTCCCCATCAACAGCGGCAGCGTCGTGGGCAGGCGTCCCGGGTCCGATGGGGCTTGAACTGTCGGCTGGCTTGACATCGTGCTTCCTCTCTGACGCTCGGTTGACGCCCGCTTCTCAGGAGAGCAGGGTCGCCACCTCGTCGTCGATCGTGATGATGCGGTTGGTCTGCGCCTCTACGTGGACCACGCGAGGCTCGTAGCGCTGCAGGTCGGCCTCGTCGTAGGAGCCGTAGGAGATGACGATGATGGTGTCCCCGCGGTGCACGAGGCGGGCGGCGGCGCCGTTGACGCGCATGTCGCCCGATCCCCGCTCGCCGGCGATCGTGTACGTCTCGAAGCGGGCTCCGTTGTCCACGTCGACGACGTGGACCTGCTCATGCTCGAGGATGTCAGCCGCCTCGAGCAGGTCGGGGTCGATCGTGATCGAGCCGACGTAATGAAGGTCGCAGTCGCTGACCGTCGCCCTGTGGATCTTTGACTTGAGCATCACGCGTTGCATGTTGCGATCGCCTCTCCTTGGAGCGCTTTTTGGCTGGACGTCGAAGCGGGGGTGGGCTCGAGGATCGTGTTGTCGATCAGGCGGACGTCGCCGATCCGCGCCGCGATCGCGAGCAGCGCCCTGCCCGCCAGCTGCTCGAGCGGCTCGAGCGTCTCGGGATCGACGAGCGCGACGTAGTCGGGGTCGACGCCGAACGAGCCCAACGTCTGCAGCGCGGCATCGACCAGGGCCTCGGAGGAGCGCTCGCCCCGCGCGGCGAGGCCGCGGGCCGCTTCGAGCGCGTCGAACAGGCTGCGTGCGCGGCTGCGCTGATCGGGATCGAGCAGCGCGTTGCGGCTGGACATGGCAAGCCCGTCCGCCTCGCGCACCGTGGGGCAGACCTCGATCCGCACCGGCAGGTTGAGGTCCTGCACGAGGCGCCGCACCACGACCGTCTGCTGGGCGTCCTTCTGGCCGAAGTAGGCGATGTCGGGCATCGCCATGCAGAGCAGCTTCGTCACCACCGTCGTCACGCCACGGAAGTGCCCACTGCCGCGCGTGGCGCCCTCGAGCCTGTCGGTGATGCCGATCACCTCGACGGCCGTCGCGAACCCGGCCGGGTAGACCTCCTCGACCGGGGGCGCGAACAGCAGCTCGGCGCCTGCCGCTGCGGCCAGCGCCGCGTCATCGCTCTCCCGACGGGGGTAGCGCTCGAGATCGGAGCGCTCGTTGAACTGAGCCGGGTTGACGAACACCGAGACGACGACCAGGTCGCACTGCTCGCGCGCACGCCGGATCAGCGCCAGGTGTCCCTCGTGGAGGGCGCCCATCGTCGGGACCAGCCCGATAGCGACCCGCTCGCGGCGCGCAGGCGCCAGCGCGGCGCGCAGCTCCGCCACGGCGCGCACGGTCCTCATGCGCTGAGCGTGGATCGGATTACGGGGCTCATCGGTTTCGGTCCAGTTCCCTTCGGATACCGGCGCGACTAAAGATGTGCGATGCGGGTCCTACGGTCCATCCCGAGCTAGGTCGATGACGGCCTACGGGGATGATACAGCGGTTGCCGGAGCAGCGAAAGGGCTCGCGGATGTGTGACCAGGCTCACATATGGTCATCTACTGCAGAAGTGCTGGATCGCACAAAGTTGTCCGTGTACCCTCCGGTCATGAGTTGGCGCGGCTTCAAGCGGGGCCTCGCAGCGCTGATGCGGCCACCAAGCCGCAAGCTGAGCGCTGACGAGCGTGAGCAGGCCGAAGCACGATGGCCGCTGGGCTTTGTCTTGTCCCTGCTTCGCTCGTCGGACAAGCCACCCGATCGCCGCAAATAGCGGGATCGCGCTCCTCCGCGCAGCAGGTGTTGTCCAGAGGGCGGCCGAAGCCCTCGAGGCCGTCGGGCTGGCGTAGTAGCGACGTCCGACGCCCATCACCACGCGTCAACGTTGGGCCGCTTCTTGCCTGGTCGGCGCCACCACTCGCCGGAGCCCTCGTCGAATAGCAGCTCGATCCAGCGGCGAGAGTCGGCCGGATCGATGACGTCGTCGATCTCGCCGTACGCAGCCATGTTGAGGCCCTGGCCGCGCTCGTAGGCGGCGGCGACGCTCGCCTCGAACAGCCGCTCTCGCTCCTGCGGATCGTCGATGGCCTCGAGCTCGCGCCGCATCCCCAGCCGCACGGCGCCCTCGAGGCCCATCGCTCCGAACTCCGACGTCGGCCAGGCGATGGTGAACAGCGGCGCCTTGAAGCCGCCGCCGGCCATCGCCTGAGCGCCGAGTCCGTAGCCCTTGCGAAGCACGATCGTCCCGCTCGGCACGCTCAGGTTGGCGCCGGTGAGGAACATGCGCGAGAAATGGCGTACGGTGGCCGTCCGCTCCGCCGCCGGCCCCACCATGAAGCCGGGCGTGTCGCATAGGAAGAGCACAGGCAGCTCGAACGCGTCGCACAGCTGCATGAAGCGGGTCGCCTTGTCCGCGCCGTCCGCGTCGATCGCGCCACCGAGATGCGTGGGGTCGTTCGCCACCACGCCCAGCGGCCGTCCGTCGACCCGGGCGAGCGCGGTCAGCATCCCCGGAGCGAACCCTCCCCGCAGCTCGAGCACGGAACCCTCGTCGAACAGCGCCTGCACGACGGCGCGCACGTCGTAGATGCGCTTGCGCTGCTCGGGGATCAGCCCGCGGAGCAGGTCCTGGTCGGGCACCTCGCCAGGCTTGCCGGCCCCCCGGAAGTAGGAGAGGTAGCGCCGCGCCGCCTCCACCGCCGCGCGGTCGTCGGCGACTCGCAGGTCGACCACGCCGTTGCCGTACTGGACGTCGATCGGGCCGACGTCGGCCGGGTCGTGGACGCCGAGCCCGCCGCCCTCGATCATCGCCGGCCCGCCCATGCCGATGCTCGAGTCCTCGCTTGCGATCACCACGTCGCAGCAGCCGAGCAGCGCTGCGTTGCCCGCGAAGCAGTACCCCGAGGCGATCCCCACCAGCGGTACCAGCCCGCTGAGCCCCGCGAACAGCGCGAATGCCCGGCAGTCGAGGCCAGCGACGATCGGCATGTCGACGTCGCCCGGACGGCCGCCCCCGCCCTCGGCGAACAGAACCACCGGCAGGCGCTTGCGCTCGGCCACGTCGAACAGGCGGTCCTTCTTCAGGTGGTTGCGCATGCCCTGCGTGCCCGCCAGGACCGTGTAGTCGTAGGACATCGCAACGCACGGCCGGCCCTCGACGTCGCCCACACCGGCGACCAGGCCGTCGGCGGGAGTGCGTGCGATCAGCTCCTCGCGCGAGCGCCGCCGCTCCTGCGCGGCGAACAGCAGCGGTCCGTACTCGACGAACGTGCCCTCGTCGACGAGATCGTCGAGGTTCTCCCGCGCCGTTCGCCGGCCGAGCTCGTGGCGCCGCGCCACCGCCTCCGGGCGCCCGGCGTCGAGGCCTACCGCGTGGCGCTCATGCACCGCACGCAGGTCAGCCCGCTCGCCTCTCGCCTGCGGCTCGGAGGGCTGGCCTCCCTGCTGGATCGCGGGCGAGCCCGGCTCGAGCATGAGCAGCAGCTGGCCCTCCTCGACCGAATCTCCGACGGCGACCGCCACGCTCCTCACGACGCCGTCGGTCTCTGCGAGGACCTCGTGCTCCATCTTCATCGCCTCGAGGACGACGAGCGGCGTGCCGGCGCCGACCCGCTCGTCGGCTCCGTGCGCGATCGCGACCACGACGCCGGCGAACTGCGCCCTCACGGCGAGCTCCGTGGTTGATGCCATCGCGAGATCATCCCGCACCGGCACGCGCGATCGTCTCGTGGCGAGGAACTACGATTGCCCCGTGTCCGAAGCGACGAGCGAGCTGTCGGCCCCGGAGCGGCGAGAGGCGCTCAAGGAGCTGCTCACGCAGGCTCGCGGATGCACGCGCTGCAGCGAGCTGGCCGCCACCCGCAAAACGGTCGTATTCGGGGCGGGCAACGCCGATGCCGACCTGATGTTCGTGGGGGAGGCCCCGGGGGCCAGCGAGGATGAGCAGGGACTTCCGTTCGTGGGGCGGGCCGGGAAGCTGCTCGAGACGCTGCTCGGGGAGATCGGGCTCGAGCGCTCGGAGGTGTTCATAACGAACGTGCTCATGTGCAGGCCTCCCGGCAACCGCGACCCGCTGCCGCTCGAGATCGAGAACTGCCAGGAGTACCTGATGCGCAAGGTGGAGCTGATCCAGCCGATCGTGATTGGCACGCTCGGGAACTTCTCGACGAAGCTCCTCCGCGGCGACCCGACCGGCATCACCCGCCTGCACGGACAGCCCGAGGTCATCACGCTCGGCAGGCGCAACGTACGGCTGTATCCGATCTACCACCCGGCGGCGGCGCTCTACACGCCGCGGATGCTGGACACGCTGCGAGAGGACTTCAGGCGGATCCCCGAGCTGCTGGCGCTCGGGCCCCCCGGGCAGCCGGACCCGCTCGAGAGCTCAGCCGCGGAGCCAGCCATCGAGCCGCCGCCGCCCGCCGAGACAGATGATGACCCCAGCCTCGACCAACTTGGACTGTTCTAGACACTTTTCCCGGGACATTTTCCCTGCAAATGAAGGGGTTCCTCGGAAAGTGTCGAAATCATGTCCACAGGTCCTAAAGCAAGCATGGACGGCTGCCGATGAAGACCTTGTCTCCATCCCTCCAGGAGTAACGACCGGCCCGCGACCCATCCCCCGCGGGTCGGTCCTTTTAAACGGCAGGGTCGGACCGGTTGCCTCTACAGTCTTCCGGTGATCCCGCGCAGCATCGAAACCTCTGACCCAACCGAGACGGAAGCTCTTGGGGCGGAGCTTGCGGCCGAGCTTCGGGCGGGCGACGTGGTGCTGGTGCAGGGCGAGCTCGGATCGGGCAAGACGACGCTCGTGCGCGGCGCCGCTCGCGCGCTTGGCGTCGCCGATGCCGTGACGAGCCCCACCTTCAGCATCGGCCATCGCTACCGGGCCGCGAACGTGACCGTCTCCCATCTCGACCTGTATCGGCTGGGCGGACTCGAGCAGGAGGATCCGGCGTTGCTGGACGACTACCTGGGCCCGGGGCGGATCGCCTTCGTCGAGTGGCCGGAGGAGGAGGGCGGTGCTCTCCCGAGCGCGAGCCTGCGGGTCACGCTCACCCATCGCGGAGGCGACAGGCGACGCGTCGAGGTCGGCGAAGGCGGTGAGGAGGCGCCGGGATGATCGTGCTCGGCTTCGACACGGCGACGCGCGCGACCGCGGTGGCGCTGATGCTGGACGGTGGCGAGATGCTGCGCGCGCGGGACGATCCCGGCCCGGACGAGCATCCGGGGCACGCGACCCGCCTGTTGACGATGGCGGGCGAGCTGCTCGCCACGGCGGGTGTCGGCTGGCGTGGCGTCGAGCGCATCGCCGTGGGCCTCGGCCCGGGGACCTTCACGGGCCTGCGGGTGGGCGTCGCCACTGCACGCGGGCTCGCCCAGTCGCTGTCGAGCGAGCTGGTCGGTGTCTCGAGCTCGCTGGCGCTCGCGACGGCTGCGGCCGGCACACCGGACGCGGAGTGGGCGGGCCCGCACGAGGGTCGCGTGCTGGCGCTGATCGACGCCCGCCGCGGAGAGGTGTTCGCGGCCGCCTACGCGGCGAGCGGCTCGCATTCGGCCAGCGAGATCGTTCCGCCGCGCGCGATCGCCCCCGATCGGCTCGGGAGCCTGATCGGGCTCGCCGAGCAGCACGGCGCCGGAGCGGGAGGGTGGCTGGCCGTGGGTGACGGCGCCGTGCGCTACCGCGGCCAGATCGAGGCCGTCGATCTCACGATCCCGGATGATTCCTCGCGCCTGCACCTGGTGGACGCCGGCACGATCTGCGAGCTCGCCCTGGGCGAGCGGCCGGTGACGGCCTACGAGCAGATCCTCCCCGACTATCGCCGCCGCCCCGACGCCGAGCTCGCCCTGGAGAGCGTCGCGGCCCGGGGAGGTGACGGGTCTTGAGCCAGCAGGCCGACCAGGCTCGGGCGGACAGCTCGCCCCTCGTGGAGGTGCGCCGGCTCGTCTACACCGATCTGCCGGAAGTGATCGCGATCGAGCGGCGCGTCTTCCCGACGCCGTGGTCGCTGGCCATGTTCGTGCTGGAGCTCTCCAAGCAATCGGGCATCTGCCTGGCGGCGGTGTGCGAGGGAAAGCTCGTCGGCTATCTGATCTGCTCGCGCTACGACGCGGTCTGGCACGTGATGAACGTCGCCGTCGACACCGCGCATCAGCGGAGGGGCCTCGCCTCGGCGATGCTTGCGGAGCTCTATGACCGTGTGAACGACGACGACGCGAGGTTCACGCTGGAGGTGCGCCGCTCGAACACCGTGGCGATCCACCTGTACGAGCGGGAGGGCTTCCGGGCAGCGGGGATGCGCCGCCGCTACTACCAGGACAACGGGGAGGATGCGCTCGTCATGTGGCGCACGCCAGCCACGCTCGCCGGCTCGCTCATGGATGTGCCCAACCCGGGGCCGGTGTGAGGGTCCTCGCACTGGAGACGAGCTGCGACGACACGTGCGCGGCGGTCGTGGACGGCGACGGCCGCATACAGGCCAACGTGATCTCCTCGCAGGAGGTCCACGACCGGTTCGGAGGCGTCGTGCCCGAGATCGCCTCACGCCACCACCTGGAGCTCGTGAACCTCGTGGTCGACCAGGCGCTCGCCGACGCTGGGGTCGCGCTGGAGGAGATCGATCTGGTGGCGGCGACCCAGGGGCCTGGTCTCGTCGGGGCGCTGCTCGTCGGCCTGTCCACTGCCAAGGCGCTCGCAGCGGCGAGGGAGCTGCCGTTCGCAGCCGTGGATCACATCCAGGGGCACGTTGCGGCGAACTTCCTCGCCGGGGAGGGTGGCGAGCCCGCGTTCGAGCCGCCCTTCCTGTGCCTCATCGCGAGCGGCGGCCACACGCTGCTGACGCATGTCGGCGAGCCGGGCCGCTTCACGGTGCTCGGGCGCACCCTCGACGATGCCGCCGGCGAGGCCTTCGACAAGGGCGCAAGGATGCTCGGGCTCGGATACCCCGGCGGGGCGGCGCTCGAGCAGCTCGCCGCCGGGGGGGACCCCGAGGCCTTCTCGTTCCCCGGCTCGCGACGCGATCGCTTGCAGGGGGGACGCGGCCCCGGCCGTCAGGCCTTTGCGAACAGCCTGGACTTCTCCTTCGCGGGACTGAAGACGGCTCTGCTGTACCGGCTTCGGGAGATGCCCGAGGCGCAGGTTCGCGAGCGGGCCGCCGATCTCGCCGCCTCCTACCAGGCGGCGATCGTCGAGAGCCTGATCCTCCGCGCCGAACAGGCGCTCGAACGGACCGATGCCACGCGGCTGGCGGTCGGCGGCGGCGTGGCGGCCAACGGCGAGCTGCGCCGCAGGCTCGGGGCGCTCGCTGCGACCGTGCACGTGCCTCCTCGCGAGCTATGCACCGACAACGCGGCGATGATCGCGAGCGCGGCGCTCCACGGCGAGCACCTGCCATACCCCGCGTATCTCGGTCTGGATGCGTACGCGACCGGGGAAGGGTCGCCTTGAGGACCGTCACCGTCTACTCCAGGCCCGACTGCCATCTCTGCGCGGATGCGATCGCAGCCCTCCACGCGCTGCAGGACGAGCTCGGCTACGCGCTGGAGGAGCGGGACATCGGCTCTGACGAGGCCCTGATGCGCGCCTACTTCGAGCGCATCCCGGTCGTCGCGCTCGACGGCGAGGAGCTGTTTGACTTCTTCGTCGACGAGGCGATCCTGCGCGAGCGTTTAGAGTCACGGCAATGACCTACGGAGAACCGACGGCCGGGATGGCCGAGGCACAACGGGATGGCGGCGGCGCGGGCCACGAGCGCCTCTCGCTCGGCGTGGCCGCGCGCCTGTCGCGTTATCTGCAGGTGTTGACGCAGGCGAAGAAGATGGGCAAGGAGACGATCTCCTCCCAGGAGCTCTCCGACTACACGCACGTCAACTCCACGCAGATCCGCCGCGACCTCTCCGGCTTCGGCAAGTTCGGCAAGCGCGGCGTCGGCTACAACGTCGAGGCGCTGGTCACGCAGATCCGCAAGATCCTCCGGACGGCGGGTCAGCACAACATCGCGCTGATCGGAGCCGGGCACCTGGGGAAGGCGATCGCCTCCTCGGAAATCTTCGCCGACCACGGGTTCCGCGTGGTGGCGATCTTCGACGTGGATGCGTCGAAGGTCGGCACGGATGTCGGCAACCAGGCGGTGCGGCACATCGACGAGCTGCGCCAGGTGGTCGAGGACGAGGACATCGTCGTGGGGGTCCTCGCGGTGCCCACACATGCCGCCCAGGGGCTCGCAAACGAGCTCGTCGAGGCCGGCGTGAAGATCATCTTCAACTACTCCGAGTCGCTGCTGGACGTACCGCCCGAGGTGACCGTTCACACGTCCAGTCCGGCCGTCGATCTGCTCTACGCGCTGTACTTCTACCTGACCTGATGCCCTGACCCCGCGGCGGCGTGCCGTGCACGCGAGCACTCGACCGCAGGACCGCAGACTTCCCGCACCATGAACAGCCTGGACCTTGATCGAGTGGCCGAGAAGTTCTCCCAGGCGACCGACTTCACCGTAGGCGTCGAGGAGGAGTTCTCGATCCTGAATCCCGAGACGCTCGAACTCGTGCCGCGCTTCGAGGAGCTGCGCACCGCCGCGGAGAGCGATCGCCTGCTGTACGAGCACATCACGGGCGAGCTGATCTGCTCCGAGATCGAGATCATCTCTGGCGTTGGCGCCGACCTCCACGACGCGCTGGCGCGCCAGCGCGAGCGGAGGCGGCGCCTGTTCGGCCTCGCCGCGGCAAACGGAGCGGCGCTCGGTGCGACGGGCACGCACCCTTGGGCCGACTACCGCGAGCAGCCGATCATCGACACCGACCACTACCGCCGGGTCGAGGAGGGCCTGAAATACGTCGCCTGGCGCAACAACACGTTCAGCATGCACGTGCATCTCGGCATCCGCGACATCGACCGCGCCGTGCGGGTCTGCGACCGGCTGAGGCCGGTGCTGCCGTTGCTTCTTGCGATATCCGCGAACTCGCCGTTCCTGGACGGGCGCGACAGCGGCCTGCACTCGGCACGCACGCAGAGCTTCACCAAGAGCTTTCCGCGCTGCGGCGTGCCCGACTCCTTCGGCGGCTGGGCGGCCTACCGCGAGTACATCGAGTTCCTGCTGCGGACCCGCTCGATCGTCGAGTTCACGCAGGTCTGGTGGTCGGTGCGGCCGCACTTCAGCTTCGGCACGGTCGAGATGCGGATCTGCGACGCACAGGCGACCGCGCAGGAGTCGGATGCGCTCGCCGGGCTGGCGGTTGCGTGCATCGCGCAGGCGGCGCGCGACGTCGATGAGGACGTCCCGTTCACCGATCTCGCCCCGCGGCTGATCGAGGAGAACATGTGGCGGGCGATCCGCTTCGGCCTCGACGGCCGGCTGATCGATCTGGAGCGGGGGGAGGAGTATCCGGCCCGCGAGGCGATCGAGCGCCTGACGGCGTGGACTTCCCCGGTGCGGGCGGAGCTGGGCATCGAGCCCGTGTTCCCCGAGCGCAACGGCGCCCAGCGGCAGCGGCTGATGATCGAGGCGGGCGCGACGCGCGAGGAGGTCTTCGCCGCGTCGGTGAAGGAGACCAGACAGACCTACGCACAGGAGGTGGCGGTGTGAGCGCCGACGATCCGCAGTTCACGGGCGAGCCGCAGGCCCCGGGAAGCGCATCGCGCGAACCAAGCGAAGAGGAGCTCAGGGCGGCATACGAGGCCGAACTGAGCCGTCTGACGAGCGGCGATCTGATCGCCCAGGCGGTCGTCTCGCTGCTCAACGTCGGCGCACGCCGGCTCGGCCCAGTCGGGGGCCCTGGCGGGGATGCGAAGCCGCCGGGCGCGGCGTCGCCCGAACGCGATCTCGAGCAGGTGAGGGACGCGATCGACGCGGTTCGGCCCTTGCTCGACATCCTCGAGCGGCGCGTGCCCGAGGGGGTCCGCCCGCTGCGCGACGCTCTTGCCCAACTGCAGATGGCATACGCGCGGGAGGTCCAGCCGGGCGTCCCGGCAGGCATGGCCGGCGGGCCCGGTGCGGGGGAGGGCGCCCCGGCGCCGGGTGCTAGCGAGCCGCAGGCCGAAGACTCCGATAAGGGCGATGAGTCGCAGTCGCAGGAGCAACCGGGCGAGCCGGGTCCGGCTCAGAGGAGCGGCCGGTTGTGGGTGCCCGGCAGCTGAGCCGCCGCCAGCCGGCCTTTCGCGGGCGCGCACGATAGACTGCGCCCGCGTTTGCACCGGGTAGGCGCTCGCACTGGGCGACCCGGGTCAGCAAAGGTGCGCGCGAACATCCTCGCGCGGCACGCCAATCAGACCGCGGAGGATTTCTGTTGAGCAGCTTTCTGACGAACCATGGGGTCGTCGTCGCCCTCGTTTGTGCCGCCTGTGCCGTGGTCTACGGCCTGGTGACCGCTCGATCCCTACTCGCCCTCTCGCCGGGCAACGACCGGATGCAGGCGATCTCGCTGGCCGTCCAGCAGGGCGCGCGGGCGTATCTCAACCGCCAGTACACGACGATCGCCGCCGTCGGGGTGGTGCTGTTCGTGGCGATCATCTTCGTCCAGAACATCGCGGTCGCCGGAGGCTTCGCGATCGGCGGTCTGCTCTCAGGCTCGACGGGCTATATCGGGATGAACGTCTCGGTCCGCGCCAACGCGCGGGTCGCCGAGGCGGCGCGCGGCGGGGTGTCGCCGGCCCTGAAGGTCGCCTTCCGGGGCGGCGCCATCACCGGCCTCTTGGTCGTGGGTCTCGCGCTCATCGGCGTCGCGGGCTACTACGGCGCGCTGACCGCGATCTTCAACGACAGCCAGAAGACGGCCGTCGACGCTCTGATCGGCCTGGGCTTCGGTGGCTCGCTGATCTCTGTCTTCGCCCGACTCGGCGGCGGCATCTTCACCAAGGCCGCCGACGTGGGCGCGGATCTGGTCGGCAAGGTCGAGGCCGGCATCCCAGAGGACGACCCGCGCAACCCCGCGACGATCGCCGACAACGTCGGCGACAACGTGGGCGACTGCGCGGGCATGGCTGCCGATCTCTTCGAGACCTACGCGGTCACCGCGGTCGCCGTGATGCTTCTCGGGGTGCTCACCTTCCACGAGTCCACGCGCGTCGTGCTCTACCCGCTCGTGCTGGGCGGCGTCGCGATCATCGCGTCGATCATCGGCACCTTCGCGGTCCGCTCTCGCTCGGGCAACGTCGAGCGTGCGCTCTATCAGGGCCTGGTCGTATCCGGCGCGATCGCCGCTGCGGCGTTCGCGCCGATCACCTACTGGTTGATGCGCGGCCTCAGCTTCAGCGAGGTGGGGTCGTCCGTCAACACGCCCCAGTGGTGGAAGTTCTACCTGTGCTCGCTGATCGGCATCGCCGTGACGGCATTCCTGTTCGTGATCACCGATTACTACACGTCGACGCGCTTCTCGCCGGTCCAGAAGACCGCCAAAGCGTCGATCACCGGTCACGCGACGAACATCATCCAGGGCTTCGGCTCAGGGCTGCAGGCAACCGCGCTGCCGGCGATCGTGATCGTGCTGGGGATCTTCGGTGCCTGGAAGCTCGCGGGCGGCGGCGTGACCGGCATCTACGGCATCGGCGTCGCGGTCGTGGGGCTGCTCTCGCTGACCGGGCTGATCGTCGCGCTCGACGCCTTCGGCCCGATCACCGACAACGCTGGCGGGATCGCGGAGATGGCCGATCTGCCCGAGGACGTGCGCAAGGTCACCGACCGGCTCGACGCGGTCGGCAACACGACGAAGGCCGTCACCAAGGGCTACGCGATTGGCTCGGCCGTGCTGGCGGCCGTGGTCCTGTTCGCGGGCTTTCAGAAAGAACTCGAAGCCAAGGTCTCCCACGCGATCTCCTTCGGCATCAACGAACCGCCCGTGCTGATCGGGCTGCTGCTCGGCGGCCTGATGGTGTGCCTATTCGCCTCGCTCTCGATCGAGGCCGTGGGGCGCGCCGGCGGGGCTGTCGTCGAGGAGGTGCGCCGCCAGTTCCGCGAGCACCCCGGGATCATGGAGGGCACCGAAGACCCCGACTACGCGAGGTGCGTCGACATCGTCACCCGTACCGCCCAGCGCGAGATGATCCTCCCCTCGCTGCTGCCGATCGGGCTGACGCTGATCGTCGGGCTCATCGACCAGCAGGCGCTCGGCGGGCTGCTGATCGGCGTGATCGTCGTCGGCTTCTTCTTCGCGGTGCTGATGACCGCGGGCGGCGGGGCCTGGGACAACGCGAAGAAGCTCATCGAGGATGGTGCCTTCGGCGGCAAGGGATCTGATGCCCATGCGGCCTCGGTGACAGGCGATACGGTCGGTGATCCCTTCAAGGACACCGCGGGGCCGGCGATCAACCCGATGATCAAGGTCGCGAACATCGTCGCCATCCTCATCATCCCGCTGATCACCTGAGACCGATGCCGGTAGCGGGCTCGCGTCCACCGGCTGGGGTGCCGGCGCACGGCCTCCCGGCGACAGGGCCTAAGCTCAGCTGAGATGACCGGAAGACAGGTGCATCGCACGGGCACGCTGGTGCTCTCGCTGCTCATGGCGGTGATCGGCGTGGCGCTGATCGTGGAGGCTGTGGTCGGGAACGGCAGCGCCATCTCGCCGCGGCTGCTGCTGGGCCTCCTGTTCGTCGCGGCGGGCGTCGCGAGGATCTACCTGGAGGTCAGGAGGGGCCGCGGGGCATGAGCACGCCGAGCGGGCCCGAGGGCGGCGGCGCGCCGGACGACCGCGGCGCGGGTGCCGGTGGCTCGCAGGACGGAGGCGCCAGCACGGGAGCTGCACGGACGCCGGGCGAGGTCGAGCGGGCAGCCGCGGACCTGGCGACGCGGTCGCGGATGGTCCTGCGCCGCAGTATCGGCTCGCCGCTGGTCTTCTCGATCGTCTACACGTCGTTGGCGAGCGCGATCTACTTCTCGCTCGGGGTCATCGCCGGGCATGCCCTCGGTCTGACGCCAGCCGTCTTCCTGGCTGCGGCGCTGCTGTTCGCGCTGACCGCGCTCACGTACGCGGAGGGCGCCTCTATGCACCCCGAGCGCAGCGGGTCCACGGTGTTCGCCCGCTACGCCTTCAACGAGCTGGTCAGCTTCGTCGCCGGCTGGGCGATCCTCCTGGACTACATCATCCTGATTGCCGTCACCGCCTACTCGGCGACGCAGTACCTGCGGGTGTTCTGGAGCCCGCTCGGCCACCACGCCGAGGCGCTGGGGCTCGCGCTCGCCTTCATCGCGCTGGTCGTGTTGAGCAACATTCGTGGCTTCGGGTGGCGTCGTGCGCGGCGGATCGGCATCCTCGTGACCGCCGACCTGGCGCTGCAGGCTCTGATCGTGGTGCTCGGGCTGGTGCTCTTCTTGCACCCGGGTACGCTGGTGAACTCGATTCACCTCGGCAGCTCGCCGACGTGGTCGGATCTGATCTTCGCCCTCACGATCGCGGCGATCTCCTTCACGAGCCTCGAGTCTGCCTCGGGCCTCGCAGGGGAGGTGACGATCAACCGGCGGGAGCTCAAGCGCGTCGTGGGCAGCGGGATCGCCACCGTCGTCGTCCTGTACACCGGCATCGCTCTCGTAGCCGTGATGGCGCTGCCGGTGCACAACGGGCACACGGAACTTGCGACGCGGTTCGTCAACGCTCCGATGGTCGGCGTCGTGGCGCACATGAAACCGCATTGGCTGGCCGAAACGCTCAGATACGTCGTCGCCGGGCTTGGCACGCTCACGCTGCTGGCCGCCGCAAACTCGGCGATGCTCGGGCTATCGCGGCTTGCGTACTCGCTGTCGACCAATAGGCAGATCCCGAGCGGCCTCGGCCGCCTGCACCCACAGCGCTCCACTCCCTACGTGCTGATCATCATCGCGGGGCTGATCGCGGCGGCGCTCGTGGTGCCCGAGGATCTCGACTTCCTGATCGGCATCTACGCCTTCGGGGCGATGCTCGCTTTCACGATCGCGCATCTGTCGATCTGCCGCCTGCGCTTCACCGAGCCCGACCGCGACCGGCCCTACCGCGTGCCTCTCGGGATCAGGATCCGTGGGAGGGAGGTCCCGCTGCCGGCTGTCTTCGGCGGGCTGGCGTCCGCCGCGGGCTGGGTCGCGGTGGTGGTCGTTCATCAGCCCGCGCGGTACGTCGGCTTCGGCTGGATGCTCATCGGCCTCACCATGTACGTCCTCTACCGCCGAGCGGACGAAACTTCGCTCCTTCGGCGCGTGACGGTCTCACCCCAGGTCCTGCGCGCCGAGCCGAAGCGCGAACGCGAGCCGGACTACGGGTCGGTCCTCGTGCCGCTCTTCGGCACCGATCTCGATGACGACATCGTGCAGACCGCCGCTCGGCTGGTCTCGGGCGAGCCGACCGATGAGGCGGCGATCGACACCGCCACGATCGAGGCGCTGTGGGTGTTCGTGATACCGATGTCGCTGCCGCTGGACGCGAGCCTGCCGGACGCGCAGATCAAACACGCCCGTCAGGTGCTGGCCCGGGCCAAGGCGGTGGGGGAGGAGTACACCGGCGTGCACGTCGCGACGGCGACCGTGCGCACGCGACGCGCCGGCTACGCGATCGTCGACGAGGCGCGCCGCCGCGGCGTGGAAGCGATCGTGATGGGCGCCGAGGAACCGTCCCGGATTCGCGGTGGGGCGCGGCTCGGGGGGCGCGGAGGCCCGCTTGAGGGCCCGGTGGGGGATGTCACCAAGTACGTCGTGAACAAGGCGAACACCCGGGTGATCGTCACGGCACCGCCCGCGAGGGACCCCAGCCGGGCCTCGCGCGAGCCCGAGCGCGAGGCCGGGGGGGATGCGCAACGAGTCGGCGCCCGCATCGTCTAACCTCCGGCTATGTTCGTCCTCATCGTCGGAGCCGGCCGCGTCGGGGCCGCCGTCGCCAAGTCGGCGCTCGCCGCCGGCCATGAAGTGTCCGTGCTGGATGAGGACCCGCTCTCCCACGAGCGCTTGGACGCGGGCCAGGACAAGAGCTGGGAGGACTCCGGCGGCCAGTTCACCGTGGGCACGGCGCTCGAGATGGACGCCCTGATCCAGGCCGGGATCGAGCGTGCCGACGTGTTCATCGCTTCGACGGCGGGCGACAACACGAACCTCGTGATCGCGCAGATCGCGCAGAAGCGCTTCGACGTCGAGAAGACGATCGTGAGGGTGATGGACCCCGCACGGGCCAGCTGGTATGGCGAGCAGGGACTGCACACCATCTCTCCGACCAAGCACGCGATCGAGATGTTCGAGCGTGCGCTCGAGCTCGAGCCACAGCGGGTCTAGCGACCATGTACGCGATCATCGTCGGTGCTGGGAAGGTCGGGCGGAACCTCGCGAGGGAGCTCATGAGCAAGGGCCACGAGGTCACGCTGCTCGAGTCCTCGCGCCAGTGCTACCTGGCCATCGAGGAGGAGTTCGAGCACGCCGCCCAGTACGGCGACGCCACGGAGCTGTGGGTGCTCGAGCGGGCCGGCATCCAGCGCGCCGATCTCGTGATCGCCGTCACCGGCGACGACGAGGACAACATCCTCGTCTGCCAGGTGGCCAAGGAGAAGTACCTCTGCGATCGCGTCATCGCGCGTGTCAACAACCCCCGCAACCACGACCACTTCAGGTTGCTCGGCATTCAGCCGGCGGTGTCCGCGACCGACCTGATACTGCGCCTGATCGAGCACGAGGTACCGCGCTACGGCCTGGTGCACCTGCTGGCCCTCGAAGAGGAGCGCTTGGAGATCATCGAGCTGGAGGTCAGCTCGGACGCTCCGACCGTCGGCCTGCGCGTGGCCGACATCTCGCTTCCCGAGGGCAGCCTGATCATCTCCGTGCTGCGCGAGGGCACCGGATTCGTCCCGAAGCCCGACACGGTGATCGAAGCCGGCGACGAGGTGCTGCTCGTCCTCGACCCCGGCCTCGAGGACGCGATCACCGCGTACTTTGCGCCTGACGGCCAGCCCGCGGCACTGTAGCTCGGCGGGTGTTGCGCCCGCCCCAGCTGTCGGTCTGGCTGTGGCAGTTGGGACAGAGCAGCGCGAGGTTCTCGAGACGGTTGTCCTTTCCGTCGCCGTTGATGTGGTGAAGCTCGAGGGCGAGCGCACGACCACGCCAGGTCGTGATGCCGCACTCAGCGCAATCGGTGGAGAGCAGACCTGCTTCCACCAGCCGACGCTTCAAGTTGGTCCGGTTGCGCGAGTGGCGCAACAGCTTCTCAATAGGCATGGCCGCTGGGCGCGCGACTGCGTCTCCGCGCCTGACCGCGCTGGACCAGGTTGCGTT
The DNA here is from genome assembly GCA_025964115.1 of Solirubrobacterales bacterium. Classification (GTDB taxonomy): domain Bacteria; phylum Actinomycetota; class Thermoleophilia; order Solirubrobacterales; family Solirubrobacteraceae; genus Palsa-744. The sequence goes on from JAOPZM010000157.1 coordinate 18,061, forward strand.
GCTGAACCCGAAATGTTCCGCGCATTCACGCACGCTGTGTCCTGCGTCGTAATACGCTTGGACGACATCCCAGTCGTAGCGCCGTGCCGCGCGATCGTTCATCGCCAGGCCGACACACCGCGCGTGGTAGCTCACGGTCGCCCTCGACACATCTAGCCGACGCGCAACCTCTGCTCTCGAGCATCCTGCCCCGAGCAGACGGAGGACTTCATCTCTGGTGCTCGCTTGGACGCCGGGCCCTCCTGCCGGCGCAGCCTCTACACCCTGCGTGGCCTCGTGGTGGCCGGGTAGCCGGTCTCGGTGGTAACGGACGACGTTAAAGGGGACACCCGTGCGACGCGAAACTTCGGCAGGAGAGACGCCGGCGTCGAGCAGCGATTGCATGCGGTCGTGGGAAGCGGACACGAACATATGTTCGGGCCTGCTTGGGATGAAACGGCTGGTCCGGGACGCAGGTCAGCGACGCGATCCGGCGTCGATGAGAGCGGCCCGAGCCGCTTTCGGAGAGCGGATATCCTTAGCGAGCCGTCTGATCCGGGATGGTGTAATTGGCAACACGCGACACTCTGGATGTCGAATTTGGGGTTCGAGTCCCTGTCCCGGAGTGTTCGAAAACCGGATCTCCGGCCCGTGTCGCTGCGCTCGCCCTAAACCGCCGCCTGCGAAGCCCAGTCCCTGTAGAGCTCGAAGTAGCGGCCCCCGGCGGCGATGAGCTCATCGTGGGTGCCCTGCTCGGCGATGCGGCCGTGCTCGAGCACGACGATGCGACCGGCCTGGCGGATCGTCGAGAGGCGGTGGGCGATCACGATCGCCGTCCGTCCCGAGAGCAGGCGGCGAAGGCCCTCCTCGATGCGTCCCTCGGTGTGCAGGTCGACGTTGGACGTCGCCTCGTCGAGAACGAGGATGCGCGGGTCGGCGATCAGGGCTCGTGCGAAGGCGATCAGCTGGCGCTGGCCGGCCGACAGTTGCGCGCCACGCTCGCCGACTTCCGTGTCGTAGCCGTGCTCGAGCTCGGCGATGAACTCGTCCACGCCGACCGCGGCCGCCGCGGCGCGGATCTCCTCGTCGGTCGCGTCGGGCCGCCCGAAGGCTATGTTCTCGCCGATCGTGCCGGAGAACAGGAAGGCCTCCTGGGGAACGATCCCCATCTGCGAGCGCAGCGAGGAGCTCGAGATCTCGCGCAGGTCGTGCTCGTCGACGAGCACCCGTCCTTCGGTCGGGTCGTAGAAACGCGCGACGAGCTTGGCCATCGTCGACTTGCCCGCTCCGGTCGCACCCACGAGCGCGACCGTCTCGCCGGGCTCGACGTGCAGGCTGACGCCGTCGAGCGCGAGCACCGGCGGCTCGCCGTCCTCGGACCCGCGCCGGCGGGCGTAGGCGAAGGAGATGTCCTCGAAGCGGATCTCTCCCTCGATGCGTGGCAGCTCGAGTGCGTCCGGACGGTCCTGCAGGTCGGGTCGCACGTCCAGCAACTGGAAGATCTTCTCCAGCGCCGCCATTCCCGACTGATAGGTCGTGTACAGCTGCGAGAGCTGCTGGATCGGGTCGAACAGGTAGGAGAGCGCCGCGATGAAGGCGACGACCGTCCCGACCGTGATCGACCCTTCGATCGCCTGGTAGCCGCCATACAGCACGATCACCGCGATCGCGACGCCGGAGAGCATTTCAACCGCAGGGAAGTACATGGCGTTGAGCCGCACGGTCGTCATGTTCGCGTCGCGGTTATCCGCGTTGAGCTCCGCGAAGCGTGCCTCGTGATACGGCTCCTGCCCGAAGCTCCGCACGACGCGGATGCCCGACAGCGTCTCCTGCAGATACGCGGTTATCGATCCGATCGTCTCTCGCGTACGCCGGAAGGCGCCCGCCGACGCCAGGCGGAACCACAGCGAGCCCGCAGCGAGCAGCGGGAAGATGCCGAACGTTATGAGCGCCAGCTTCACGTCGAGCGTCAGCAGGATGACGACCGTCCCGATGAGCGTCAGGCCCGCCTGGAAGAGCGTGACGACCGAGTCGGTCACGAGGCTGTCGAGCGCCTCGATGTCGTTCGTCATGCGCGAGATCAGCACTCCGGCCGGCCGGCTCTCGTAGAAGCCGATCGGCAGCGATTGCAGGTGCGTGAAGATCCGGATCCTCAGGTCCGCCAGCGCCCGCTGCCCGACCCAGCCGACGAGGTACGTCTGCACGTAGGTCATGGCCCACACGATCAGCGCCGAGAGCATGAATGCGAGCACCACCAGCACGAGCGTGGTCGTGTCGTGCTTGGAGATGCCGTTGTCGATCGCCACCTTTGCCAGCAGCGGTGGTGCAAGCGACGCGGCGGTGCCGAGCAGGAGCGCCGTGAACATCGCGGCCATGCGCAGGCGGTAAGGACGCAGCAGCGCGAGCAGGCCGCGAAGGTTGCGCCCGCGGCTGCCCCGCGACGCACGCTCGCCCGCCCACTGCGCCCGCCCCAAGCCGGGACCGGATGGCCCTCGTCCGACGGCTGGGCTCACAGGCCGCTCACCTCGCGCTCGCGCGTCTCCCGGGTCAGGAAGACCTGGTCGGGAAGGCCCTTCGCCACGATTTCGCGGTACAGCTCGGAGGTCTCGAGCAGTTGCTCATGATCGCCGTGCGCAAGCACCCTGCCGTGGTCGAGCACGACGATCTCGTCTGCGAGCGCGATCGTGGAGAGCCGGTGGGCGATGATGAAGGTCGTCCGCCCGGCCATCGCCTCGTCGAGCGCCAGCTTGATCAGCCGCTCGGTGGAAGAGTCCACCGAGGAGGTCGCATCGTCGAGGATCAGCACCCGGGGATCGGCCAGCAGCGCCCGAGCGATCGCCAGTCGCTGCCTTTGGCCGCCCGAGAGCGTCAGGCCACGCTCGCCCACGCGCGTCTCATAGCCCTGAGGCAGGCGTGCGATGAACTCGTGCGCCTGCGCCCGGCGAGCTGCGACTTCGACCTCCTGGAGAGTGGCGTCCGGGCGCGCGTAGGCGATGTTCTCCGCGACCGTGGCGGAGAAGAGGAACGGGTCGTCGCTGACGACCGCCACCGCGTGCCGCAGCGACTGCAGCTCCACGGTGCGCACGTCGGCTCCGTCGATCATCACGCTCCCCGAGCTCGCGTCGTACAGGCGCGAGATCAGCGAGACGAGGCTCGTCTTGCCCGAGCCGGTCGCCCCCACCAGCGCCACCGTGCGTCCCGCCGGCACGTCGAGATCCACGTCGCGCAGCACAGCCCGCGCGACGCCGTGCCCGTGCACGGAGGCCGCATGCCCGGCGCCGTTGGAAGCGTCGCCGTGCCCGCCTCGCGGCAGCTGGCGCCCGTTCGCAGTTGCGGCCCCGTTGGAGCTCGGCTGCGGTGGGGCGTCCCGCTCGGCACCATCCATCAGTGCCTGCTGGGCCGCCTCCGACCTGTAGGCGGCGCCGAAGTCATCCGCGTCGTCGTAGCGCAGCGTCACGCCGCGCAGTTGCACGTGCCCGTTGCCGGGTGGCAGTGGCGGCGCACCGGAGGGTGAGGTCAGCCGCGGCTCGCGGTCGAGAACCTGGAAGATCCGCGCGCCGGAGGCCGTAGCGCGCTGGGCCAGCCCGAGCGTCACGCCCAGCGAGCGCATGGGGGAGATCAGCATCGCCAGGTAGAAGTAGAAGGCGGTGAACTGTCCGAGGGAGAGGTGCGAGTGGATCACGCTCGTCCCACCCACGAGCAGGACCGCCGCCAGCCCGAGCTGCGGCAGGAAGCCGATCATCGGGTTGTACCTCGCCTCCAGACGCGTGGAGACCATGGCCTGGTCGAACACGCGCGCAACGCTGTGGCGGAACCGCTTCAGCTGAAGCGGCTCGCGAGCGAAGGACTTCACCACGCGCACCCCCGAGATGTTCTCCTCGGCGTTCGCCGTCAACTCGGCTATCCGTTGCTGGACCTCCTGGATCGCAGGCCGCGCGCGCCTGCCGTAGCGCTGCGAGATGAGCACCACGAATGGCACGGGCGCCATCGCGATCAGCCCCAGTTTGGGGTTGATCAGGATCATCGCCACGCCGGCGAGAGCGAGCGTCAGGACCGACTGCAGGATGAAGACGAGCCCGTAACCGAGGAAGAAGCGAACCGCCTGCAGATCGACGGTTGCGCGCGACATCAGCTGACCGGTCTGCTGGTGGTCGAAGAAGCCGAGCTCCAGCCGTTGGAGGTGGCCATAGAGGAGCTCGCGCAGGTCGTACTCGATGCCCAGCGAGACCCGCCCGGCGATCATCCGCCGCATGTACGTGAGCACCCAGCGCAGCAGCACGGCGCCCACGATCGCGAGCGCGACGAGAAGCAACGTGTGACGGTCGTGGTTTCGGGCGGCGAGCTCGTGGCGGTGGGTGTGGAGCGCCCCTGTTCGAAGCGCGTCGACGGCCCGCCCTGTGAGGTAGGGCAGCGCCACCGTCATCACCATCGCCACGCTCGCAAGCGCCCATGAGGCGCCCAGGCCGCGCTTGTACGCGCGCAGGAATCCCAGCAGTCGGTAGAAGGTCGTCATAGTTGTATGAACAACGAGTATTGCAGGCGCCCTGGGCCCAGCTCGGGCTCCGCGATGCGCATGCCGGTCCTAACCTCCCCTCATGGCTCAACCGCCGCAACCCGCCGCCCCCGGCCCAGGTCCGGCCGCCGGCCTCTGCGACAGCTGTGTGCACCAGCAGCTCGTTCGAAACACGCGGGGCTCCACCTTCTCGCTGTGCAGGCGCTCCCGCGAGGACCCGGCCTACCCCCGCTACCCGCGCTTGCCCGTGTTCGACTGTCCCGGCCACGAGCCCGTTCAGCCCCGCTCCGGGGACTGAGCCCGCCTCTATGCGCCGCTCCGACGGTCAACCCGCCGCGACCCCAAGCGGCGCGGCGCCCTCCTGCGGGCCGGCCGGTGCCTCCGAGGCCACGAAGTCCCGGCTGCGAACGAGGACGAAGCCGAATATCGCGCCCGCGAGCGCCACCATCGCCGCGATGATGAGGATGCTGGTCAGCGCCTCGGTGAAGCCGATCCGGTAGGAGTGAGCCAGGGCTGCGCGTGCCGTGGACGGAAGCGAGCGCGCGACGCTCGCCACGTCGCCGGAGACGAGTGCGCCACCGAGCTTGCCATGAGCGGCGAGGAGGACTTCGCGACCGGCGCGGCTGGCCACGAGCGCCGAGGTCGTGTTGTGCGTCACGTCGTGCTGGAACACGGCGCCGAGGCCGGCGATCCCTGTCGCGATCCCCACCTGGCGAAACGTGTTGTTGATTCCCGAAGCCATGCCGCTACGCGTGTAGTGCACCACGCCGATGGCGGTAGATGCCAGTGGCGGGTTGACCATGCCGATGCCGATACCGGCGAGCATGAACCCGGGTATGAGCGTCGTCCAGCCAGAGCTCGCATCGAGCGCGGTCATCGCAAGCAGCCCCGCCGAGACGAGCAGCATGCCCGTGCCGAGCAGCATGCGCACCGGCACCCGCACGCTCAAGCGCCCGGAGATCGGCGCCGCCACGAACGACAGGAGCGTGATCGGAAGGAACCGCAGCCCGGCCTGCAGCGGGCTGTAGCCGAGGACGTCTTGGATATAGAGGGTCAGGTAGAGGAACATCGAGAACATCGACGCCGATATCGAGAAGGCGACGATGCTCGCGCCGGCGAACGCCGGCCGGCGAAAGAGCGTCAGGTCGAGCATCGGCCGCGCCTGGCGAGCCTCGACGATCACGAACAGCACGATCAGCACCGCCGAGCCGATCAGGTACGAGAGGATCTCCGCGGAGCCCCAGCCCATTTCGTTGCCCTGGATCAATGCGAACACGAGCAGGAACAGCGACGCCGAGAACGTCAGGAAGCCGAGCCAGTCGACACCCCCCGCCTCGGGATCGCGCGACTCTACGACCTGAGTGAGCGTCAGGATCACCGCCCCCACGCCGATCGGGACGTTGACGAAGAAGATCCATTCCCAGCCGATGCCGGACGTGATCACGCCCCCGACGACCGGGCCGACGGCGACCGCCGCACCGATCACGCCGCCGAACACGCCGAACGCGATGCCCCGCTCCTTCCCGTGGAAGGCGCTCGCGATCAACGCGAGTGACGTGGCGAACATCATGGCGCCGCCGACACCCTGCACCGCCCGGGCGAGGTTCAGCGCGAGTGGTGTCGAGGCCAGCCCGCAGACGGCCGAGGCGACCGTGAAGACCACGAGGCCGGTGACGAACACGCGCCGGCGCCCGAGCAGGTCCGCGAGCGCCCCGGCGGTCAGCAGGAACGCCGCGAGCGTCAGCGAGTAGGCGTTCACGACCCACTGCAGGTCCCTGAAGCTCGAGTGCAGCGACCGCTGGATGTCCGGCAGCGCGACGTTCACGAC
>JAOPZM010000239.1 GCA_025964115.1 Solirubrobacterales bacterium
GTCATACGCGACGCAAGCTGGTCGTCGATGTAGCCGTCGAGGACCGCGCACACCTCGGCGCTCGTGTGCAGCCGGATCGCCACGAGCGAGTCACGCAACATCGGATCACGCCCGCGCCTGGCCTGAACCGTGACGGCGCCCTCGCCCAGGTAGTCGGAGAACTCGATCAGGTCCGGCCCATGCCGGCGGCAATGCGCCCGCAGGCTCTCGAGGACGCGAGCGCTGTAGAGATGCAGCACCGAGAAATAGCCGCCGATTTCATCTGAATGCGCCTCGGGCACAAACACGATCTCGACGTCATCGGGGAGCAGTCTCGGATCAGCCAACGCGCGCAGCCGGCGATAGGCATCTTCATGCAAACTGGAGGTGAAGACGGTGACGTCGGCGACCTGCGCCAGAAGTCTTGCGCACGCGCTTATGTACTCGCCGATACCGCCTCCGCCAAAGGGATACAACTCTCGGGAAACGAGCGCGATCCGTGCTTTCATCTATCACCGTCGCGCCCGCGCCGGCGCGCTGCCACACGTCGTAACGGTTCGGTCATCGCTGCCACGAGTCGTAACGGCTCGGTCACCCTCCAGCTCGCCGATTCCATCAATCCTCGCCACAGTGCCTCATGGTGGGCTGAAACGCTCGTCAGCCTGAGTATCTCGGACTCGAGCTCGCCGATATGGTCGATCAGGCGCCGTTCGTGGGCGGGCGCGATTCCGCCCGGCGCCCCTGCCGTCTCCTGCTGAGGGGAGTCGGTCTCACGCTTGAGCGTCACGGCTCTCGCGCGGGCCAAGAGCTCCGCAGCAGGGTAGTAGCGATCCTGGACTACACCGTTACCCTGATAGGCGAGACGCGTGGAGTCCACGAGCACGAGACCGAGTCCCCCCCAAAGCTCGTGTCGCAGGCGCTCTTCACGGAACATGTAGCCAGGAACGAAGTCGAGATCGACGTGGAGCACCTTGGGCCATGCGCCGAAGTGGATCGCGTCCAAGCCCGCCCGTACTGTGGGGTTTGTCGTGTCGTGGATGAGGATCGCACTCGTCCCCACCGCTGGCGAGTTGAACAGGTCCTCGAGGTCGCGACGCACCCCGTCGGAAGAGTGATCGCCGTCGACGAGCACGAAGTCAACGGTGCGCTGTTGGCGGGCCAGCCTCTCGAGCAGCGCGGGGAGCAGGGAGTGCGACTCGCCCGTGTGAATCGTGACATGTGAAGCCTCGGCGACCTCGAGCTCCGGCGTCACGAGATCGAAGGAGTGAACCTCGTCAGCGTAGGTTGCCAGCCGCTCGAGGCTACCACCCTGAGCGGTCCCTATCTCGATCGCCACGTTCGGCTTCACCTCGGCCAGGACGCCCTCCAGAGCGGCGCGCTCGCCAAAGGACATCTGCCAGGCTGAATGACTAAAGATCGGCACTCTGATACCTCCGCAGGCGTATCGACGCGGCCTCGCGAGCGATCGCGAGGACTGCAAGCTGCACCTCGCGGCCACCGCCGCGCCGGCGCAGCGACCCTATCCTAGACGAGCGATAAGCGGTATCGCCTCAGGCGGCTACACTCGCGGCGTGTCAGCCACGAGCTCGCCCCAGCGATTCCTCGGGATCCGCCGATAGCCGCAGCCCTGGTCATAGGCGGCGGCTTCATCGGGGCGCATCTCGCCGAGCGCATGGCGCGCGACGGCCACCGCGTGACCATCTACAGCCGCTCGTTCAGCGAGTGGCTGTTTCGCGCCCACGACGAGAGGATTCACGACGCGATACGCCTTGTCGAGGGGGAGGTGCCGCCTGGCGGCGCTCTGACCGAGCATCTCGCCTCCGCCGACATCGTCTTCTACATGGCCGGCTCGAGCACCCCCGCCGCCGCGAGCACCGATCCGGGTGGATCGATGGCCCGCCACGTAGTCCCCGCAGCGGCAGTCCTGGATCTTATGCGGGAAACGGATACTCGCCGCATCGTGATCTCCTCCTCCGGCGGGACCGTGTATGGCGCCCCGACGACACTTCCCACACCGGAGCACCACCCCACGCGACCGATCAGCCTCCACGGGCACCATTCCCTGACGATCGAGCGATATGCGGAGTTCTTCGCCGAGAAGCACGGCTTCGAGACCACCATCCTCAGGTTCTCCAACCCCTATGGCCCAGGTCAGGTCGCACGCCGAGGACATGGCGTGATCGCCGCATGGAGCGAGGCAATCCTGCGCGATGAACCAGTCGTCGTATTCGGCGAGACGTCGATCCGACGTGACTTCCTCTTCATCGACGATCTCGTCGCCGCTACCGTCCGAGCGGCTTTCGATGCGCCGGCGGGCACATACAACGTCGGCTCGGGCGATGCAACTCGGCTGCAGGAGATCATCGACACTCTCAAAGACACCGCCGGACACGAAGTGGAAGTCGAGCGAGTCGAACGCCGAGCGGTGGACGTGCCGGTGACGCAGCTCGACTACTCCAAGCTTGAGAACGCTGTCGGCTGGCGTCCCTCTGTGTCGATCGCCGACGGGATCGAGCGCTCGTGGGAGTGGGCCCGCACCGTGCCCTTCCGGCGCGAGGGCTGACCAAGTCCGGCAGCCGCACCGGCCCCGCCTGTTAGCGTCCTGGCGCCATGCCCCTGCGCAACCGTCCTCGGCTACGGAGGCTCTTCACGCGCGGCGCGAGCCTGGCCGACGAGGGCAGCGCGGCGCGCAGCCGCCAGCCGGAGTCTCCGAACTCCTCTTTGAAGGGAGACGAGTCGAGCGCGCGGAATCAGGCTTGGCACGACGGGCAGCACGCGGCGGAGACCGGCGACTCCCCCGCCGCCGACGCCCCGAGGGCCGAGGATTTCGCACGGGACCTGCAGCCCGCCGCCCTCGGCGTCGAGCGTGGGACGGTGACGCGTACCTTGTATGAGCGCCTCAGTGAGGCTGAGGTCGCGGAGGTTGAGGGGCACATCGCGGCGCACGCGAGCGAGCTGCCGTGGGACTACGAAGCGACCTGGGTGCCGGAGCTCCGGGAGTTCTTGATCCTCTCGTATGGCATGTGGCTCAAACTTGAGCTGGTCGCGGGACGAACCGGCCTCGTCCATCCGCAACCGCCCGAGGAGATCCACTCGATGGCGCGGGGACCACTGGCGGCGGCAGGCGGGCTGTACGAGGCCGATCTCGTCGTCGACGCGCTGGCGAGCGTCGGCATCGACATCATCGCGCTGCGGTCGGTCCTCGATT
>JAOPZM010000109.1 GCA_025964115.1 Solirubrobacterales bacterium
GGCTTCAACCGAGAGTTGCCGAGATGTCCTCGAGCCGGCGGCGCAGGCTCGTAGGAGTGCTCGACCCGGCGCACAGGGCTGTATGAACTGAGTGACGATCCTCACCGGGCTGCGGCCCACCTTGCGACCACCGGGGCGGCTGTCCTCATTGGGGTTGCTCCAGGTGAAGCCAACGTCGCTGGAGAACTTGGTCGCGGTCCGCAGCGCGACTGACACACCGCGCATGCGATAGGAGGGGTGGACGACGAGATCGACGCCGCGCACGGCGTTGACGACACCCACGCGACCGCTGAAACGCCACGGCATGTAAGCGGCGAAGCCGACCACCATCCCATCGGCTTCAGCGACCACCAGGACGGATGGGCCATATGGCCCATCCAGGTGCTTCCAGCGAAAGAACTCGGCTGGCGTCGCGCCGGTGATTTCACGCGGCCATTCGCCGAACGCGCCCTCCAGAAGAGCCAGGACATCGGGCCCGTCACCCGCCCGGAAGGGCCGCGCCGTGACCGCGCTGTCGAGAACCTGGGGTCCCGTCGGCATGGCCGACGACCATAGCCGCTCTGCCGCCGCTCTCTGCAACCAGCTGGGATCACTCGTCCAGCCAGGACGCGGGGGATGGCCGCGAGCTCTCAGCCGTTCGATTAGAGCCAGCGCAGTCGTCGCCCACATCTGCGAGCATCCCGCCGTGGCCACCGGCGTCGAGATCGAGACCCCTGCCCCCGCGCGTAGGGCGCGCCACACCGATCGTCCCTTCTGGCGCGAGGATCTAGATCCCTACGCGCGTCCCCATCTGGGACGCAGCCTGCTCGACCTCCTGACATCGGTCGTGCCCTACCTGGCGCTGTCGTACGTGATGTATCTGGCGCTCGGGGTCTCCTATCTGCTGGTGCTTGTCATCGCGGTCCCCGCCGCAGGGTTCCTCGTGCGGACCTTCATCCTCTTCCACGACTGCACCCACGGGTCGTTCCTCCCGTCGAGGCGGGCGAACGCATGGCTCGGCGTCGTCCTGGGGCTCTTCGTCTACTCCCCCTTCCTGCGCTGGCGTCACGACCACGCCAAGCATCACGCCACCTCAGGGGACCTGGATCGGCGCGGCGGCGGTGACATACGGACGCTGACCGTCGCCGAGTACCACGCGCTTTCCCCGCGCTCGCGGCTCGCCTACCGCATATTTCGCCACCCGCTCGTGATGTTCGGGATCGGTCCGATCGTGGCTCTCCTCATCGGACCGCGCATCGTTGCGCGCGATGCGCGCCCGCGCATGCGCCGGAGCGTGATCGGCACCAACATCGCCCTCGCCGTCCTGATCGCGGGTTTCTGCTGGCTCATGGGCTGGAGCAGCTTCCTGCTCGTGCAGGCCCCGACGATCATGCTCGCCGGGTCGGCGGGCATCTGGCTCTTCTACGTCCAGCATCAGTTCGAGGACGCCTACTGGCAGACCACCGAGGGTTGGAGCTACGCCGACGCGGCTCTCCGGGGAAGCTCCTACCTGAAGCTGCCGAAGATCCTCCAGTTCTTCTCCGGCAACATCGGCCTGCACCACGTCCACCACCTGAACGCACGGATCCCCAACTACAACCTTCAGCGGGCCCACGATGAGAACCCGATCTTCCACGACGTGCCGACGCTCACCATGCGAGATGGTGTGCGGGCCGTCCGCCTGAAGCTGTGGGACGAGGAGCGCCGAGGGATGGTGAGCTTCGCGCAGGCACGGCGACCCGACGCGAGCCAGTAGCGTCGAGCACCGGTCGCCGCATCATTGCGCGACACCAGGGGGCGAATGGTGCTCCACGTGGGCTGGGGGCGTCTTGCTGAGCGGGGTCCAGCTCGGGTTGGCGAGAAATCCCGGGAACGCCGATTTCTTCCCGATGCCGCTGCCGGGAAGGAACCGTCGTCGCCGGCGTCCTATCTACTACTTCCGATAGTACAAAGGACGCCGATCACGCACGATCGGGCGCGGGCCGGAGCTTGAGCGCCGCGGCCGACCGTCCGACCGAAAGGACCTCGACATGCTTTCCGGACTGCTGCGACCCACCCACCTGCTAATCGTGGTGGTCGTCGCGCTCGTCTTCCTCGCGCCCAAGCGCCTCCCCGACGCCGGTCGTGCCCTGGGCCAGGGACTCAGAGGGTTCAAGAAGTCCATCGGCGCCGGCCACGACGAGCACCCGATCCGCTCGCACGTTGCCGTCACTCACCAGGAGAACCGCCAGTCGACCGCGCGGGCGGTCGACCACGGCGGTCCGCTGACGTGATGCTCGTGCGCCTCTGCTGGGCAGACTACGACTACACCGACAGCAGCCGCACGGGCGACCGTCAGGACGCCTACTGGGTCGAGTGCAGTGCGGATGAGGGCTTGCCCCTGCTTGCGGAACGGAGCGACGAGCCGCGGGTGCCGCCAGAGACGCTCGGTTGGGGTCGAACCACCCCTTACCCGATAGATCATCAGCGCTTCTACTTTCTGATCACGCGTGACGGCGCTTCGATAGTCCCGCGCTCCGCCCACTACCCCACAAGCAGCCGCTGGAAGGGAGCAAGCCCGTTCCGGCGAGTGGGGCCGTTTGAGATCAACGACATTTCCGAGCTTGCCGGCCTCCCTGCGCCCTCGCGTGAGTCGACGCCGCCAGCCGGCAGCCACCGGCCGTGCGGCGCGATCAGCGTCTTAGCCGTTGCGCTAGACCGTCTTCGACGTCGCTGACGGCGGCACGGTCACCCCGCGCCGGCGCCCAGGGACTGGTGCCCAGGCCCTGCGGCTTTGAGGGCTTTTCTCCGATTGATGATTAGAAGGCGGCTACATGGGTATATAGCCGCGCACCCGAGCTGGCCCGACTTCCGGGCCACGGGCCTAACTGGAGCGGGGGATCGACTTTGCAGATGTGTGCGGGAGGTAGGGAGGGGCTGCGTGCTGAGCGAGCGTGCGGAGATCGCCGGGTCGTGAGCCGTGGGCGGGAGGATTGCCGCTTGGTGGCAGGGTCTGCGCTCGGGCGTCGTGCGCGGATCGGTGTCATCTCTACGCTCCTCGTGTTCGCTGTTTGGCTCCTGGCGGCCGCGAGCGCGTCCGCCTTCACCGCGCAGGGCAGCGCGACGCAGGTCTACGCCACCGGCTTGGCGCCGAATGCTCAGGCGTCGCTGCTGAGCTCGAGCGGCGCGACCGTGTACACGCAGAACGCGGACTCGCTCGGAGGACTGCTGTTCCGCAACGTCAAACCGGGATCCGGCTACAAGGTTCGCGTGACCTCCACGAGCGAAGAATCGGGCGCGATCACCGTCCACACGACCGCGTCGGCGCCGTGGGATCCGACCGTCTACAACCAGGAAATCCCGGAAGAAGGGTATACGTATCTGACGACCCGCGACGGCACCAAACTCGCGATCGACGTCCACCTGCCGACGCACCCCGCCGGTGAGCCGGGTACGGAAGGAATCAAATTCCCCGAATTCCCGGCGGCGACAGGCTACGCACCGCCGTACCCGACGGTGATCGAGTACTCGGGCTACGGGTACGCGAACCCGAAGGGCCCCGAAAGCGGCATCGCCGTGCTCGCAAACTTGATGGGCTTCGCGGTCGTCGACGTGAACATGCGCGGGACCGGTTGCTCGAGCGGCGCCTTCGACTTCTTCGAACCGAATCAGAATCTCGACGGCTACGACGTGATCGAGACGATCGCCAAACAGCCTTGGGTCCTCAACCACAAGGTGGGCATGCTCGGCATCTCCTACGGCGGGATCAGCCAGCTGTTCACGGCACAGACCGACCCGCCCGACCTCGCGGCGATCGCGCCTGTATCGCTGGTCGACGCGACGGCGACGACGCTATACCCCGGCGGCATCCTCAACGACGGTTTCGCCGTGGCATGGGCCGAACAGCGCCAGCAGAACGCCGAACCGGCTATCGGCCCGGGGCACGGCCAGGAATGGGCGAACACGCGGATCAAGGAAGGCGACAAAACCTGCGAAGGGAACCAGGTCCTCCACGGCGAGGCGGCCAACCTGCTGCAGAAAATCAAAGAAAACTCGCTGTACCACCCGAAGGTGGCCGATCCGCTGGACCCGGACACGTTCGTCCACAAAATCACCGTGCCGACCTTCGCCGCGTGCCAGTGGGAGGACGAGCAGACCGGAGGCCACTGCGCGGACATGGTCCAGCACTTCACCGGAACGACGAAGAAGTGGTTCACGTTCACCAACGGAGCGCACATCGACTCGCTCGATCCGTGGACGTACAACCGACTGTACGACTTCTTGGAGTTGTATGTCGCGCACAAAGCGCCGATAGAAAACTCGGCGCCCGTGCGTGCCGCGGCCCCGGTCGTCTACAAGGAAGCGATGGGCCTGCCCGAAGGCGATGAGGTCACGCTTCCGACGGACCCGATCCAGGAGCAGCCGACGTACGAAATGGCGTTGGCCGAATTCGAAAAACTCCCCGAGGTCCGCGTCCTGTTCGACAACGGAGCAGGGGAATCGCCGACCGGCGAAAAGACGGCCGGCAATCCGTATCCTGCGTTCGAACAGGGCTTCTCTGCCCTCCCCATCCCGGGCACCGAAGCTCGCACCTTGTACCTCGGGGCCGGCGGCAAACTCAACGAAGCGCCCTCGGCGACCAAGGGTGTCGACACGTACACCTCGAACGCGAGCGCGCTGCCGCTGACCGACTTCGGGCCCAAGACAGGCGGGGGCGGTCTCTGGGGTGACGCATCCGAGTGGGAATGGAAATGGGAACAGAACCCAGCGGGTTCGGCGGTGTCCTATGTATCGGCGCCGCTCACGGGCAACGCCGTTGCCGTCGGTGCGGGCGCGATCCACCTGTGGGTCGAGTCATCGACTCCCGACGTCGATCTCTTGGCGACCGTCAGCGAAGTGAGTGCCGAAGGCAATGAGACCTTCGTACAGAACGGTTGGTTGCGGGCGAGCGAGCGCAAACTCGCCACCAAATCGACCAACATGTTCAAACAGGAACCGACGCTCCTTGAACCGATCCCCACCTTCACCACGAACCAGCCGATGCCGGCGGGCAAATTCGTCCCGGTCGTCATCCCGCTCTACTTCGAGGGGCATGCATACCGGGCGGGCTCGCGCATCAGGGTCACGATTGCCGCACCCAACGGAACGCAGCCGATATGGTCGTTCAGCCATACACAGCCGGAAGGCACCACGGCGACCGTGTCGATCAAGTTCTCGCCCACCCAACCGGCGAGTCTCATCCTTCCGATCGTGCCGGGCGTCAGCGTGCCCACGGCGCAGCCTGCGTGCCCGAGCCTGCGCAACGAGCCCTGCCGCTCCTACCAGGCATTCGTGAACAACGGTTCCTGACAGCGGCTCATGCCGCTCGGCCGCCCGGTCAGGACCCGGGTGTCGTCATGGATGAGATGGCTGTCCACGATGTCTTGACACATGTGTCCGGGCTGTCCTGACACATGTGTCCGGGATGTCTGACACATCCACAACGGAGGGGGAGGGATTCTGGTACCGCGTCGGGCTAGATCACTAGCCGCCTGGGGAACTATTGGGGAACAATCTTCGAGAGGTTCTCGTCGGAGCCGAATCGCTACTTGCGCCTCGGGTCGCAATCCTCGTCTCGGAGCTTCTCGATGGCGCGTTGAGCGGCTTCGCATCAGGCCGAACTCTCGTCCCGGGGTGTAGGCTACGGACCGCTGTGCACCCGGGGCGATCGCACGGTCCGCCGGCGTGTCGGCACGGGGGCGCCATCGGAGAGGGGGTTGTGCAGTGGTGACGGACCAGCCGCAAGGGAAAGGGCGCGCGAAGCAGGCCGCGGCAATGTGCTTCGCGCTGTTGGCCGCAGTCACGGTCGCCGCGAGGGCGGCGCCCGCGGGGGCAGCCACGGCGACGTGGATGGGCGGCCCCGGCTGCGGCGGGAGAATCGAATGGCGCCAGCACCCGGCGGCGTTCCCCTACTTCTGCGACGGCGCAGCGGTCATCGAACACGTGCGCTGGAGAAACTAGGGTAAGGCAACCGCCACGGCGCACGCGACGATGAACGAAGCCGACCTGCGCCCCGGCGCCAGCGTCGGCACCGCGCCCCGCGTCCATTCCGCGATCACGCTCACTGCCACGCACATCGAGACGTGCAGCGGGCGGCGCGCGTACACCTCGATCGGCATCCGCTTCGACAAGCCGCACAAAGGCCCGCGCACGTTGCAGTACCCCACCTACCTGCCCCACTGCTCCGCCGGCTCGCCGCCGAGCGGCTCCTCGAGCCCGCGCCTGTGGTCGGCGCTCGAAGGGAAGGTCGAGTGCGGTCCGACCGCGCCGCCGCTGGCCGAGCTTCTGTGCCAGTCGAGGGCTATCCCGCCGCCCCCCACTTTTGGGGAGGGCGACTCAGGCTTCGTGTTCCTGCAGGCGACGGGCGCTCCGATGGTCGCGCGGGTCAGCCAACTGCTATGGCCCGAATACGGCCCGTTCACGCCGCTCGCGACGGGCGCGACCTGGAGCGACAAGGCGCTGCAGATCACCTGCAACGTAGGGGCTAACGAAATTCGCTGCAGCAACGGCTCGGGGAACGGCTTCACGATCAGCCAGACGAGCTACGCGCCGTTCTAGGCTCGGCAGCTGCGCTGCCGCATGCGCTGGCCAGGAGACGAGCCGATGCCGATCACCGCGCAGCTCCAAGTCATTTTCGTGCACCTCCCGAAGGGCCGGCCGTCATGCTCAGCGAGGACCGGCACGATGGCATCGCGAGCCTACAGTGCTCCGGCACGGGCCATGCGACCTTCAACAATCGCTGACCGCACTGACCGCAAGCAGCTACGGGCTGTTTGACCCGCGACTAGTAGGATAAATCGCCAGATGCCAGAGCAACTCGTTGGAACCGTTGAGGAGCTTGGACCCGGATCGGTCCGCGGAATCGGAGACTGGGCGGTGCTCAACGTCAACGGTGAGCGGTATGCCGTCTCACGGCGCTGCCGGCATCTGCGCGCCGATCTCGCGAACGGCAAGATCGACGACGACGGTTGCCTCGTCTGCCCGTGGCACCAATCCCGCTATGACCCAACCACCGGCCGGATGGTCGTCGGGCCGCAGGCGGGATTCGAGAAAGTGCCAGGGCTTGACACCGCGTTCATTCAGCTAACCAAGCTCTGGCCGCTACGTCGCGCCGAGGTCGTCGAGCGCGACGGCAAGGTCTACCTGCGCAACTGAGCGCCGAGGCGCATCTCGGTGGTGGAGCGGACAAGAAGGAGGCGTTGCGTCGGCTCACCCTCGCGCTACTGCTTCG
>JAOPZM010000118.1 GCA_025964115.1 Solirubrobacterales bacterium
GCCGGCTGAGCGGACGCAAGCGCCGTGCCGTCGCGCGCCCGCGTCACCGGCCCGTGGGCTCACGCAGCCCGCATCCGCCCGAGCTGACCGACGAGCAGCAGGGCGTCCTCTCCACCCTGGCGGCCTCGCTCGAGCAGCGGCGCTCCGACCAGCGGCTCCTGCACGGGGTCACCGGCTCCGGCAAGACCGAGATCTACCTGCGCGCGGCCGCGATCGCGCTGGAGCAGGGGCGCGGCGCGATCGTGCTCGTCCCCGAGATCGCCCTGACGCCGCAGATCGTCGGGCGCTTCGTCGAACGCTTCGGCGAGACGGTGGCGGTGCTGCACTCGCGGCTGCGCCCGGCAGAGCGCTATGCGGAGTGGCGGCGGCTGAGGGAGGGCGAGGCCCGTGTCTGCGTGGGGCCGCGCTCGGCGGTCTTCGCGCCGATCGAGGATCTTGGGCTGATCGTGGTCGACGAGGAGCACGACTCCTCCTACAAGCACGAAGGCGATCCTCGCTACGACGCCCGCGACGTCGCCGCCGAGCGCGCCGCCCGCTGCGACGCCGTGCTGCTGCTCGGCAGCGCGACGCCGCGCCCGGAGAGCGTCGAGCGCATCGGCTCGCTGAGGCTGCCGCGCCGCGTCGACGGGAGGCCGCTGCCGCATGTCGATGTGCTCGACATGCGGGGCGAGAGCCATGGCCTGCACCCGCTCACCGCGCAGGCGCTCGCCGAGGTCCGTGCCGAGCGCGGGAAGGCGATCGTGCTGCTGAACCGCCGCGGCTGGTCGAACTTCCTCTCCTGCCGCTCCTGCGGCCGCGTTTGGAGCTGCCCCGACTGCGACGTCGCCCTCGTCCTGCACAGGGCGGGCGGCTTCATAGCCTGTCACCACTGCGGCCACCGCGAGCAGGTGCCCGAGAGCTGCAGCAACTGCTCCTCCACCTCGGTCGCGCGTCACGGCGCCGGGACCGAGCGTCTCGAGCATGACCTGAGCGCCCTGCTCGACGATGGAGAGTTCCCAGTCTTCCGGCTCGACGCCGACGTGCTCGCAGCGCGCGGCGGTGGCGCGGGGGCCGGCCAGGATGCGCCGGTGGGCAAGGGCAGCGCCGGCGCGAGCGGCGAGCCGGACGTGGGTGCGCTTCTGCGCCGCTTCGAGGCGGCCGACTGCGGCGTGCTGATCGGCACGCAGATGGTCGCCAAGGGCCACGACTTCCCCGACGTGACGCTCGGGCTGGTGCTCGACGCCGACGCGACCCTGCGCTTTCCGGATTTCCGCGCCGAGGAGCGCACGTTCGCCCTGATCGCCCAGCTGGCGGGCCGTGTAGGGCGTGGCGCGGAGGGGCGGGTGCTCGTACAGACCATCGCCCCCGAGGCCCGCTCGATCGTCCACGCCGCGCGCCACGACAGCGACGGCTTCCTCGCGGGCGAGCTCGAACGCCGCCGCGCCCTCGGCTATCCGCCGTTCTCGCACCTGATCAGGATCGTCTGCGCGGCGGCCGACGCACGGGCCGCGGCCGCAGCGGCGAGCGCGGTGGGAGAGCGCCTGCGCGAGGCGTTCCGTGGAGGGCCGGCACCCACGAGCGTGCGGGAGGGCAGGGTGCTTACGGCACCGGTCGGCGACGGCCCGGTGGTGGGCGATGGCCCGGTCGTGCTCGGGCCCGCGGCCCTGTTTCGGCTACGCGGCCGCGAGCGCCGCGTGCTCGTCGTCAAGGCCGCGGAGCGGCGGCCGGCGGTGGCGGCGGTCGGGGAGGCCGTCCAGCTCCTCGCCTCCTCGCGAGAGCACGCCGGGGTCAGCTTCAGCGTGGACGTCGATCCGCAGTAGAGCCTGAATAAACACCCGTTGAGCATCTAGACAATCCGCCGGTTGGGTGGTTAGGATCGCTGGACAATCTCGAATACGGGGGAACTGGTGGCTCAGGGAACGAATTCCGCTGGACTGCGTCGAGTGCTGCTCGCCGCAATGCTGTGCGCTGTGGCGCTGACGACGTGCCTCGGGGCCACTCCGGCGCGCGCGGTCGTCGCAAACGTTGGCGGCCACGCTTACGGCCTGACGCCGATGCGCGGCGTGAACCCGGCGGCGCTGCCCTCGGTGCAGCGAGCCCTCAGCGCGTCCCGGCTCTCGGCGACCGAACCGCTCCCGTACGACAAAACTGGACAGCTCGCCTATCACCTCGGCCCCGTCATGCACAGCGTCACTGCCCACGTGATCTACTGGGATCCGGGCGGCGAATTCACCGCGACCACGAAGAGTATCGTCAAAAAATTCTTCACCGACATCGCCCACGACACCGGCCTCGCCACCAACGTCATGAGCATTGCAGGCCAGTACGGCGACGGCACGGGCCACACGCTCTACAGCTCTGCGTTTGAAAGCGAAGGCACCGACGCCACCGCCTACCCGGCGAACGGGTGCACGGCCCCCGGCGGAGCTGACACAGGGCCGCCCTACACCCACTGCCTCACAGACGAACAGCTGCAGACCGAGCTCTCCGCGTACGTCGCCGGGCAGAGCTTGCCCAAGGGCCCTACCCAGCAGTACTTCATGCTCTTCCCGCACAAGGTGGTCATCTGCTTTACAGGAACATCAGAATGCTCAAACAATGTCTTCTGCGCCTACCACAGCAGCATCGCAGGCGGCACGGCGAACGAGATCATCTACTCCGACATCCCCTTCTCGCTTCTCGACAGCGGCTTTGCGAAGGCGTGTCAGGCAGACGGGCACGCAGAAAAGCAGCACCCCAACGGCGACAACACGGGAAGCGACGAAACGACGAAATACGCGGACATCGCGCTGAAGTACACGAGCCACGAGTACACCGAGGCCGCCACCGACCCGCTCGGGAACGCCTGGTGGGAAACCGCCCACGGTCAGGAGAACGGCGACAAGTGCAACTTCACGGGAAGCGGATTCGAACCCGGCGAAGACCCGAACGCCTTCCTGCCGACGCTGGGCGCGAGTACGAGCCCCACTCTTTACAACCAGTTGATCAACGAAGACCATTTCTATCTCCAGAGCGAGTGGGACAACGCTGCGAAAGCGTGCACGATGAAGCCGGTGCCCATCACAGGCGCTGGGTTCGCCCCCGAACCCGCAACAGGTGTTGTGGGAGCGTCGATCTCGTTCAAAGGCATCGCCACGGATGTCTACTCCGGACTCTCCTATGTCTGGAAATGGGGCGACGGAACCGAAAGCTTTGGTGCGAACCCGAGCCACACCTATGGGGCGGCGGGCAGCTACGAAGTGACGATGACGCCGAAGGACGAATTCACCTTCGCGACCGCTGCACCGGTCGTCCACACGATCATCGTTAGCAACCCACCACCGCCAGCACCGCCACCACCGCCAGCACCGCTACCACCGCCGCCCCCGGTACCGCCCGCCGAATCAACGACTACCGCCAGCACCCCGACATCCACAATCGCGGCTGTCGTCACACCCAACAGCAGCTTCACTCAGGGCGAAACAGTCTTCAACCAGAGGACGGGCGAACTGACGTTCACTCAGGCCGTGGGCGACCCCGGAACCTTCAGCTGGCTGGTCACCTTCCAGAACGGCAAGTTCGGGGTGTTCGCCGCAAGCAGCCACAAATGCAAGACAGGCTTCGTGCGGCTCGGCGGCAAGTGCCGTCCGTCGAAGGTCGTGTTCGCGAAGGGCAGCCAGGCCGTCGCGACGCCCGGTACCGTGACGTTCAAGCTGAAGCCGAGCGCGTCCGGGCTGAAGGCGCTGAAAACCGCCCTGAAACAGAAGAAAGGCCTCCCCGTGACTGCGACGTTCACGTTCCAGTCCGCCCGAGGCGGCAGCCCCGTCACGCGAACGCGAACGATTACGGTCAAGCTGAAGGGGCGCTGAGGCAGACCGGTCTCGGCCGTTCGCTCACCGCCGGAACCACCAGGAACCTGCGGTATCTCGCGCGCCCGAGCGTTATTCTGATCTGCCGCGGGCCAGAAAGCCCGTGAGTGGGAGGGATACGCTTGAAGCTGCGCCGTCGAAAGAGCAACGCGTTTGTCGTGTCCGGGGCTACGGGACACTTGTCGATCCTGGGGTCGTTCGCGAGCCCGCGGCGCGGACCAATGGGGGCCGCCGCGGCGTTCTTGGCTCTCTGTCTGCTTGGAGGCTTCGTGTCGACGTCTACTGCGATCGAACTGAAATCGCAGACGATCACGTTCACGTCGACACCGCCTAGCCCGGCGGTCATTGGGGGCCCGACGTACACGGTGACGGCGACTGGTGGTGGCTCTGGGGAAACCGTGACCTTCAGCATCGACGCGTCAACCAGCTCGGTGTGCACGATCTCAGGCGCGACCGTGAGCTTTGTCGCTGCGGGTACTTGCAAGATCGATGCGAACCAGGCTGGCAACAGCGAATACGAACCGGCGCCGCAGGCGCAGCAGCCGGTCACTGTCGTCAAGAATACGCAGACGATCGGGTTCACATCGACACCGCCGACCCCAGCGGTGGTTGGGGGCCCGACGTACACGGTGACGGCGACTGGTGGCGGCTCTGGGGAACCTGTGACGCTCAGCATCGACGCGTCGACCAGCTCTGTCTGCACGATCTCGGGCTCCACGGTCAGCTTCATTGGCGGAGGTACTTGCCTGATCAATGCGAACCAGCCCGGTAACAGCCAATACGAACCGGCGCCGCAGGCGCAGCAGCCGGTCACGGTCAGCAAGAAAGCCCAGACGATCGAATTCACGTCGAGCGCGCCCAGTTCGGCCATCGTCGGTGCTACCTACAGCGTGACTGCGGAATCGTCACCGTCGAAACTGCTTGTGACCCTTACGATCGACGCGTCGACGACCTCCACCTGCACGATCTCCGGCTCGACCGTCAGCTTCATCGGCGCCGGTACTTGCACGATCGACGCGAACCAGGCGGGCAACGGCGAATACGAACCGGCACTGCAGGCGACACAGTCCTTCACCGTAACCGCACCGCCGCCCGTCATCACGATCGTCCCGGGCCCTGGACCACCTCCACCTCCACCGCCGCCCGGCCCGAAACCGCTGCCGGGCAACAGCAACTTCACCGCCGGCGCGCGCTCCTTCGAACCGACGACGGGCAGGGTGATCTTCATCGAGACGATCAAGGACCCGGGCACGTTCAGGTGGCTGCTCACGGTCCCGAACGGGAAGTTCGGCGTATTCGCCTCGAGGAAGAAATGCAGAGCCGGCTACTCGCGCCTGGCCGGCAAATGCCGCCCCTCGAAGATCATCTTCGCGACAGGCAGCGCGACCGTCCCGGCAGGCGTCGTGATCTTCAAGCTGAGGCCGAGCCCGTCGGCGCTGAAGGCCCTCAAGAACGCCCTCAAGCTGGGCAAGGGCGTTCGCGTCACCGCGACGTTCACGTTCCAGTCCTCGCGCGGCGGGGCCCCCGTCTCCCATACGCAGACGATCACGGACAAGCTCAAGAAGAAATAGGCGGGAATGCGGCCCGCCCGCCGCGGGGCCGGGCGTCCTCCTAAACTCACCTGGAATGGCCGACGAAGACGCATTGCAGGAGTTCGAGGCGCCGGCGTCCGACGACGCTGACGTCGAGGTCGAGCGCGAGGAGGACGCGCCTTCGGTCGCAGAGCTCGATCCCGAGACCAGGGCGCGCCGCGACGCAGCGCTGCGCTATGTCCGCAAGCTTGGCGACCCCGTCCTACGAGCAAAGGCTCTGCCCGTCGAGCGCTTCGACGAGAAGCTCGCCGAGGAGATCGAGCGCATGGGGGAGCTGATGCACGACGCGCTCGGCGTTGGGCTCGCGGCCACGCAGCTCGGCGTGCTCCACCGCGTGCTCGTCTACCGGGCCCATTCCGAGGACCCGCTGACGGCGCTCGTGAACCCGGTGCTCGAGTGGAGGAGCGAGGAGCTCGAGGTCGCCGTAGAGGGCTGCCTGAGCCTGCCCTTCGTGCACGTCGACGTCGAGCGTCCAGCTCGCGTGAGGGTCCGCGCCAAGGACGTGACCGGCGAGGAGATCGAGGTCGAGGCCGAGGGGCTCGAGGCCCGGGTGATCCAGCACGAGATCGACCACCTCGACGGTGTCCTTATCCTCGATCGCATCCCACGCGAGGCGCGCAAGGAGGCGATGCGGGCGATGCGCGAGGCGCAGGAGCCGATCGACGATCGGCCGGCGAGCGCCGCCTAGCGGCAGCGCGACACGGATCCAGCGCTCTTGGCCACGGTCTTCCTCGGGACCTCGCAGTTCGCAGCCGCGATCCTCGACCGCCTGGCCCGCAGCGAAGCCCACCGCCCTGCGCTCGTCGTGACGCGGCCCGACCGTCCGAGGGGGCGTGGCCGGCGGCCGACGCCGCCACCCGTCGCCGAGCACGCGAAGGAGCTCGGGATTCCCCTGCAACAGCCGCAGAGCGTCAACGACCCCGACGCGAGGGCGTCGATCGCACTGGCCGCCGGTTCGCAAGGAGAACCGGCGGGCGGCGACGGGCCGGCAGACGGCGAGCCGCTGACGATCGTGGTCTGCGCGTTCGGCGCGCTGATCAAGGAGCCGCTGCTCTCCGAACACATGATCCTGAACGTCCATCCGTCGCTGCTGCCGCGCTGGCGCGGAGCAGCGCCCGTCGAGCGCGCGATCATGGCCGGCGACCGCGAGACGGGCGTCTCGATCATGCGCCTCACTGCCGGCCTGGACAGCGGGCCCGTATGCCTCGCGGCGAGCGAGCCCATCCGGCCGGACGACACCTACGGCTCGCTCAGCACCCGCCTGCAGGAGCTCGGAGGCGAGCTCATCCTCCGCGCGCTCGAGGACGCTCCCCCGTTCGTGGAGCAGCCCGCGGACGGCGTCACCTACGCCGAGAAGATCGCGCCGGCAGATCGGCTGCTGGATCCCTCGAGGCCGGCCACCGAGCTCGAGCGCGTCGTGCGGGCGCTGCACCCGCACGTCCGCGCGCAGGTCGAGCTTCCCGGTGGAGCGATGCTCGGCGTGCACCGTGCGGCGGCCCTCGAGGACCCGTCCAACTCAGCTGAGCGGGGCCTGCACGCGGGCGGCGATCGCCTGTTGCTCGGGTGCAGCGAGGGAACGCTCGAGCTGCTCGTCGTGCAACCTCCCGGCGGACGCCCGATGGACGCCTCCGCCTACCTGCGCGGTCACGAGCTGCCGGGGCGCCGGTAGCCGCTCACGTAGTGCGGGGCGGCGATGCCGGCGGGCATCCGGGGATCCGCCTTGGGGTCCATTGGCCCACTGGCGAGCGGGATGACGCCGGCCCACACGTCCATCGCGTAGTCCTCCTCGTCGTCCAACGGGGGCCCACTGCGAATCTTCGCCGAGGCCTCCTCGATCGGCAGGGCGAGGACGTACGTCGCCTTCAGCTCGTTCTCGGCTGGCCAGCGCACGTCCGCCCAGCGGCCGGGCACGATGTGCTCGACGATCGCCTCGAGCGCCGCGAGCTTCTCGTCGCGCTCGGTGACGAGGGTCGCCCGGCCGAGGAGCATCACCGAGCGGTAGTTCGCCGAGTGATGCACGGCCGAGCGGGCCAGCACGAGCGCGTCGAGCAGCGTGACCGTCAGGCATGCCGGGGCACCCGCGGCGAGCGTGCGCAGTGTCCGGCTGGCGGCGGACCCGTGGCAGTAGACGACATCACCGCGACGGGCGTGCAGGGTGGGGATCACGATCGGCTGGCCCTCCGCGTCGGCGATCCCCAGATGCGCGATCAGCGCCTCGTCGAGGATCGCATCGACAACCTCGCGCTCGTAGCGGCCGCGCTCGCGCTTGCGTCGCACCCGGACGCGATCGGAAGGTGGGTCGGCGGACACGGCGATTCTCCCATCTGCCATAGTACAGTCGGATGACTGATCTGAAACAGTACCGGATTCAGGCCGCGAGCGCCTCCGAGCTTGTCGAGAGCATCGAGACCGCAGTGGCGAGCGGGGCGCTCGTCCCGGGAGAGGAGCTGCCCTCGGTGCGTCGGCTTGCCCTCGAGGTGGGGCTCAGCCCCGTCACGGTCGCGGCGGGTCTCGCCGAGCTGCGCCGCCGCGGCGTGATCGTCACCGAGCCGCGGCGCGGATCGCGGATAGGCCAGGGACCGCCGATCTCCTCGCTCAGGGTGCCGATGCCCGTCCCGCCCGGTGCGCGCGACCTGTACCGGGGCAACCCCGACCCGGCGCTTCTGCCCGACCTGACGCGGGCCCTGTCCCGCGCGAAGCTTCCGGTGCGACTCTACGGAGAGCCTGCCGCCGTTCCAGCGCTGACCGCGCTCGCACGCGACCAGCTGCGAGCAGACGGAGTTCCGGGCGAGGCCCTGTGCGTCGTCAGCGGGGCGCTCGACGGGATCGAGCGTGTCCTCGAAGCGCATCTGCGGTCGGGCGACCGCGTCGCGGTCGAGACCCCGGGATACGCGGCCCTCTTCGACCTCCTGCGGGCTCGCGGGCTGGTGCTCGCGGCGGTCGAGATGGACGACCGCGGCATGCGCGCCGAGGCGCTGCGAGGCGCCCTCGATCGTGGCGCGAGCGCGGTGATCATCACTCCCAGGGGACAGAACCCCACGGGTGCGGCGCTCGACGGAGCCCGGGCGCGCGAGCTCGGTGGCGTCCTCGACGGCTTCCCGCGCACGCTGGTGATCGAGGACGACCACCTGGGTCAGATCGCCGGCTGCGAGCTGCACACCACGGTCGGCGGCCGTGAGCGGTGGGCGGCGACTCGATCGGTCGCCAAGGCGCTGGGCCCCGACCTCCGCCTGGCGGTGCTGGCGGGCGATCCGCGTACCGTTGCGCGCGTGCAGGGACGCCAGCAGTGCGGTCCCGGCTGGGTCAGCCACATCCTCCAGACGCTCGTCGTGGGCCTCTGGTCCGACCGCTCGGTGCAGGAGCTGATCACGCGAGCGGCGCTCACGTATGCCGAGCGGCGCGAGTGCTTCCTCGCGTGCCTCGAGGGGGTGGGGGTGCGGGCGGTCGGAGCGTCGGGTCTCAACGTGTGGGTGCCCGTCGAGGAGGAGACGACAGTGGTGGGCGCGCTGCTTCAGCGTGGCTGGGTCGTCGCGCCGGGAGCGCCATACCGCCTCCCCGGCAGCCCGCCGGCCGTCCGCGTCACGATCGCGACGCTGTCCGAGTCCGAGGCCGCACGCCTCGCGGGAGACCTGGCCGAGGTCATGGCTCCCGCTCGTTCGAGCCGCAGCGGATAGTCGATCATGTCGAGCGTGCCCGCGCCACGCACCACCGTCGAACCTGCCCCTGCACGCCGCTGCGCCTTCGCGGTGCTGCGGCGCGTGTTCGAGCGCGGTGCCTACGCCGACCAGGCGCTGCAGGCAGAGTGCGCAGAGCAGGATCCGCGGGACCGCGCGCTCGCGATGCGCCTCGCCTATGGAGCTGTGCAGCGCAAGGCCACGCTCGACTACCTGATCGAACGGCTCGCCGAGCGCCCCGCCGAGCGCCTCGACCCGCCGGTGCTCGCGGCCCTGCGCCTCGGCCTCTACGAGCTCGTCTACCTCGCCGGTGCTCCCGACTACGCCGTCGTCGCCGACGCGGTCGAGCTCGCCAAGGCCCATGGGCGCGCCGGACACGGCCTCGTCAACGCGGTGCTGCGACGCGCCGGCCGCGAAGGACCCACCGCGCTGCTCGGCGAGCTCTCCGACGAGACCCCCGAGCAGGCCGCGGTCATGCACTCCCATCCGGAGTGGATCGCGCGCCTGTGGTGGGAGGAGCTCGGCGCGGCCGAGGCACGCGCGCTTATGGCATACGACAACGAGCCCGGCGAGGTCGCGCTTCGTGCCAACACGCTGCGAACCGACGCCGCGACCCTGGCGGCCGAGCTGCCGGTCGAGACCCATCTGGACGGCGAGATCCCCGAGGCGCTCGTGCTCGACGGGCCCCTGGACATGCACGCCTCCCCACTATGGCAGGCCGGCGCTTTCATCGCCCAGTCACGAGCCGCGATGCTCGTTGGCCATTCGCTGGCGCCGCGTCCGGGCGAGAGGGTGCTCGACCTCTGCGCCGCCCCTGGCGGCAAGAGCACCCACCTGGCGGCGCTGATGGAGGGCCGCGGCGAGGTCCTCGCCGTCGAGCGCAACCCGCGCCGTGCCGGCACGCTGACACGCACCGCGCAGCGGCTGAGGGCGGGCAACGTCCGAGTCGAGCTCGCCGACGCCACCAGCCCGCGCGCTGAGGGCGCCGTGTTCGACCGCGTGCTCGTCGATCCGCCCTGCTCCGGGCTTGGGACGCTGCAGGCACGCGCGGATCTCCGCTGGCGGGTGACCCCCGAGGCGGTCCGCGAGATGGCCCTCGAGCAGGAGCGGATCCTCACCACCGGCGCCGACGCTCTCCGTCCGGGCGGGTTGCTTGTCTACTCTACTTGCACGATCTCCCCGACCGAGAACGAGCGTCTGATCGCAGCCTTCCTTGAATCCCGGCCCGAATTCAGCATCGATGATCTCGCCGCCGAGCGGCCCCGCTTCGCCGCGGGCAACCGGGGTGGAGCCGGCGATCGGGCTGCCGAGGCCCGCGAGCGATGCCTGTTGACGCTGCCCCATAGGGACCGCACCGCCGGCTTCTTCATAGCCCGGCTGCGCAGGAGCTGAGCGTGACGGACGGCGAGCACGAGGCACCCGCGAAGGGCGCGATCGAGCTCGGACCCCGGTGCCCGGACTGCGGCGAGCCCTGGCTGCGGCCGACGAACCTCCCGGGGCGCTATCGCTGCGTCTACTGCCTGCATCGGTTCGAGCTGACCTCGGTCTGTCCCAACTGCGGTGAGCACTCGACGATCGTGAGGATGTCCACAACGGCGATCCTCAAGTGCAACAACTGCGGCGACTCGATGCTCCAAGCCGTATGAGCGACCCCGCGCGCGCCTCCTCGAGCGAACTGCTGATGGGCGTTCGCGTCGTGCCGTCGATCCTCTCGGCCGACTTCGGGCGCCTACGGGAGCAGGTGGGCGAGGTGCTCGAGGCCGGCGCGCGCATCATTCATGTCGACGTGATGGATGGGCACTTCGTCCCGCCGATCACGATCGGGCCGCTGATCGTCGAGGCGCTGGCCGAGCGCGTGCGGGAGGCCGGTGCGATGCTCGAGGTCCATCTCATGATCGAGCGCCCCGAGCGCCACGTCGGGGAGTTCGTCAAGGCTGGTGCCCAGTCGGTCACCTTCCATGCCGAGGCCACGCCGAACGTCGCCTACACGGCCAACCTGCTTCACGATCTCGGCGCGTGCGTCGGCGTCGCGATCAACCCGGCGACGCCCGCGCCAGCGCTGATCGACATAGCCCACGAGCTCGACGTGGCGCTCTGCATGACGGTCAACCCGGGCTGGGGCGGCCAGCCTTTCATCAGTCATTCGCTCGAGAAGCTCGGTCCTATGCGCGCGACCGTCGGCGAGGCCGTCGCCGTGGAGGTCGACGGCGGCATCGACGTCTCGACCGCGCCGCAGTGCCTGCGCGCCGGCGCCAACCTGTTCGTCGCGGGCTCGGCGATCTTCGGCTCGGCCGATCCGGCCGAGGCCTACCTGGCGATCGCGCGGTCGGTGGACGCCGAGTGAGCCTCTCCCGCCGCAGCTGAGGGGGCCGACCGGCCGGAGCTGCGGTAGACGGCCGTCAGCGTCAGCGCCAGCACGGCCGTTGCGCCGGCGTATCCGACCTCGGTGCGCAGCAGCTGATCGTCGACGATCGGCAGGAGCATCCAGGCGAGGAACAGGCTCGCCGCGAGGATCCAGCAGCAGGCCGCGGCGCGCGCGCGGTTGCGCGCCAGCGCGGCCTGGTTGAGCGTGCCCGAGACGAGGTGCAGGCCCATGCCCAGGCCGATCAGCGCCAGGCCGGCGCGGTTGTAGGAGTGATGCTGGCCGAAGAGATGCGTCATCACGAACGGCCCGATCGCAAGCAGCCCGAGCGCCACGGCGGTCGCGAACGCCGCGATCGCCAGCACCGTCACGCGAACGGCGCGGTTGAAAGCCGCATGGCTCTTCCTCGCGTCCAGCCCGGTGAGGTGCGGCAGCAGCGACGTCTGGATCGCCTGGAAGAGCTGCAGCGGGGCCCGTGCGATCAGCAGCACGTTGAAGACGACCCCGGCGAGCGCGCTGCGCGAGTTCGCGGCCACCGTCAGCACCGCCGCGTTGAGCAGCGTCTGCTCGGAGAGCATGATCCCCGAGACCCAACCGGCGAACCCGGTGCCGTGCCGCAGCGAGAGCGCCCCGCCAGGGTGGGCGACGGCCTCCTGGACGCCCTCGGCACCCGGTCCCGCGAGCGCCGCCTCGGCCTCATCGGCGGTGATCGGCGCCTGCGCCAGCGCAGCGTCGGCGTCGTGGGCCGGACCCTGCTGCGCGCTGGCTGCATGGCTACGCTCCTCGCCCTGGCGGGCGAACGCCGCCGGGACGACGATCAACGAGACGAGCGGCGCCGCGGCGATCCCGACCGCGACGGCGGTCTGGCCGCTGGCGAGGCCCACGGCCACCGCCAGCGGGAAGCAGATTCGGGCCAGCGCCTCCATCAGCACCAGGCCTCCGTACAGAGCGAAGTACTCGTGTCCGGCCAGCCAGCCTCGGGCGAAGTAGCTGGCGGCGTATGCGAGCGTGCCCACCACCAGCACGTCGTAGAGGGCTCCGTAGCGGTCGAAGACGTGATCGACGAGCTGGCCGTGCAGCGCCAGCGCCGCAACGAGGAAGAGCAGCGCGAAGCCCGCCTGTATCGCCGCCGGGATGCGAAGCGAGCGCTCTGCCTGCCCGCGGGCGCGGCGCTCGGCGATCGTGCGCGAGAGCAGCTGTTCCACCGGGCGGTAGATCACCGAGATGATCACGAACATCACCGACCACAGCAGGTCGATGCGCTTCGCCGACTGTTCACCGAGGACGTGGCTGGCGATCGCGAAGTAGCCGAGCGTCAGCAGCCCGGTGGCCGCGATCCCCACCGAGAGTATCCGAGCCCCGCGTGTGTACGACCGGGTCGCGCTCGAAGGTGTGCGCCGGGGGGAGCTAGAGGCGGACAAGCAGCATGGTCCACGGGAACGGCGAACGGACCTCGGCCAGCTCACCGCGGCGCGAGAGCAGCTCGACGAACGAGCGCTTTGACCAGTGGTTGAGGTGGCCGGGCGTGTTCCCCAGCGCCGACCAGTATGCGCCACGGGCCATGTTGAGCATGCGCCACAGGGGCTCGCGTGGAACCGAGACGAGCAGGTGGCTGCCGGCGCAGCGCGCCATCTCGCTGAGCGTGTGCTCCGGGTCGGGCACGTGCTCGAGCACCTCGATCGCGCTCGCCAGCTCGAACTCGCCGTCGGCGAACGGCAGGTTCTCCGCCTGCATCACCCGGTACTCGAGGTTGGGCGCCTGACGCTCGGCCCAGCCGGCCTGGATCGAGCCCTCCTCGAGGTCGATGCCCACCAGGCGGTGGCCGTCGCCGAGTCGCTGCGCCCAGCGGTGCACGAGCACACCCTCGCCGCATCCGACGTCGAGCAGCGACCGCGGGGCCGCCCGGTCCAGAAGCTCGTCGAGGGAGCGCTCGAAGCCGCTCATCAGCCGCCGGACGACGGGGTTGCTCGAGCCGTACTTGTCGTAGGTGTTTCCGGTGACGATGCCGCTGTCTGAGACGGTCACGCCGCTCACAGCCGCACCGCCTCCCGGCGCCGCCGCGCCTCATCGGCATCCGCCTCGCCCGCCGCGGCCGTCTCGCCCGGCTTCGCGCCCTGCGTCGAGGCCTCATCCGTCTCTGCGCTCCCGTCCGACGTCCCACCCGGCTCGTAGTGGGAGGGGGCCACGCCGAGCTCCAGCTCGATGCGCCGCACGCGCTCGAAGGTCTTCTGCGTCATCGCGCGCTGCGCGGCGAGCAGATCGCCGATCACGCCCAGCGCCCAGAGGACGACGGCGGCGATGAACAGGACCGCGCCGAGGATCAGCGACTGGACGTGGCCCTTGCCGTTGCCTTCGACGTAGGACACCGCGAAGCGGATCCACACCCCGACGGAGATCAGGCCGATCAGAAGGGCGAGGCTCCAGAACACCCGCAGCGGCTCGTACTGCGCATAGATGCGGAAGATCGAGACGGCGTTGCGGCGCACGTAGGCGCCCATCGAGGGGAACAGCCGCGACTCGCGCGTCTTCGGGTTGGTGCGCACCGGCACGTGGTCGATGGCGACGAGAAGCTTGCCCGCCTGGATGATCGTCTCGAGCGTGTAGGTGAACTTCGAGACGACCATGATCTGGATGGCGGCCTCGCGGTTGTACGCGCGGAACCCCGAGGTCGTGTCAGGAACAGAGGTGGAGG
>JAOPZM010000072.1 GCA_025964115.1 Solirubrobacterales bacterium
CCTACCGCTCAAGCCACCATCGTGAGCGAGCCCTGCCACACTGGCTCGAGCACTACAACACGCGCAGACCACACTCAGGGATCGGCAACCGGCCACCCACCAGCCGCGTTCACAACCTACGTGGGCAAGACAGCTAGAGGCAGGGCATCAGAGAGATCTGTCATTCAGCTCCTGTCTTTAAAGACAGTGCATCAACTGGGTCGCAATCGGGCTATTCGAGCAGCAAGGCGACGATGCCTGCCGCGCGCTCGACCTCGGGTTCGATAGCCACGATCGCGTCGTTGTAGATGAAGCCCTCGGTCACGCGCACGACCGCGTAGGCCAGGCTGTCGAGGTCGGACTTGGGGGCGAACGTGCCCGCATCCTGCTCTTCGCGAAGGAGCTCGGCCAGTGCGCGAACCGTGCGGGGATGCACGCCAGCCTCGCGCGAGGTGAGGATGCGCAGAGCCGCGTGCGTCTCCTGCTGCAGGAAGACGTGGAGGGGCCGCGCTTGCACCAGCACGCCGAGGTACTGACGGAAAATGGCCAGCAGCCGCTCGGGGCCCGTGTGCTCGGGATGGTCGGCCTTCGCCTGCTCGAAGATGTCATCGGAGAGCGTCCACAGGACGTCGCTCAGCAGTTGGTCGCGGTGACCGGTCCAGCGATAGAGGGTCGCACGCGAGACGCCCAGATCGGCTGCGAGCGCCTGCATGTCCAGGCGTCTCCCCTGCAAGAACATGCGTCGCGCCGCGCTGAACGCGGCTGCCGGCGTCGCCCGCGCGGGGGTGCGCTCGCCATCGCGTGCGGCTCGGAGCGCCGGTGATCCGCGGACGTCGGTCGGCTCGCCCTCGAGCGGTACACGGGCGGCGTTCATGGATCAAGGATAGCCGGTAAACAGATCTCAGATCTGTAGTGCGGCGCAACAGATGTGAGATCTGTTTAGCTCATGCCTCGTCGCGGGTACTTCGAACGCCGGGAGCTTTCACCGACCAGGAGGGGTATGTCAATGAGGGTCTTGAGAAGTGCAATCGTCGCAGGGGCGACCGTGGCGATCCTGGTCACGCTGGCACCGGCCGCGGACGCCGGCTCGCTCTACGGTGGCCCTGGCCCAAGACCGGGCCCGGACATCCTCTACTCGAAGGCTCCCGTCGCGCCGCAGCTACAGAACACCGGTCCGTGGAAGGCGGCCCCGATCCTCGTCTCCGGTGCCGAGGCCTACCACGGTGGGGAGTTCCTCTACCAGGACTACCTGTACGACGACTCCGGCGCCGCCGCGACGCCGGACCCCAATGACCCGTTCAACCCCGCGGCCAACCTATTCTCGCCGAGACACGGCACGCTCACCTACCCGATCGACCCGGTCTTCGCCAACAACGCGGCCGACCTGGTCGAGCTGCGCGTCAAGCCGCTCGCGAACACAACCGCGTTCCGCGTCACGTTGAACACGCTCAAGGACCCGGCACGGACGGCGTTCACGATCGCGCTCGGCAACTCCTCGGATCTGAAGACCTGGCCGTATCAGGCGGGCGTGCGCTCGCCTGCGCAGCTCTTCCTGACCGTCCACGGCACCACGGCGGTGCTCACCGATGCCACGACGGGCGCCGCGCTGACGCCGACCCCGACCGCCTCGGTCGACATGACACGCCGCCAGATCGACGTGCGCATCCCGCACGGCGCCTGGAATCCGGGGACCTCGGTGGTGCGCATGGAGGCCGGAGTCGGACTCTGGGACGTCGCCGGCGGCCGCTACCTGCAACCAGGGCCGACCGCCACCGCGACGCAGCCCGGCGGCTGCGCGAACCCCTGCCCGGCGCTGTTCAACATGGCCTTCCGGCTCAACGAGCCCGTCCCCCGTATCTATGAACCCGGGACAGCCAACACGATCGTCGAGGGCAGCGTGCTCGTCAAACTCGACGGCAGCTGGTGGCGTGAGCGCCAGCAGGGCGACGTGCTCGCCTCCGGCGATGTCAGCGCTTTCAGCGCCGAAGTTGACTTCGCCAAGCTCACCGCCGCGGTCAACGACGAATCGCTCGTGCCGAGGACCGGCCACCTCGACCGCATCATGGCGAGCCACTTCAGCTTCGGTCAGGGCGTCAACTACAACGTCACGTGCCTGACCAGCACCGCGCCCGAGTGCACCGGGCGGTTCATCGGTCAGCTCCAACCCTACGCGCTGTACGTCCCGGCGAAGCCTCTTCCACAGCGTGGCTTCGGTTTGGTGGTCAGCATGCACGGCTTGTCGGCCAACTACAACGAGTTCCTCGGCAGCCACCAGGCCTCGCAGATGGGCGAACAAGGCCCCGGCTCGATCCTCGCCTCACCCGAGTCGCGAGGCCCCGACGGCAGCTACAAGAGCTACGCCGAAGCGGACGTGTTCGAGATGTGGGCGGACGTCGCCCGCCACTATCGCCTAAACCCCGATATGACCAACGTCACGGGCTATTCGATGGGCGGCGGCGGCACCTACCGACTGGCGAGCCGCTGGCCGGACCTGTGGGGGCGGGCGTTCCCGATCGTCGGGCCGCCGACCTCCGCCGCCTCCTTCACATCGCTGCGCAACGTCCCGGTGATGGCCTGGTACGGGCAGAACGACGAACTCGTGGGCCCGGAGATGTCAGACATGGCCTTCCTCAACGCGCAGCAGGCCGGCATCCGCTACGACCACTGGGTGTTCACGCCCGCCGGGCACATCACCGAGGGCAACAACGACGAGTACACACCCGCGGCCGAATTCTTCGGCGAAAACACCGTCGACCGCAACCCGTTCCATGTGACATATGTCGTCGATCCCAGCCAAAACACGGTGGCCGAGAGCGCAGCCGACCACGCCTATTGGGTCTCGGCCCTCACCGTGCGCACCGCCGGCTCGACCGGGAAGATAGACGCCTTCTCCCACGCCGCGGGCGTCGGCGACCCTCCGGCGCTACCGGTCGCGCTGAGCGCCGGCACGCTGAACGGGGGCTCGCATGGGCCGCTCCCGTACACACGCCGAACCCTCGCCTGGGGCCCCGCGCCCGTTGCGCCGAAGGCCGACCGGATCGACGTCACCGCCACAAACCTCGCCACGGCGACGATCGATCCCCGGCGAGCCGGCGTCAACTGCGCGGCGCAGATCGAAGTGACGACCGACGGTCCGTTCGAACTCACGCTCACTGGCTGCAACCGGGTGATACGCGCTGGATAGGCGAGGGCAGGCGTGGCGCCGACACCGACCGACGCGACGGACCTGATGCAGCGTCCGACGACCTCGTCGATTCCCGTGCCGGAGCCGGCCCTGGGACCCTGACGACCTTGTCCTCGTGGGCCGCGCGCAACACGCGCGGCCCCTTGCGGCGCTCCGCTTGTTGTGGTCGAGGGCTCGGTAAAGCCGTCAGCCCTCTGCCGGGACGTGGGTGCGGCGCTCCGGGTGCTGATGGCCACTCGCCTCAGCGTCATCGACGGCCCACGCGAGCCGCTCGATGACCTGCAGGGACGAGAGCCTGTTTTCGAGGTGCACCGGGTACACGCGCTCGTCGAGCAAGACAACGTCTGTCTCCTCGTCGGGCGTCACGATCACTCGCGCCATGATTCTCTCTCCTCATCTCGTGAATCGAACCACCTTCTCCCCAGGCATCGGACCTCTACCCAGGGCCCATGGACCCAAACACCCGGTAACCGGCTGAGCACACCGTTACGGACGGATGTTCGCAAATTGGGCAAACAGACCGGGAATCTGGGATTCATAACACCGGAGCCGGCCGACATGCGGCCGTCGTAAGGAGACCAGGCCCAACGCAGAGTTAGAGACACCAGTCGACTGACACGGGCCGACCGGCGAGTCTGCGTTCGGCCCGGGACGGCGTGCTCCGCCTGCTCCCGCGTCGAGTCCGTTTCGCGCGGCCGTTCGGCTCGGGTGTGCGGGCCGTCACCGGCGAACTTGAGGAACGGGCGGGAAGACATGGGTCTCAGGCGGGAAGACACGGCTTTCGAGCACAGGACGGACACGGCCACGGTGACCCGCTTGCGCCCCGGTCCGAGCGTGCTGGGACGGGGTCAGGTCAGCGAGATCCAGCGCATCCGGATGCTCGCGGCCGCCGTCGACGTGGTCGAGGACGTCGGCTACGCCCGGATGACCGTCGCGCGGATCATCGCGCGGGCGAGGGTGTCGCGCAAGACGTTCTATGACGTCTTCGCCGATCGTGAGGACTGCTTCCTGGCCGCGTTCGACCAGGCGCTCGACGAGGCCCGCGTGCTCGCGGCCGCGGCCTATGAGCGGGAGCCCGGATGGCGCGACGGCATGCGCTCGGGCCTCGCGCGGCTGCTGATGCTCATGGAGGAAGAGCGCGCCCTCGCCAGGCTCTGCATGATCGAGGCGCTAGGTGCCGGGGATCGCGTGCTCGAGCGCCGAGCAGAGGTGCTCGGCGAGCTCGCGCACGTCGTCGACCGCGGCCGCAGTGTCACGAACGCGACCCGTCAACCGCCGCAGGTCACGGCCGAGGGGGTCGTCGGCGCGGTGTTCGCGGTGCTCCACGCGCGGCTGCTCGGGCGTAGCTCGGAGCCGCTCACCGAGCTGCTGGGGCCGCTGATGAGCATGGTCGTGCTCCCGTACCTCGGCACGCGAGCGGCGAGCGTGGAGCTGAACCGGCCCCTGCTCGAGGTCGGAGCTCCTCGTCGTTCGCGGCCGGCCTCGAGGAGCCCCGATCCGCTGGCCGGCCTGAAGATACGCCTGACCTATCGAACGGTCCGCGTGCTCATGGTCATCGCCGAGCACCCCGGCGCCAGCAACCGCGAGATCGCCGAAGGCTCGGGAATCGCCGACCAGGGGCAGATCTCAAAGCTCCTGACACGCCTGTCGCACGTGAAGCTCGTCCAGAACACGGGCGGCGGCCAGGAGAGGGGAGCCGCCAACGCCTGGCATCTCACGCGGCGTGGTGCCGAGGTCGAGCGAGCCACGCGCCTGCTGTGATCGCCTGACGGGCGGGGTCGCGAGCGTGGTCGTCCCTGCAGCCGCCGGTCGTCGGAGTATTCGATGAGGTGCTCCGTTTCCTGCTGTGGCGACTACTCGGCCTGATCGCAATTCCCGCCGGGCTTCTGCTGATCGCCTGGTTCCTTGGTGGTGGACCCGGAATGGTGTTGCGCGGCTCGAGCACCAGGAGCGGACTGCAGCACGCGCCTGCAGCTCTGTGGCGCTTCTGCGGCGAGCTGCTTCTGCGCTCCTCGTCGTGGGAGCTCGCATCAACTCGCGTTCTCGCCGTACTCGTGCTTGTCGCGCTGGCCGGAGCCTCGCTGGCCCTTCTCGCCACTGCCCGCTGGCGCTCCAGGCGCCGGCGCGCGTATGTGCGTCTGCGAGTCGAGCCCTACCGCACTGACACCGCGAGCCCTGAGTCCCTCGTGGCGATGTTCGATGCGCTGCACAAGCGCCTGCTTCGTCGCTGGTGGCGGCGGCTGGCTCTAGGTCAGCCGTCGGTCTCGCTCGAGGTTCACCACACGTGCACTCCGTCATCGCGCTTGGAGGCGGTGCAGCCGTGCTACGACTCACCGACGGTGTGGCTCGCGGTCACCTGCCCCCGCGGGATGGAAGGCATGGTCCAAGCCGCGCTCCAGACCGCCTACGCGAACTGCCGGGTCCGTCGGTGCGCACATCCGATCGGGGTGCCACCCGCGGTGTTGCGGCTCAAGAAGCAGGCGGAGTTCATCAAGCGGGTCAAGGTCCTGGACCGCTTCGAGCACGAACGGGCGCCACCGATGAACCGGCTGATGACCGTCATGGGCGCGTGCGGACAACCGGCATTCGTTCAGGTTGCGATCACGCCCACGCCCGCATCGTTCGAGCGGCTCGCGAAGCACCTGTACAGGCGTCAGGAGGCGCAGGTGTCGCGGGAGCGCAGGGAGCATCTGCAACCACGCGACCGGTCGATGCTCGCCGACTCAGAGCTTCGGGGCGGCCTTGACGTCCAGCACCGGGCCCTTTTCTTCGTGGACATCCGCGTGGTGGCGCCGGACCGCGGCGTGTGTGAGCGCATCGCCAGCGAGCTTCGCGCGGAGGGGGCGGAGAATCGACTGGTCGAGCGCGGGACCGCGCTGCGTCACGGACTGCTCGGCCTCTACGGCCGCCGAGTGCAAAGGGGAGAGGGCAACCCGCTTCCGTCGCTGCGGACGGGCGTGTTCGCAGCGACGGAGCTGGCTCCCATCTGGCAGCTGCCTTCGATCGACTACATGACAGTTCCTTTCGAGAGGACGCCTCTGCCACTGGCGCCCGCACCGCCGTCGATCTTCCGGCCTCGCGACGGCAATGGCACCCTGCGCGATGCCCATGGCGCGGTCTCGATCCACGTCGAGCTGCGAAAACAGAACACCGCCGTGCCGGGAACGGTCGAGCAGGGAAAGTCGAGCTACCTCGTGGCGAGCGTCGCGGAGGACCTGCAACGGGACCGCTGCGCGGTCATCGTGCTGGACCCGAAGGGCGACGCGGCCGAGGCGGCGGTGAGCCTCGTGCCGACCGAGCGCACCTGCACGCTGCTCGATTTCGCACGTCCGACGTGTGGCTTCAATCCGCTCGCGGTCGATGCGCCCGCGGATGTCATCGCCGACTATGTCGTGGCGGCGCTGAAGAACCTGTTCACCGATGTCAACCCCATAGTGCTTGCATGACTTCCGGTGCTCTCAGGCTCGACGCGTACGTTCGTGTGTCGAAGGTGGCGGGCCGCTCGGGCGAGAGCTTCATCTCGCCGACGGTGCAGCGGGAGCGGATCGAGGCGTGGGCGGGCCTGCATGGCGCGGAGCTGACGTGGCATGAGCCGGAGCTTGACGTGTCGGGCGGCCGGATGGACAGGCCTGTTTTCGATCGGATCATGGCGCGGGTGCGGGCGGGGGAGACGGGCGGTGTGGTGGTGGCGAAGCTGGACCGGTTCGCCCG
>JAOPZM010000135.1 GCA_025964115.1 Solirubrobacterales bacterium
GAGCGCCGTCCCGCCGGCGAGCGCGGCGCCGAAGAACAGTGGGTCCTCGGTCAGCCCGCGGCCCATGGTCGTGACGGGCAGGCCCGCCGCGGCGTAGGCGGGCAGGTCGACGGCGGCGCGGCGCCAGTCGTGCCGGGTGATGCGCACCGGGCGCTGGACGTCGAGCGCAAGCGCCGGGCGAGCCATCGCGCCGCCGAAGACGCTCCCCAGCCCCGCGCGCAGGTCGGCTCCAACGGGCGAGCGCATGCCGGCGGGCAGCGCGACGGTGACGGGCTCGAGCAGCAGGTCGAGGACCGTGAGCGTGTGGTGGGAGATGCCGCGGTGGCGCTCTCTGTCATCCCCGGATGACATGCGTGCCACGAGCAGCGTGGGGCAGCCGAGGGCGAGGGCGGCATGCGCCGAGTCGAGCGCCGACATGCCCCCGTGGCCGAGCGGCGAGCTCGAGCCCACGATTCCCGGACCGGGCCCGCACACTGCCGCGTCCCAGCCGAGCGTGACGAGCCCGTGGTGCAGCGCTCCCGCGGTCGTGATCGCCTCGCCCTCGCCACCGAAGGCCGCTCCCGCGGTCAGGTGGCCGGCGAGCAGCCCCTGCTCGCGCAGGCTGCGCACCGTGCGAGAGTGACCGCCGGGTAGCGCGCCGCCCTCCGTCTGCACGTATCCGAGCCTGCTCTCCGGCGCCTGCCTGGCGAAGGACCATGCGACCGCGGCGAGCTGTCCGTGCAGGGCCAGCACGGCGACGGGGCGCTCGACGGGCAGACGCAGCTGCTCGTCCTCGACCGGCTTGACGGCGTGCTGCAGGCTCGTGTAGTTGAGCTTCATCACGTCCGCGGCAGGCTCGCCGTCCCCCCCGAGCCCGCGCGTGAGGTTGACGTGGACGATGTCGAAGCCGCCGGAACCCAGACCGAGGTCGAGCGCCTGTACGTTGACGATCACCTCGTCGCCGGCCTCGGCGTGGCCGACCAGCGCCACGTCGGCGATCGCCGGGCGGCGCCCGCCGCCGTCGGCGAGCTCGACCACGAGCTCCTGCTCGGGCGCTCCCGTGGGCGAGGCGTGCGCTCGCGAGACGCCGTCCGGCCTCGGGGCGGCGGCGTCGAGCACTATCGCGCGGCGGAGCTTGAGCATCGAGCTGGAAGCTACCGTGAAAGCGCCGCGGCCTCGTCCAGCAGCGCCAGCGCAACCTCGAGCGTCTCCTCGAGGGCGGCCACGCTCACGCGCTCGCCAGGCTCGTGGTTGCGCTCGGTGCCGTTGGCGAGGTTCACTGTCTGGAAGCCCTGCGCGAGCAGCGCATTCGCGTCGGAGGCGCCGCCGCTCGAGATCCGCAGCGGCTCGTAGCCGCGCGCTCGGAGAGCTGACTCTGCGACCTTGACGGCGGGCGCTCCGGGGGCCAGGCGGTAGCCCGAGAAGGTCCGCTCGACGCTCACGTCGACGTCGCAGTCGCACTCGGGCAGGTTCGCCGCCTCGTGCACGCGGTCCACGACCTCCGCAACGACGGTCTGCGCGCGCTCGTCGTCGAGGCTGCGGACCTCGGCGAGCAGCGTGCAGAGCTCGGGGACCACGTTCATGGCGCTGCCGCCCGAGATCGTCCCCACGTTGACCGTCGTCTCGTCGTCCAGCCGCCCGTGCGGCATCGCGGCGATCGCCCGTGCTGCCGCCAGGATCGCGCTGCGGCCGTCCTGCGGCCTGATGCCTGCGTGCGCGGCGAGCCCGTGGAAGGTGGCCTCCACGCGGAAATGGCTGGGCGAGCTCATGATCACGTCGCCGATCGGAGAGGCGTGGTCGAACACGTATCCGAACTCGCTGGAGAGACGCGAGGCGTCGAACGCACGTGCTCCCGCGAGGGCGGTCTCCTCGCCGACAGTGAAGAGCAGCTCCAGGTCGATGGGGGCCCCCGCCTTCCGAACGTGGCGGGCGAGCGTGAGCATCACCGCCACGGCCGCCTTGTTGTCGGCACCGAGGATCCCCGCGTTCGCGTTCTCCCAGTGGCCGTCGACGAGCACCGGCTCGACCGGGGCCTGCAGCGGCACCGTGTCGAGGTGCGCGCAGAGGAGCACCGACCGGCGCTCACCGTCCGCCTCGGCCGGGCCGACGCGCGCGTGCAGGTTGCCGCAATCGGAGCCCGTCCGCGCTCCGGCGTCGTCCTCGCGTACCTGGACTTCCAGCGCTCTGAGCTCGGCGATCACCCGCTCGGCGCAGGCTCGCTCCCGCCCGGAGGGGCTCTCGATGCGGCACAGCTCGGCGAAGGTCCCGCTCAGGTAGCGCCGCTCGAGCTCGCCGGCTCGAGACACGAGCTGGCCGGCCGTCACGAGAGGCCGGCGCGCTCGCCGGGAGGGCTGCCCACCGGCTGACGAGCCTCGCGCCCGGCGTCCCGTTCCTCGCCGCCCGCCGCCCGCTCGAGCGCCGCCGCGACGAAGTCGCGGACCAGCGGAGCCGGCCGCTCGGGACGGGACTTGAACTCGGGATGGAACTGGGATGCGACGAAGAAGGGGTGGTCCTCGAGCTCGATCACCTCGACGAGGCGCTCGTCCGGCGAGGTGCCGCAGACGCGCAGGCCCGCGCTCTGAAGGCGCTTGCGCAGCAGGTTGTTGACCTCGTAGCGGTGGCGGTGGCGCTCATAGACGACCGCCTCGCCGTAGATCTCGCGGACGCGCGTGCCGGCGTGGAGCTTGATCGGGTCGGCGCCCAGGCGCATCGTCCCCCCCAGGTTCGCCACTTCCTTCTGCTCGGGCAGCAGGTCGATCACGGGATAGGGCGTCTCGGGGTCCATCTCGGTCGAGTTGGCGCCCTCGAGGCCGGCCACGTGGCGAGCGAACTCGCTGACCGCGACGTGCATGCCGAGGCAGATGCCCAGATATGGGATCTGTTGCTCGCGAGCGACGCGCGCCGCGCAGATCTTGCCCTCCCAGCCGCGTCCGCCGAAGCCGCCAGGGATCAGGATCCCGTCGAGGCCACCGAGGCGCTCGAGCGCCTGGGCCGGGTCCTCGAGCCCCTCGGAGTCGATCCATTCGATCTGGACCCGGCTGTCCTGCAGGGAGGCGGCGTGGCGCAGCGCCTCGGAGACCGAGAGGTAGGCGTCCTCGAGCTGGACGTACTTGCCGACCAGCGCGATGCGCACCGTCCGCACGGCCCGCTCGGAGCGCTCGATCGGCTCCTTCCAGGCCGCCAGGTCGGGAGTGGGCGCGTCCGCGCCGAAGTGCTCGAGGATGAAGTCGTCGACGCCCTGCTCGTGGAAGGTGAGCGGCACCTTGTAGATGTCGTCGACGTCGCAGGCGGAGACTATCGCCTCGGTCGGCAGGCTCG
The DNA here is from genome assembly GCA_025964115.1 of Solirubrobacterales bacterium. Classification (GTDB taxonomy): domain Bacteria; phylum Actinomycetota; class Thermoleophilia; order Solirubrobacterales; family Solirubrobacteraceae; genus Palsa-744. The sequence goes on from JAOPZM010000135.1 coordinate 3,298, forward strand.
CGAACAGGGCGATCTTCTTGCGGATCTCCCCTGAGAGCTGGCTCTCGGAGCGGCACATCAGCATGTCGGGCGCGATCCCGATGCGGCGCAGCTCGTTGACCGAGTGCTGGGTGGGCTTGGTCTTCAGCTCGCCGGCGTGCCCGATGAAGGGCACGAGCGTGAGGTGGATGAACATGCAGCGCCGGCGCCCGACATCGACGGGGAACTGGCGGATCGCCTCGAGGAATGGCAGCGACTCGATGTCTCCGACGGTGCCGCCGATCTCGGTTATCACGAAGTCCACGTCGCTGGACTCGGCGATCAGGGCGATGCGCTGCTTGATCTCGTCGGTGATGTGCGGCACCACCTGGACCGTCCCGCCCAGGTAGTCGCCGCGGCGCTCGCGGCGAATCACCGTGTCGTAGATGCCGCCGGCGGTCACGTTCGAGGCCCGGCTGGTGTTGGCGTCGGTGAAGCGCTCGTAGTGGCCGAGATCGAGGTCGGTCTCGGCGCCGTCCTCGGTGACGAACACCTCGCCGTGCTGGTAGGGGGACATCGTGCCCGGGTCGACGTTGATGTAGGGGTCGAACTTCTGCAGCCCGACGGTGAGGCCGCGTGAGACGAGCAGGCGTCCGATCGACGAGGCGGCGATGCCCTTGCCGAGCGAGGAGACCACCCCGCCGGTCACGAAGATGAACCGGGTCTTGCTTGGCGCCTGGGCGTGGCGGTCGGAGTATTGCGAGGTCATGAGGGCCTGCCCCAAGAGTCTAGTTCGCGCAGCCCCGGCGTCCGTTCGATCAGCGCAGATAGCGATCGAATCTCGCCGTAGAGCGTGATCGCGCCCAGCAGCACGAGCGCAACCAGCTGCCCGGTGCCCGAGAGGGTCAGCACCAGCCACAGGCCCGCGAGAGCGCCGAGCAGGTTCGCGCCGGTGTCCCCGAGCATCGCGCGCTCGCGCAGGTCGTAGATGCCTGCGACGAGCGCCGGCGCCGCGAACAGCCCGAGAGCCCACAGCGGCCGCAGGTCCATCGAGCCGACCGTGAGGCCGGTGCCCAGCAGGACGAAGGCCTTGGTCGAGCGCCCGGGACGCAGGTCGAGGAGGTTGAACACGTTCGTGGCCAGCACCAGCACGCCGGCCGCCAGCAGCCAGCGCCAGTTCGAGAGGGAGAGGTAGCTCATCGCGAACAGCGCCAGGCCGAGCGAGCCGGCGGCCTTGAGCGTGCCCGTCGACAGCTCGCCGCGCAGAGCCGCCGCGCCGTGGCCGCGCCAGCCGCGGTGGGACGGGCGGGCGGAGGCGCCGGGCACGGCGCTCTCTGCGAGCGTGTCGTCGATCAGCCCGAGCGCGATCACGCCCAGGGCATACACCGCGATGGGCAGCGCCTCCGGGTGAAAGACATCTGAGGACGCCAGCTTGTGCAGCAGCGTGAGGGGGATCAGGGCCACGAGCGCGGCCGCGAGCGCCAGCACGCCGAACGGGCACGGGAGCTCCCGGCCCCGGTAGTTGGGCTTGGCCCGGCCGGCGGACTCCAGTGCCCGCAACATGGCCGGCGCCATCAGCGCGGCGGTCGCTAGCGCGAGGACGAACGGCAGGGCGTGCATGCTCGAAAGCTACCTCGATGGGCGGACGCGCTCAGGGCGTCGGCGTCGTCGATACCTCGGGGCTCGGCAGCAGCGAGTCTGCCGTCGACTTCGCGCCGAAGGCGCCGTGGTGGCCGGCGAGCGCGTACACGAGCGCAGCCTGTCCGGCGAGGGCGTCGAGGTCGTCGACGCTCGAGATGTTCCGGCCCTTGTACCACGGGATCTGGGACGGTTCGGTGTCCTTGAGCTGAACGCCGACGATCGTCGCGCCGGCGGCCGCGATGCCATTCAGCAGGCCGGACTCGAAAGCCGCGCTGGCTTCCGTCTGGGGGGCGGTCATGCCGGCCGGGTCTGCGCGCATCACGACGACCCCGTCGAGCCGGCGCAGCTGCCCGTCGAAGGCGCTCAGCAGGCTGCCGCGCACGCGGCTGAGCAGCTCGCGACCGACGAGGCGGCCGCCGCTCGCGAACTGCCGGCCCGCGATTTCGCCGAAGCTCGCCACGAGTTCCGGCGATTCGCTCAGCGCCGCGAAGCGGGTCCCGGCGGCGTCGCGGCCGATCGCGACGAGGTCGAGCGGCTCGCGCACCGCCACGACGGTGGCGAGATCCCCGCCGGCCTGGGTCACCGACGCCCGCACGAGCGCGTTGGCCGTGTCGGAGGAGCCGCCGAGGAAGACGAGCCCGATGCTGCGAGCACCCAGCAGTTCGTGGACCGCGAGCGGATACAGCCCGCCGGCGAAGGCTTCCTCTTCGGAGAGCTGCCCGCGCAGCTGGCCGGCCTGCTGGCGCGCGCCGCTGACTTCGGAGTTCAGTTCGTGGACGATCCCGCTCTTGGCCGAGGAGACGAGGTTGGTGTCGCCGATCGCGACGCCGATCAGCACGCCCAGCGCGAGGGCGAAGAGGACCGCTGCGAGAGACAGGGCGTGGTAGCGATAGTCGATCATCGGCGAGCTTCGCGAACTCCGCTCGGCCCTACCCGAACAGCAGCTGGACCTTCAGCCAGAGCAGTTCCACGACGTCTCGCAGGGCGGGCGTCATCCACACGACGGCGACGAGCGCGATCAGGCCGGCGACGATCACGACGAGCAGCGGAGTGAGACCGGGGCGCGGACGGTACAGGCGGTTGACGCCCTTGGCGTCGACGAGGATCTCGCCGATGCGCAGCCGGGTGAGGAACGTGGAGGACATGCCTTTGCGGTTGCGGTCCAGGAACTCGACGAGGTTGAACTGCGAGCCGACGGAGACGATCAGCCGGGCTCCCTTCTCGGCTGCGATCAGCATGGCGACGTCCTGGCTCGTGCCCGGGGCCGGCACGAGCTTGAAGTCCAGGCCCAGCTCCTCGAGGCGGTGGCGGCCGGGAGCGCGCCCGTCGGGATAGGAGTGGACGACGAGCTCGGCGCCGCAGCGCAGGGCGTCCTCGCCGGCCGAGTCCATGTCGCCGACGATCATGTCCGGGGTGAGGCCCGCTTCCAGCAGCGACTCGGCGCCGCCGTCGACTGCGACGAGCAGGGGCCGCATGTCGCGGATGAACGGCCGCAGCACCCGCAGGTCGTGCTGATGGCCGACGCCGCGGACGACCACGAGGGTCGACCGGTCACGGAAGTCGGTGGCGAAGCGCGGAAGCTCGATCCTCCCCGCCAGCAGCTCGCGCTCCTCGCGCATGTGCTCGATCGTGTTGTGGGCGAAGCGCTCGAGCGCCTCGCCGATCTCCCTGCGCCTGGCCTGCGTGTCCGCGCGGACGCGCCCGAGGTCGAGCACCTCGCCGCCGGCGATCACCTCTCCCCTGTGCAGCACCTGCCCGCCCGCGGGGCCGCGGTCGACGACCACGATGGGGTCGCCGTCGGAGAGGATCTCGAACAGGGAGTCGTCGGGGAGGTCGACGAGCAGGATCCCCGCCTCGACCAGCAGCTGCGGTCCTAGGTTCGGGTACGTGCCGCCGGAGGAGGCGCTGCAGTTGAGCACGGCGGTGGCGCCGGCGGCTATCAGCTCCTCGGCCGAGACGCGATCGATGTCGAGGTGATCGATGAGCGCGACGTCGCCGCGACGGAGATGCTTGACGAGCAGCTTCGTCTTGCGCCCCGGCCGCACCGGCCCCGCCACGGTCGCCGCGGGCACGCCTCCGTAGAGGGGAACGACGTTGCCCCGCAGTGGCTCATCGCCGCGAGGGCTCGGACTGGTCGGGGGCATCCTGTACGCGAGAGTAACGCGCGCGCCGGCAAAACGCAGCGTTTGACGGCGACTCAGGCGGCGCGACGCAGCTCTCGCGCGTGCCGCCGCGCGACGCTGTCGTCGCTGTCGGCTCCAAGCATGCGCACGAGCTCGGAGACCACGTCGCCCTCGCCCAGCTGAAGGACGGCGGCGCGGGTCGGGTCGGCCGAGGTGTCCTTGACGATCGAGAAGTGGCGATCGCCGAGCGAGGCGATCTGAGGGAGGTGGGTGATGCAGAGCACCTGCCGGCGCTCGGAGAGCTCGCGCAGGCGGGCGCCCACGGCGCGCGCCGTGTGACCACCGATCCCGGCGTCGACCTCGTCGAGAACGAGCGTGGCCACGGGAGCGCTCTCGCGAAGACGGCCACGGCCCCGCCCCTGCGATCGGGCGCGCTCGGAGGCCGTGACGAGCGCGACCATCACGCGCGAGAGCTCGCCGCCTGATGCGATCTCGCGCAGCGGGCCGGCGGGCACGCCGGGGTTCGGGGCGATCACGAACTCGACGGAGTCGGCACCGGAGGGGCCCTGCTCGCGCTCGGCGAGTACGACCTCGAAGGTGGCCTCTGACATGGCCAGCGAGGCGAGCTGCTCGCGCACGGCGAGCGCAAGCCGCGGAGCGGCCTCCTGGCGCGCGCGTCGCAGGAGGCCGACCTGCGCGCCGAGCTCGCTGCGGGCTTCACGCAACAGCTCCTCGGTCTTTGCGAGCGCGACCTCGGCCCCGGCGAGCTCCTCGCGCCGCTCACGGGCGGTGGCCGCGTAGTCGAGCACCGCCTGGATGCTCCCGCCGTGCTTGCGCTTCAGGCGCTCGATCGCGGCGAGGCGCTCTTCGAGCTGGTCCAGAGACGCAGCGCCCGCCGCGCGGGCGCCCTCGCCTGTGCTCCAGCCGTCGAGCTCCTCGAGCTCCGATCGGCCGCCGTAGTCGCGCAGCTCGGCGGCGAGCTCCTGCGACTCGATCACGAGCGCGTGCAGGCGCTCGGCCAGCGAGTCGAGATGGGGGTCGAGGCCGGAGAGCGCCTGGAGCCCCGAGACGGCGCCGGCGAGCGTCTGCCCGGTGCGCGAGGACTCGTGGGAGTCCGGCGCGAGCGCGTCCGCGCCGGCGGCTGCGGCGGAGCACAGCGCGTCGAGGCGGCGCAGGCGCTCGCGCAGCGCCAGCAGCTCCTCGTGCTCGCGCTCCTGCGGAGCGGCGGCGTCGATCTCGGCAAGCTCGTGCTCGAGCAGGTCGAGCTCCCGCTCCCGTGCGGCGGAGAGCTCGCGGAGCCGATCCAGCTCCTCGAGGAGGCGGGCGGTCTCGGCCCAGGCGGCGGCGCACGCGCCGAGGCGGTCTGCCTGCTCGGCTCCGCAGATGCCGTCGAGGATCTCCAGCTGCGCCGCCGAGAGAGTCAGCTTGCGGTGCTCGTGCTGGCCGTAGAAGGCCAGCAGCCGCGAGCCGACGTCGCGCAGGTCGCCCACCGTCGCCGAGCGTCCGTTCAGGTAGGCGCGCGTGCGCCCGTCGGCGCCGACGCGGCGGGCGAGCACGACCTCGCCGGCGTCGGCGGGAAGGCGCTCGCGCAACTCCTCGCCCAGCGCGTCGCTCAGCGCGAAGACGCCCTCGACATAGGCCTCGCCCGTGCCGGGGCGCACGATGCCCGGGCGCGCACGACCGCCGAGCAGCAGGTCCAGCGCATGGGCGAGCACCGTCTTGCCCGCGCCGGTCTCGCCCGTGAGCACGTTCAGCCCCGCAGCCAGACGCAGCTGCGCGCTCTCGATCAGCAGCAGGTTCTCGACGCGAAGCTCTTCAAGCACCCACGCATCTCTAGCAGCGCATGCCGACGGATCGCGCGGGCGCAGGAGCTCGATTGATCGGGGCCCCTCCGGGGCCGGATCCGTGCTCGCGCGAGAAAAAACTCGTCGTCGTGTCGGCTAGAGGGCATAATCTGTGATGTGGTCCACGGACGGACACGGGGACTCGGCGTAGACTCGTCCGACACAGGGGCATGGCTGCCAGAGAACATCAACAGGGGGCTCAGCCGCATCCGGCGGGGGAGGCGGTGTGCCTGTCGTTCACGGCGCTTCAGGAGCGACTCGACGAGGAGATCGACCGCGCCAGGCGTCACGACACGCAGCTGAGCTGTCTGCTCCTGAGGATCGACAGGCTCGAGGACCTATCGCAGATGGGCCAGCAGAGCGAGCACGGCAGCGGGCTGCCCGCCCAGACGCTCTCCTACGTGGGTGGGGCGCTGCGCCGGGAACTCCGCAGCTTCGACCGGATCGGGCGCCTCAGCGACAGCGAGCTGCTGATCGCCCTGCCGGGCGCGGACGGTCCGCGCGCCGAGGCCGTCGGCAGGCGCGTGCTGGACCGGCTGCGCAGCATCAAGGTGGAAGCCGAAGGCACACGGCGCCCGCTCGGCTTCTCGGTGGGGCTCGCCGCCTGGCATGGCCGGCTCAGCGGCGAGGAGCTGCTGGCACAGACGCGGGCCGCCATGCGCGTGCGCAACGGAGAGGAGCCCTCGGCGGCGGCGGCTCAGGCGGCGGCCGGGCCACCGCCCGCTGTCAGACGGCCCTGAGGTTCATAATCCGGGGCGGTGCTAGCGGGTTCTGAGCTTTGGCTGCTGCGACTGATGGCCGATCGCGGCCTTGCGCTGCTGGATGCCGACTCGCTGCTGATGGTGATCGAGGAGCGCGGCGAGCTCCGAGTCGCTGCGAGTGCCGGCGCGGGAACCCCGCGCGTGCGGATCACGCCGGTGGAGGGAAGCGCGCTCGGCGCGCTATATCGCGCGGGCGCGGCGGTGGCCGTCGACCGTCCACGCGGCCAGGAGGCGGCCTGGCTGCACGAACTCGGCCTCGAGGCGCGGGCCGGGCTGGTCGAGCCCTTCAGCATGGAGGGCCAGGGCGGCGGCCTTGCGATCGCGCTGCGCACGGGCGGGGGCTTCCGGGATGCCGACCGGCAGGCGCTGACTGCGTTCGCGGCGAGCGTCGCGCAGCGGTTGGCTGCGGAGCGCTCGGTCGAGATCCAACGGCTGCGCTACGGGATGGAGGCGCGCGAGCGGGAGCGCACCCGCTGGGCGCGGGAGATCCACGACGAGAGCATCCAGGGCATCGGAGCGCTGCGCCTGCGCCTGGCCAACGCACGCGACATCAACGACGGCGAGACCCTGCGACAGGCGGTCGACACGGTCCTCGAGGGCCTGGGCACTGAGATCGACCAGCTGCGCCACCTGATCACCGAGCTTCGGCCCGCGGCGCTCGACGACCTCGGGCTGGCAGCGGCTCTCCAGGCGCTGGCCAGGAGAGCGCAGGCAATCGACGGGCTGGAGGTGAAGACGGAGCTCGACCTCGGGCCGCCCGACGCCGCGGGGGCGAACGGCGACAGCCAGGATGCGAGACGGCTCGACCCCGAGCTCGAGAGCACGATCTACCGGGTCGTGCAGGAGGCGCTCACGAACGTCGGCCGCCACGCTGAAGCCAGGAGCGCGGTCGTGAGCATCTCCGAGCGGGAGGGCGTGGTGCGCGTGTCTGTGACCGACGACGGCAGGGGGCCGCCGGAGGAGAGCCGGCTCGGACCGCGCGGCGACGGGCTCGAGGGAGGATTCGGCATGTCCGGCATGCGCGAGCGGGCGGAGCTCGTCGGCGGCGAGCTCGAAATGCTCGCGGCACCCGAGCGCGGAACGACGGTTCGTCTGACCGTGCCGCTCGCGGGCCGGCCGAGCGCCAGCGCCCAACAGGCATGAGCCCCCCTGGCTCCCTACTCGCTGAGGCCGATGCGCCTCACGTATGCCGTTATCTCCGCGCGGGAGGAGAAGCCGAGCTTCTCGATCGCGCGCGCCCGGTAGGTCTTGACGGTGCGCTCGGCCACATGTAGCTGCTCGGCGATCTCGGGGTTGGTATAGCCGTTGGCGATCAGCTTCACGACCTCGCGCTCGCGCTCGGAGAGCACCACGCCGTCGGTGGCGCCCTCCTCGCCGGTGGCCATCAGCGCACCGAGCCGCGGGTGCAGGTAGTTGCCACCCGCCACCGCAAGGCGGAACGCCTGGAGCAGCTCGGCGGGCTCGGCCTCCTTCAGCACATAGCTGCGCGCTCCAGCCCTGAGGGCCTGCCGTGCGTACTCGGGGTCCTCGCGCATCGTGAGGATCGCGACCGCAAGGCTCGGGTGGGCGATGAAGCAGGAGGGCAGCGCGGCGAGGCTGGAGCCCCCGGGCATCGTGAGGTCGAGCGTGAGCAGGTCGGGCTTGTGCTCACGGACTTCGCGGATCACCGAGGGGATGTCGGCGGCTTCGGCGACGATCCGGAACTCGCCGGCCTCGCGCTCCAGGACCGTGCGAATGCCGTCGCGCACGACTGCATGGTCGTCGGCGATGATCACGTCGATCGGTCGGTTCACTCCCGGAGTGCTCTCCTGCATCTCGGAAGACACCGTAGCGGCTAGCAAGGACCGACCGCTAGGTCCTGTCGGGACGACACGGCGCTGCACCTTCGGGACGACACGATCGGCACCTTCGGACCTACAGACAAACGGCGGAGGGGCGTGCATGATGTTCACATGCCAGGTTCCACCTCGGGCACTCGCCCGCGCCCAGCCGCGCTGCGAGTGGCGCAAGGCGAAGGCGACGGACCGATCACGCTCAGCGACCGCCGGGCCGAGCGCGCGAGCGCCGATAGGCCGGCGCTGCGGCTCGTCGAAAACGGCTCGCCGATCCTGATAGCGGGCGCCAACACGCCGCGGCGAGCCGCGTTGCTCGCGGATCTCACCGAGACGCTGCCCGCAGGCACCGTCTTCGAGGAGCTCAGCACGCTCGCGGAGGTTCTCGAGCGCGCCCCCGCAAGCCGCATGGTGATCCTCAACGGAGGGCTCGAGGACGTCTCGGGCAGGGCGCTGATGCGAATCCTCGGCCAGCGGCACCCGACGCTGCCGGTGATCAGCCTCGAGCTGCCCAATCCCGACGATCTCTGATCGCCGGCCCTCGAGACGCTTCTGAAGGACCACCGCAAGCGGGTGGCTGCGAGGACGGAGGGTCACACAGCTGAGAGCGGGCGTGCGCCGCTCGACGCTGTCACAGTCAGCCGTTAGCGTTGCGGCCGTGCCTTCACCGCTGGAATCGGCGCGGCTGCGCAGGATCATCGCCGCCTACACGATCAACCGGCTCGGGACATGGATAGGGCTTGTCGCATTGACGGTCGCCGTGTTCGACCACACCCACAGCGCGATCGCGGTCGCCGGGCTGCTGCTGGCCTGGCAGGCCGTGCCCGCGTTCGTGGTCCCTGCGCTCGTCGCGAGGGTCGAGACCTCGGCCCGTCGCGGCGAACTCAGCAGGTTGTACGCCTTCGAGGCGGTCGCGACCGCCTCGCTCGCCGTGCTCCTGTGGCACTTCTGGCTGCCCGCGGTGCTGGTTATCGCGGCGCTCGACGGGACGGCGGCGCTCGCTGCAAGCGCGCTGTTGCGCGCCGAGGTTGCGCGCGCCGCCCGAGAGCACATCGAGGCGCCGGCGGTCGGCGCGGCGCAATCGCCCGAGAGCCTCGAGACGGAGCGCCATGAGGCCGAGCGCAGCGCAAATGCCGCGCTGAACGTCGCATTCTCGGCCACGTTCGTGCTCGGGCCGGTACTCGGCGGGGCCGTGGTCGCGGGGGCCGGTGCTCCCGCGGCACTGTTCATCGATGTCGGCTCGTTCCTGATCTGCGGCGCGATGCTGACCGATCTCTGCCCGCGTGTCGAGGAGGGCGGCGAGGGTTCCGTGCGAGCACGTCTGCGCGCCGCGTGGCGACATATCAACGATGTGCCGGCCCTCCGGGCGCTGCTGCTGATCGAGACCGCCGCGCTTATCTTCTTCGAGTTCGCCGGCCCGATCGAGATCGTCTACGCAAAGGCCACGCTGCACGCCGGCGACAGCGGCTACGGCTTGCTTCTGACGGCATGGGGAGCGGGCGTCGTCGTTGGGAGCGTCGTCTTCGCACGTTCGGTGCGACGGACGCTGGGAGTGATGCTGAGCGCGGGAACGCTCGCGATCGGCCTCGCCTATATCGGCTTCGCGGTGGCGCCGTCGCTTGCGGTTGCCTGCTGCGCAGCGGTCCTGGGCGGGCTGGGAAATGGCGTGCAGTGGGCATCAGTCGTGAGCGCGGTGCAGCGCCTGACACCGCAGCGGCTTCACGGCCGCATGATGGGTGCGCTGGAATCACTCGGAGCGATCTGCCCTGCGATCGGGCTGTCGCTGGGCGGGTCGTTGGTGGCGCTCGCCTCGGCCAGGGGAGCCTTCCTCGTCGCCGGGGTGGGCGCGGCAGCGGCAGCGGTCGGATTCGTGTGGCTCGCGCTCGGAGGGATCGACTACGCGGCGTCCGAGGAGAGCCCGATGCCCGCGCCTGCCGGTGTTCTCCGAGACGGAAGTCTCGGTGGGCGTCCACGCGAGAGCAGCCCCTCGATGCACCTGGAGTAGCCCGCCTCTCGACGTCCCGCGGGCGCGGATTCTGCGTCCAGGACCCCTTAAGCCCCTTAAGAACGACGCCTCAGGCGCCGTTAAGTACGACATCCCCATGTCCGAAACGATCAAGCTGCGCCTATACGTCCTGTTCGAGATCGTGCTGCTCGCCGCGGCGGTCGCGACAGCCCTCTTGACATCGCGGGCAGATGATTGGCAGCCGCTGCACTTGGTGGGGTTCCTGTTCGTGCTGACAGCGGTCGGGCAGCGACTGACCGTCCCGCTAGTCAAGGGAAACCTCACGGGGGCCTTCATCGCGCTGGTGCTGGCGATGAGCCTCCTGGGTCCGGCGCCCGCCCTCGCGTTGGGCGTGAGCGTGATCGTCGCGAGCTCCCTCCAGCGGCGCCTCCCGTGGGAACTCGCGCTGAACAACATCGTCACGCTGGCGACCTATCCGGTCGTCGGCGCCCTGATCGCCCGCGCCCTGCTCAGCGACGTCCACAACCCGCACAACGCTGCCGCCACGCGGGGCGTGAGCTTCGCGTTGATCGTCTTCGGCGTGTTCATGGTGGCGCTCGTCGTCAACTTCGGGCTGATCGCGCTGCATTTTCGCGTCACCGAGGGCAGGTCGATCATCCGTCAGACACGTGAACTGTTCATCCCCTTCCTTCCAGGAGAGACCGCCGCGGCCGCGCTCGCGGCGACCCTCGCCGTGGCATACACCAACCTTGGATTCTCGGTCCTGCTGGGGGCGGTCCTGGTCCTCGTCATCTTCCAACGCCTCACTCGAGCGTTGCTGCGCTCGGAGGAGCGGGCCGATCAGCTCGAAGCGAGGTCGATCCACCTCGCTTCCCTGCAGCTCGGCGTTCTCACCACGCTGGTCGAGACGCTCGCGCTTCGCGACCGGACGACCGCGCGCCACGCGGCCGCGGTCGCCCGCTATGCACGTGAGCTGGCCGAGGAGGTCGGCTGCAGCGAGGCCGAACAGGAACTGGTGCACACCGCCGGGCTGCTGCACGACATCGGCAAGTTCGCACTGCCCGACCACATCCTCCACTCGAAGCTGCTCTCGGACGAGGACTGGACGGTGGTCCGCCGCCATCCGCAGGACGGCGCGACACTCGTCGGCAGGCTCGACGGCTACGGCGACGTCGCGGAAGCGATTCTCTACCACCATGAGCACATGGATGGCAGCGGCTACCCGGCCGGCCTGATCGGCAACGAGATACCCCTGGCATCACGGATCGTGGCGGTCTGCTCGACCTACGACACGCTCACGGCCCGTGAGAGCTATCGCTCGGCGATGACGCCGCAGGACGCGATGAGCGAGCTGCGACGCGTGGCGGGGAGCCAGCTGGACGCCGAGCTCGTCATGAAGTTCGTCGCGATGCTCCAGCGCAAGGGGCCCGTCGCCCTCGCCCAAGGTGATGACGCCGACTTCGAGGCCGAGCTTGCGTTCGGACGGCGCGCACGCGCCCTCGCGCAGCCTTCTGTCGAGTCCTAGCTCGGCCGAGCCGCCCCCACGGCGAGGCGCGCGCGACGAGCTGCAAGGTGTCCCCAAAAAGGCGAGGGCGCCGCACAACGTCGCGACGCCCTAAACCTCAAAGATTTCAGTCATCGAACCTAGTGGCTGTAGCCCATAATTCTTCCCTTCGCTCGGGGACCCCTCCGGCGATCCCCGTGTGTCTCCATCCACAGGACAACCGCCACCTTGAGTAGGTTTGGGCAGCATAGCGGAGAGATGGGTGAATTGTCCAGTTTGTGCCGCATTTTGCACGACTGCTTGCAGATGAGCAGCGTCTGATCGCCGCAGGGAATCCCCCGTTTGCCGGGCGCTGCGCCTGTTGGGCCGGCGCCGGGCGCGACCCCGATCGGCGCCGAGGCGCGAGTCGAGCAGGAATCCGCCGCATCGGCGCGACGGGCGACGGCCTACTCAGGCGCCCTCGGCGCAGAGCTTCTCTGAGCTTGCTGAGTCAGACGTCCACAAAGCTCAGCTGCGCTCAAGTTCCCGCTCGGTTTGGCCGACACATGCGGCATGGCCCTTCCCGCACCCTCCCAGCCACATCGCGACAACGATCAGCAATTGGTGTTCACGAGCTCCCAGGCGGCCGTCTACCTGGGCGTCTCACTCGCGACGATCCGTCGCTGGACCGACGCCGGGCACATCAGCTGCTACAGGACCCCGGGCGGCCAGCGGCGCTTCTCGCTGGAGCAACTCGAGCAGTTCATCAGCTCGATGCATCGTGAAGGCCCGGCAACCCGCGCCGATCTCGGCCGCCACGCGCCGCCGCCGATCGTCTGATCAGCTCGCCAGTCGCCCGAACTTCTCTCGCAGCCTGCGGTAGAAGGACGAGTGCGGGAGCTGGGCGATCGTCCCGATCTCCCCGACGAACCGCGCGTCTATCGTCCCACCCGCGGGGATCTCACCGGCGGGGCGTCCGTCGACCGCCACGTCGAGCGGGCCACGGGAGCGGTTGTAGATAGTCAGCCGGTCGCCCGGCGCGACCACCAGCGCCCTCGCCGTGAGCGAGTGGGGAGCGATGAACGAGACGACGAACCCCTCCACCCCCCACGCCATCACGGGACCGCCGTTGGCGAGGTTGTAGCCGGTGGAGCCCGCCGGGGTTGCGACGACCAGCCCGTCGCAGCGGACGTTGCCGACGACCTCGTCGTCGAGCGCGTAGGCGATCTCGGCCACGCGCTCGCCCACCTTGCGGTGGATCGCGACGTCGTTGATCGCCGTCTGCCTGGTGGCCTGCGAGAGGTCGTCAGGGCCATCGAGCACGATCGCGGGCAGCCGCAGCAGCTCGAAGTCGCCGATCAGCGCGCGACGGAAGCCGTCCTCGATGTCCTCCGGCTCGACCGTCGCGAGAAAGCCGATCTCGCCGAAGTTGATCGCGAACACCGGAACACCCGTCCCCGCGTAGCGCTGCAGCGCGCGCAGGATCGTGCCGTCGCCGCCGAGCACGACGCACAGCTCGACGTCGTCCTTGGCGGGCGCGTCCACGATCAAGCCGGGACCGGCGACCAACCCGTGCTTGCGCGTCTCCTCCGCGTCCGCACGCAGCGTCACGCCGGCTTCGGCCGCGCGCGCCGCGAGCAACCCGAGCGCCGCGACCGTGCCGTCGGGACGCCGGTGCGTGAAGACGGTCATCTCTCTCACGGCTCGACCTCCCGTGCCAGCCGCTCGAGCTCGCCTGCCTCGCGCGTCGCTGCGCGTGCGCCCGACCGGGCCGGGGCGTCGCGGTCACCTCGCGCGTCGGGGTCGGTCAGCCACATGAACGTCTCGCGGTTGCCCTTCGGGCCCGGCAGGCCCGAGGAGTAGTAGCCGACGATCGCCGCGCCCAGGGCGAGCGCGCTCCCGCCTGCCGCCAGCAGCGCCTCACGCCGATCGTCGGGCGCGCGGACGACGCCGCCGCTTCCGACACGGCCGCGCCCGAGCTCGAACTGCGGCTTGACCAGGGCGAGCACGTCGTAGCCGCTGCCCAGGCAGCCGAGCACCGCTCCGAGCACCTTGCTCAACGATATGAACGACACGTCGACGGTCGCGAGGTCGGGCGGGCGATCGGGGCCCACCAGCGCCGCCGGCAGCGTCCGCGCAGTCAACGTGCGCGCGTTGGTGCGCTCCAGCACCGCAACCCGAGGATCGCTGCGCAGGCGGTAGTCCAGCGTTCCGTAGCCGACATCCACGGCGATCACTTCGCGTGCGCCGCGCTGGAGCAGGCAGTCGGTGAAGCCGCCCGTCGAGGCGCCCACGTCCAGGGCGCGCCTGCCCTCCACGTCCAGGCCGCACGCAGCGAGCGCGTTGGCGAGCTTGACGCCACCGCGCGAGACGAACGCCGGGCGCTCCAGCACGCGGACCTGCGTCTGCTCGTCGACCAGTTCGCCCGGCTTGGCTGCGCGGCGCTCCCCGGAGCGGACCGCAGGCTCGCCGGGTGTCAGGAAGACCTCTCCGGCCATCACCGACGCGGCAGCCCGGCTGCGCGACGGAAACAGCCCACGCTCCGCCAGCAGGGTGTCGAGACGCCGCTTGCCCATCGCCTGGAAACCCTTGCACACAAGCGGCAGCGGTGCCGGGCGTGGCCAGCGCAGTTGCAAGCCGGCGACCACGTGCGCGCCTCTGTGATCGATGTCACACACGTCGGCGCCGGCGGCGGGCATCATAGTCATCGATCGAGAGCGCAGCATCTACTCTCCTGAATCCCTCCTCCCGAAGCGGCCCGCTCTCCCCGGCG
>JAOPZM010000148.1 GCA_025964115.1 Solirubrobacterales bacterium
GACGCCGAGCACCTGCAGGGCGTCGAGCTCCTCGCGCACCTTGCGTGCGCCGAGGTCGGCCGTGATCGCGGTGCCGGCAACGCCGGCGACGACGATCGCGGTCACGCTGGGCCCGATCTCGCGCACGGCGCCGAGCACGAAGAACCCGCCGAGGCGGTCGAGCGCGCCGAAGATCGTCAGGAAGTTCGCGGCCTGCAGGCCGGGGGCGGCGTAGCAGATGCAGACGGTCGAGACGAGCAGCGGAAACCAGCACAGCCGCAGCGCGAAGAGGAACTGGGAGACGAACTCGCCGCCGTACGGATACGGCGGGCGCAGGGCAGACCAGATGGTCTTGCCCGTCAGAATCATCATGTCCCCGAATTCCTCGAGCAAGTGCCGCGCGGATGGGAAAACCCGCTCGGCCACGCCGCGAACCATCTCTGCTTGGCCCTCCCTCGGGTCGCAATCGGGGGTCCGGGTAACTCTACGCCATGCACAGAGGAGGCGCCACCACCGAAGCCCGCGCGCCCACTGGTAATGTGGCCCGATCGTGAGGGCGAGAGGGAGAGCCTTCTTTGCGAGCGCCGCCTCCGCGCGCGGTGTGTCGCGGGCACCCCTGGCGCTGCTCGTGCTCGCAGCGGCGGCCGTGCCGCTCGCTGGCTGCGGCGGAGGCTCGCAGGCGACCGCCGGTGAATCGGCCCGCAGCTTCGACGTCAAGGTCGCGGTCGCGAGCTTCCCGGCCAAGCAGTCGGTCGCCACGCCCGCGCGCCTGCGGATCACGGTGCAGAACACCGGCGACCGTAGGATCCCCGTCGTGGCGGTGACCGTCGACTCGTTCAACTATGCCTCGAACTACGTCGGCCTGGCGGCGAACAAACGGCCGGTGTGGGCGATCGAACAGGGCCCCGGCCAGCCGGCGAAGCCGCCCGTGGAAACACAGGAAGTGAGCACGCCCGGCGGGGGCCAGACCTCCTACGTGAACACCTGGGCGCTGGGGGCGCTCTCACCCCACCATCAGACGACCTTCGTGTGGCGCGTGGTCCCGGTCAAGAGCGGCTCCTACACCGTCCACTATTCCGTGGCCGCGGGACTGGCCGGTAAGGCGAAGGCGCAACTGGCATCGGGGGCGCCCGCGAGCGGGCAGTTCGCTGTGCAGATCGCCGGCGCGCCTGCGATCACCCACGTTGAACCGAACGGCAAGGTCGTGACGGGCGCCTACCCGCCGGCCCCTTAGGGCGCAGCACCCCCGGCCGCGGCAAGTTTGGCCCGATGTCCAAGAATCGCCCCGGTGGTTTCGCCAATCGGTGATCCCTTTACGATCGCTTGCGATTACGATTGACGAGGCTCCGCGCTCGATGGGCGCGCATGCCCATGCAACCTTCAAGGCCGGCACGGAGCGCGGGCCGATCATTCAAGGCCGGCACGGAGCCCAGGCCGATCACAGTCATTACTCAGGAGGGATTCGACCCCGCTCATGCCAAGGACTCGCCAGCAGAACGTAACCGCCGCGCAGTGGAGCGCCAACGGAACCGCGCTCGGCGCGATCGACCTGACCGTCGCCGACAACCAGGTGTTCGGCGCCAACGTCTTCTCCCCCGCCGTGCAGCGCGCGCGGCTGCCAAAGCACGTCTACAAGGCGCTGCACCGCACGCTCGCCCGTGGCGAGGCGCTCGACACGACGCTGGCCGACTCGGTCGCCCAGGCGATGAAGGAATGGGCGATGGAGAAGGGCGCGACCCACTACACGCACTGGTTCCAGCCGCTGACGGGCTCGACGGCGGAGAAGCACGACTCGTTCTACGCCCCCGCCGGTGACGGCACGGCGATCGCCGAGTTCTCCGGCAAGGAGCTGATCCAGGGCGAGCCGGACGCATCGTCGTTCCCGACGGGCGGCATTCGTGCGACCTTCGAGGCGCGCGGGTACACCGCCTGGGACCCGACCTCCCCCGCCTTCATCCTCGAAAACCCGAACGGGGCGCTTCTCTGCATCCCGACCGCCTTCGCCTCGTGGACCGGCGAGGCGCTCGATCAGAAGATCCCGCTGCTGCGCTCGATGGACGCGCTGTCCGGCGCGGCGGTTCGAGCGCTCGAGAAGATCGGCGTCGAGGGTGCCTCGCGCGTCTTCACGACGATCGGCTGCGAGCAGGAGTACTTCCTGATCGACGAGCAGTACTACTTCGAACGCCCGGACCTCGTGACGACCGGCCGCACGCTGTTCGGCGCCAAGCCGCCGAAGGGGCACGAGCTCGACGATCACTACTTCGGGTCGATCCCCGAGCGGATCCTCGCCTGCATGCTCGAGGTCGAGCTGGAGCTGGCAAAGCTAGGCGTCCCGATCAAGACCCGTCACAACGAGGTCGCGCCGAACCAGTACGAGGTCGCGCCGATCTTCGAGAACTCGAACGTCGGCGCCGACCATCAGCTGCTGACGATGCAGACGCTCGAAAACACGGCACGGCGCTATGGCCTCGTGTGCCTGCTGCACGAGAAGCCCTTCGCCGGCGTCAACGGCTCGGGTAAGCACAACAACTGGTCGATGGGCACCGACACGGGCCTGAATCTGCTCGACCCCGGCGACACCCCGGCCGAGAACCTCCAGTTCCTGTTCTTCTGCGCCGCTGTGATCCAGGCGGTCAACAAGCACCAGGCGCTGCTGCGGGCTTCGATCGCAAGCGCCGGGCAGGACTTCCGCCTGGGCGCCAACGAG
>JAOPZM010000185.1 GCA_025964115.1 Solirubrobacterales bacterium
GGAGCCGCGATCCAGGCGGGCGTGCTCGCCGGCGACGTCAAGGACGTCCTGCTGCTCGACGTCACGCCGCTGACCCTCGGCATCGAGACCAAGGGCGGCGTCATGACGAAGCTGATCGAGCGCAACACGACGATCCCGACCCGCAAGGGCGAGGTCTTCTCGACAGCCGAGGACAACCAGCCCTCGGTGGAGATCCACGTGCTGCAGGGCGAGCGCGAGATGGCCAAGTACAACAAGTCGCTCGCCAAGTTCCAGCTCACCGGGATCCCGCCCGCTCCGCGGGGGATCCCGCAGATCGAGGTCGCCTTCGACATCGACGCGAACGGCATCCTGAACGTGTCGGCGAAGGACCTCGGCACGAGCAAGGAGCAGAAGATCGAGATCAAGGCCGGCTCGGGGCTCTCCGAGGACGAGATCAAGAACATGGTCTCCGACGCGGAGTCGCACGCCGAGGAGGACCGTCGCGCACGCGAGCTCGCCGAGGCACGCAACAACGGCGAGAACGCCGCCTACCAGGCCGAGCGTCAGCTCGCCGATCTCGGCGACCAGGTGGACGCGGACTCGAAGGCCCGCATCGAAGAGGCCATCAAGGAGGTCCGCGAGTCGCTGGAGAGCGAGGACGCCGGCGCGATCAACGCCAAGGCCGAGGCGCTCCAGACGGCGTTCCACGCGGTCTCCGAGGCGATGTACCAGCGCGCCCAGGAGGCTGCCGGATCCTCGACGAACGGCGGCTCAAGCGGCGACGGGGCGTCCTCGGAGAACGAGGACGTCGTCGACGCCGAGGTCGTCGACGAGCCGAAGGCATAAGGCGCGATGACCGACAGCGAGCGGATCGCGCGACAGCACTCTGACGAGCACAGGCAGGCCGGCACCTCCCCTGGCGCACACGCGCCGGGGGAGGAGAAGCCGTCCGTGAACGTCGAGCTCAACGGCGGCGCCGCCGAGGTGCAGGGCGACCTCGACGAGCTCGTGAAGACGGCCGCCGAGCGCGATGAGTACCTCGCGCTCGCCCAGCGCACGCAGGCGGACTTCGAGAACTACCGCTAGCGCGTCGCCCGCGAGTCCGCGTCCGCGCAGGCTCGGGGTTGCATCCTGCTCGCCAAGGAGCTGCTGCCGGCACTCGACAACCTGGACCGCGCGCTGGAGGCGGCCGCCAAGGACGATCCGCTGCTCGACGGTGTCCGCATCGTTCGCTCCGAACTGAGCGCCGCGCTGGCGCGGACCGGAATCGAGTCGTTCTCGCCCGACGGCGAGGTCTTCGACCCCGCCGTCCACGAGGCGGTCGCAACGAGCGAGCAGCCGACGGACGGGGCCGCGAGCGGGACCGTCGTGGAGGTCTACCAACCGGGCTACCGCCTCGGCGAGACCATCATCCGCGCGGCGCGCGTCGTCGTGGCCGCATAGCCGGAGAGTCAGATGGCAACGCGTCCCGACTACTACAAGACGCTGGGGGTTGAGAAGAAGGCCTCCGCCGAGGAGATCAAGAAGTCCTACCGCAAGCTCGCGCGTAAGTACCACCCCGACCGCAACCCCGACGACAAGGGGGCCGAGGCCCGGTTCAAGGAGATCTCCCAGGCCTATGACGTCCTCGGCGACCCCGACAAGCGTAAGCAGTACGACAGCGGCACGGGCCCCTTCGCCACGGGCGCCGGCCCCGGTGGCGGCTTCGGCGGCTTCGGCAACTTCGACTTCGACGCCTCGTCGATGGGCGACATCCTCTCCAACCTGTTCGGCGCGCAGGGCGGCGCGCGCCGCGGGCGCTCGAGGCCCCGCTCCGAACGCGGTGCCGACGTCGAGGCGCAGGTCTCGATCACCTTCGACCAGGCCATCGCGGGGGCGCAGATCCCCCTGCAGGTGCCGATGCAGACGATGTGCGAGACCTGTCGTGGGACAGGCGCCAAGCCCGGTACCGCGCCGTCGGTCTGCCCGCGCTGCGAGGGCCGCGGCATCGAGACCCAGGGGCAGGGGATGTTCTCGATCTCCCAGCCCTGCTCGCTGTGTGGCGGCGCGGGCACGATCATCGAGGACCCCTGCCCGACCTGCAACGGCTCCGGAGCCGTGCGCACCGTCAAGCGCATGCGCGTGAACGTGCCGGCGGGCGTCCGCGACGGCAGCCGCATCCGCCTCGCGGGCAAGGGCGAGCCCGGGCGCAACGGCGGTCCGGCCGGGGACCTCTACCTCATCACCCATGTCTCCGCCTCACCCGTCTTCAAGCGCAAGGGCGAGAACCTCGAGGTCGAGGTTCCGCTGAGCATCCCCGAGGCGCTGCGCGGCGCCGAGGTCCAGGTCCCGACGCTCAGCGGCACGAAGACCCTGCGCGTAAGGCCCGGCACCGCCCACGGAACCGTCCAGCGACTGCGCGGCGAGGGGCCGGCCAAGCTCGGAGGCGGGTCCGACCGCGGGGACATCCACTATCGCTTCGTGATCGACGTTCCCAAGGAGCTCAGCAAGGAGCAGCAGGACGCGGTCGAGGCGCTTTCGAAGACGATGCCGGGCGACCCCCGCGGTCGTTTGTTCCCGAACGGCTCGGCGCCGCGGGAGGCCACCAGCTCCCAGGCCGCCGCCGACGCTGCCGGTGATCGCTGATGCGTAAAGCTCGCCGCGAGCCGCCCGTCAAGCAGCAGCGCCGCCAGGTGACGCGCCTGGAAGTCGAGACCGATCGCGGGGTGTTCATGATCTCCGTGGCTGCGCGCCTTGCGAACATGCATCCGCAGACTCTGCGGATGTACGAGTCGCGGGGCCTGATCGAGCCGCAGCGCTCGCCGAAGGGCACACGGCTCTACTCGCAGGAGGACGTCGAGCGGCTCAAGCGCATCCAGGAGATGACCGCGGAGCTCGGGCTCAACCTCGCCGGCGTCGAGCGCGTGCTGCGCCTGGAGCAGGAGATCGACGATATGCATGGGCGCATCGAGGAGATCGAGCTGCAGGCGCTGCAGGCCCAGGTGCGGCTCGCCGAGGAGCTCGAGCAGGTACGCCGCTCGTTCCGCGCCGAGCTGGCCGTGCCCTACCGCGGCGGGCTCGAGCTCGTCCGCGCCGCCGAGGTGAGGTCGCTCTTCCGCCCGCCGCCCGAGAGGAACCCCGATGACGCCGCCTAACGGAGTCGGCCCCCAGGCCCCGGGCGCGCAGGAGGACGAGCAGAGCCCGCTGGAGCGCTTCGGCCGAGACCTGACCGAGATCGCCGAGCAGGGCAAGCTCGACCCGGTGATCGGCCGCGACGAGGAGATCCGCCGCGTGATCCAGGTGCTATCGCGGCGCACGAAGAACAACCCCGTGCTGATCGGCGAGCCCGGCGTAGGCAAGACCGCGATCGTCGAGGGCCTCGCCCAGCGGATCGTCTCCAAAGACGTGCCCGAGTCGCTGCGCGACCGGCGCGTGATCGCCCTCGACATGGGCGCGCTGATCGCCGGCGCCGCCTACCGCGGCGAGTTCGAGGAACGCCTGAAGGGCGTGCTCAAGGAGGTCTCCGAGGCGCAGGGCGCGATCATCCTGTTCCTCGACGAGCTGCACACGATCGTCGGCGCCGGAGCGGCTCAGGGCTCGGTCGACGCGTCGAACCTGCTCAAGCCGATGCTCGCGCGCGGCGAGCTGCGCGCCGTCGGCGCGACGACGCTCGACGAGTACAAGAGGTACATCGAGAAGGACGCCGCCCTCGAGCGACGCTTCCAGCCGGTGATGGTCGGCGAGCCGAGCGTCGAGGACACGATCGCGATCCTGCGGGGGCTGAAGGAGCGCTACGAGGTGCACCACGGCGTCACGATCCAAGACAGCGCGCTGATCGCCGCCGCGACGCTCTCCCACCGCTACATCGCCGATCGCTTCCTGCCCGACAAGGCGATCGACCTGGTCGACGAGGCCGCGTCGAAGATCCGCATCGAGATCGACTCGCTGCCGACCGAGATCGACGAGGTCAAACGGCGCGTGATGCAGCTGAAGATCGAGCTCGAGTCGCTGCGCAAGGAGAAGAGCGACGCTGCGAAGGAGCGCCGCAAGGCGATCGAGTCAGAGGTCTCCGAGCTCGAAGCACGCGAGCGTGCGATGACCGAACAGTGGGAAGCCGAGAAGCAGGCGATCGCCGGCATTCGCGAGACGAAGGAGCGGCTCGACGCGGCGCGCGTCGAAATGGAACGCGCCGAACGCGAGGCGGACCTCCAGCGCGCCGCCGAGCTGCGCTACGGCGAGATCCCCGAGCTCGAACGGAAGGTCGCCGAATACGAATCGCAAGAGCGCGAGCGCGGTGGCGAGGCGCCGGTGTTCCTCAAAGAGGAGGTCGACGCCGATGACGTCGCCGAGGTCGTCGCCCGCTGGACAGGCATCCCCGTCAGCCGGCTGCTCGAGGGTGAAACCGAGAAGCTGGTGCACATGGAGGAGCGGCTCCACGAACGTGTCGTCGGCCAGGATGAGGCGATCGAGGCGGTCGCCACGGCGCTGCGCCGCTCGCGCGCCGGGCTGCAGGACCCCGACCGGCCGATCGGCTCCTTCCTGTTCCTCGGGCCGACGGGTGTGGGCAAGACCGAGCTGGCTCGCGCGCTCGCCGAGTTCATGTTCGACTCGCAGGACGCGATGGTGCGCATCGACATGTCCGAGTACATGGAGAAACACTCCACCTCGCGTCTGGTGGGAGCGCCTCCGGGATACGTCGGCTACGAGGAGGGAGGCCAGCTCACGGAGGCGGTGCGCCGCCGCCCCTACTCGGTGGTGCTGCTCGATGAGATCGAGAAGGCCCACCCCGACGTCTTCAACACGCTGCTGCAGGTCATGGATGATGGCCGCCTCACCGACGGCCAGGGGCGCACGGTCGACTTCAAGAACACCGTCCTGATCATGACCTCGAACTTCCCGGTCGGCGAAGCGGTCTCCGACACAGAGCTGCGCGCCGCGCTGCTTCAGCAGTTCAAGCCCGAGTTCATCAACCGCCTCGACGACATCGTGCGCTTCCACACTCTCTCCCGCGAGCAGCTGGCGGAGATCGTGGACCTTCAGGTCGCGCGCGTGATCGAGCGGGTGGCCGAGCGGGGTGTGGAGCTGACGCTCAGCGACGAGGCGAAGCAGCTGCTCGGCGACATGGGCTATGACCCGGTCTACGGCGCCCGCCCGCTGCGGAGGGTGATCCAGAAGCAGCTCATCGACCGGCTGGCGCTCGCGCTTCTGCAGGGCGAGATCCGTGAAGGGGATTCGGTCCGCGTCGACGTCGTCGACGGTGAGCTCGCACTCGAGAAGGTCGGAGCCGAGACCGCCGCCGCAGCGTAGACATCAAGGCATCAAATGGTCTATGCTTTGATGCATGCGGACCACGCTGACGATCGACGACGACGTCGCGGCGGCCATCGAGCGCCGTAGACGCGAGCTCAACCACTCGCTGAAGCAGGAGGTAAACGAGCTGCTTCGTGCCGGCCTTGTTCACGTCGAGCAGGAGCGCCCCAATGCCCGGCGGTTTCGGGTCGAGCCGCTTGACGTGGGCAAGCCGCTTGTGGACAACTTCGACGACATCTCGGCTGTGCTCGCGATCGCCGAGGGCGAGAACCACCGCTGATACTCGTCGACGCGAACCTGCTCATCTACGCGTCGGTCGAGTCGATGCCGCAGCACGATGACGCGCGAGCGTGGCTTGAGGAGCGCCTCGGAGGGACGTCCAAAGTGGGACTGCCGTGGTACTCGTTGGTCGCGTTCCTTCGTATCGTCACCAACGCGCGCCTCTTCCAGCCCGCGGCTCGAATGAGCTCGGCGTGGCTCACCGTGGAGCAGTGGCTCGACCAGCCAGCCGTCTGGATTCCCGAAGCGACCGATAGGCATTCGTTCATCCTCTCCCGGCTCCTGACCGACGAGGTCCACGGCGACCTCGTGCCCGATTCACACCTGGCCGCGCTCTCGATCGAGCACGGCCTCACGCTGTGCAGCACCGACGGCGACTACGCGCGGTTCCCGGGTGTGCGCTGGGAGAACCCGATGCGCGGCATCTGACCAGCGATCGCGCACGCCTTGAGCCGAGCCTGCTGCCCGGCTCAAGGCCCTGCGCCGCTCGCGCGCCGGGCTGCAGGACCCGGACCGGCCGATCGGCTCCTTCCTGTTCCTCGGGCCGACGGGTGTGGGCAAGACCGAGCTGGCTCGCGCGCT
>JAOPZM010000197.1 GCA_025964115.1 Solirubrobacterales bacterium
AGCAGAAGATGGTCGAGTCGAACCTGCGCCTGGTGGTGTCGATCGCCAAGAACTACCGCAACCAGGGGCTGCCGTTCCTCGACCTGATCCAGGAGGGAACGCTCGGGCTTGTACGGGCCGCGGAGAAGTTCGACTACCGAAAGGGCTTCAAGTTCTCCACCTATGCGACCTGGTGGATCCGCCAGGCGATCGCGCGGGCGCTGGCCGACAAGGCCCGCACGATCCGCATCCCGGTGCACGTGGTCGAGAAGCTCAACAAGATCGGCCGCGCCGAGCGAAAGCTCGTCACCGAGCTCGGTCGCGAGCCGACGGCCGACGAGATCGCCGAGGTGACGGGCATCGACCCGGAGGAGGTCGACTCGATCAAGCGCTCGGCGCAGGCGCCCGTGTCGCTCGAGAAGCCGGTCGGCGACGAGGAGGAGTCCGAGTTCGGCCAGTTCATCGCTGACGAGCGCGCCGAGTCCCCCTATGAGCGGGCAGCCGAGATCCTCACCAAGGAGGCCCTCCGGGAGGCGCTCGAGAACCTCTCCTATCGCGAAAGGCGAGTGCTCGAGTTGCGTTATGGCCTGGGCGGCGAGCACCCGCGCACGCTGGATGAGGTGGGGCGCACCTTCAACGTGACGCGTGAGCGCATCCGCCAGATCGAGAACCAGTCGCTGAAGAAGCTGCAGAGCCTCGCTGAGGCGCAAAAGCTCCGCGACGTCGCCTGACCTGACGGCGCCTCGAGCCGCCTAACGGCGTCCTACCGATCGAAGATCGGCCAGTTAGGCGCCTCGATCCGCTCGTCAGGGGCGTGCCGTCCATACCCTGTTGGTGGCATTCAAGCGTCGCAGGGAGCCTGCCGATGAGATGGCATGTTCGATGTCGAGAGCGCGCTGCGCGAGCTTGTCGCCAAAGAGGGCTCCGATCTGCATCTGAAGGCCGAGTCGGCGCCGCTGTTTCGCGTCAACGGTGAGCTGACGCTCGACCCGCGGGCCGAGCCGCTGACACCCGCGGACACGGCGGCGGCACTGAGGGCCCTCCTGTCAGACGAGGCCAAGCTGGAGGAGTTCGCCCAGGAGCACGAGGTCGACTTCTCCTTCGAAATCAAGGGCGTCGCCCGCTTCAGGGTCAACGCCTTCCAGCAGCGCGGCCTGACCTCGATGGCCTGCCGCGCGATCCCGCACAAGATCAGCACGATCGAAGAGCTCTCGCTGCCCGCCGTGGTGACCGAACTCGCCGAGGAGGAGCGCGGAATCGTGCTGCTGACCGGGACCACTGGGTCGGGCAAGTCGACGACGCTCGCGGCGATGATCGACCACATCAACTTCACGATGAGCAAGCACATCGTCACGATCGAGGACCCGATCGAGTTCCTGCACGGCGACAAACGCTCGGCGATCAACCAGCGGGAAGTCGGCATGGACACCGCGTCGTTCAAGCGCGCGCTGCGCCGGGTGCTGCGCCAGGACCCCGATGTGATCCTGATCGGCGAGATGCGTGACGAGGAGACGGTGCAGACGGCGCTGTCCGCCGCCGAGACCGGACACCTCGTGCTCTCGACGATCCACACGGTCGACGCCACCGAGTCGATCAACCGTCTGCTCGACTTCTTCCCGCCCCACCAGCACCAACAGGCTCGCAGCATGATCGCCGGCACGATCAAGGGCGTCATCTCCCAGCGGCTGGTGCCGGGCGCCGACGGCGGCCGCGTGGCCGTGTGCGAGATCCTGCGCACCACCGGGCGCGTGCGCGACATGATCACCGACTCAACGCAGACGGGCAAGCTGATCGAGGTGATCACCGCGGGCGGCTACTACGGCATGCAGACCTTCGACCAGGCCCTGTTCGGCCACGTCAAGGCTGGCCGCGTGACCTTCGAGGACGCCATGCGAGTCGCGTCGAGCCCGCACGACTTCAAGCTGCTGATGCAGGCGGACGGACGTCAGGGCACGACGATGGAGGACGTTGCCTCCGCCGAGTCCAAACGGCAGCCCGACACGGGCCCGTCGCTGACCGTCGCCTAGCGGCGGCGGTTGGTAGAGTCGCCGGTCGCTGTGTGGAGCACAGCGACATGGGGGCGCAGGGGTGCGCTTCCGACCCAAGGAAAAGGGGGGTACTCATGCTCCGTGGACTCATGCGGGTGGTGGGCCTGTCCGCCGCCGTCTCGGCGCTCTTTGCGAGCTCCGCGCTGGCGGCCAAGGGCGGTGCCGGGACGGAAACGTTCACCGAACACGCGCACGAAGTGCTGCTGTTCTCGTTCCCGGTCCAAAACCAGTGCACCGGCAGCGCAGGGACGTTCACTGCGATCGCCGCGAACGAGGTCTTCCACATCACGACGCAGGCTGACGGCGACCTGTGGGTGACCGGAACGGCCGAGGGGACGGTCACGTTCGTCCCGTTCGAAGAAGGCGTCTCCTACAGCGGGCATTTCGCCACCTGGTTCGGAGAAGCGATCAACAACAAGAACACCGTTGGCCACTCCACCAGCACCTTCGTGCTGACCGGGACCGATGGCACGCGCTCCGTGATTCACATGACCAGCCATCTCAGCACCAACGCCAAGGGCGCTGTGACGGTCGAATTCGAAAAGAGCTCGTTCCGCTGCATCTGAGCCGCATGCGGCTCCCAGGGGGGCGCCGGCGTCAGGCGTCCCCCTCGCCGCCGCGGCGTCCGGACAAGGATGGTGTCCGGATGCTTACCCTCGCTCAACCGGCCGATTGACGCGGCCCACCCCGGCTGCTTAGCGTGCATCAGGGGCTATCGACGACCCGCGCTTCCTTTGTCGTGAGTGTGGGGCGGGCCACCCCCGGCCCCGGTCGGTAGCCCCAATAATCGAGAGCCACCCGAGACGCGGCCGCACTTCAGTTGGTAAAGTAAAGGTGCAAATGGCCGTCGATGAGACATGCCCGGTGTGCATGACGGCAGAGATCGTCTGTGGAAAGTGGACTCTGCTGCTCGTGAGAGACCTGGCCGAGGGGAGATCCCGCTTCTGCGAGCTCGAACGCTCGCTCGCCGGCATCAGCCCGCGCACCCTGTCGCTGCGTCTCCGCGCACTCGAGGAGCAGGGCATCGTCGAGCGGCACACGTTTCCCGAGGTGCCTCCACGCGTGGAGTACGCGCTGACGGAGAAGGGGATGGCGCTGCTGCCGATCATCGATGACATGCGCGCCTACGGCGAGGAGTGGCTCGGGGCGCAGTGCGCCGAGAGCGGCGAGCCGGAGGCCCTGGCGGTCGCATAGCGGCGCTCGAAGGGCCCGGGCGGCTGCAAGCCCGGGTGCGCCGGGCAGGAGGGCGCTCGGCGGGGGCGAAGTGAGCGCACCATGCGTTCTCTCACCCTCCAGGCGGCGCTCACCGAGTTCGCCGAGTCGGCGGCGGCACTCCTGCAGGCAGACCTCGCCGGCGGGGCGGAGATCCCGTTCGAGCTCGACTCGCGTCCTACACGCAGGGGCATCACCAGCACGCCTCTGTACTGCTACCGGGCGCTCACTGGCACATTCATCGCAGAGCGGCAGACGGCGCTTGAAAGCCTGCCGACGCGGGGCGAGGCGGCGCGAAGGCTGAAGGGCTTCGACGGGCTCGACAGCTATCTCGCGAGCGTCGGCTCCGAGCCCGCGCGGGCGACGCGGCCGGCGCGCGTCGATGCTGCGCTGATCGCGCTTCTGCAGGACGTCTTCGAGGAGCAGACCGACTTCGAGCTGCGCCCCGAGCGCCTGCAGGCGGCGCTTCAGAGGCTCGAGCAATCGACGCTCACGGGCACCGGGGAGGTCACGCTCGTGGCGACCCTCCACGGGCTCACGATCACCTCAGCCGAGCTGCATCTCGCGCGCGGCCTCACGCTCGGCCGGCCAGACGCCCTGGAGGGGCTGCCCGAGGCGGCGTTCCCGAGAGGCGGGGGTGCCGAGCATCTCGTCGTGGTGCTCGATCTCGGAGGCGAGGAGGGCGACGACGCGGCACGCGACCTCCGTGACGCCCTCTCCCACGGGCGTGCCGTGCTCGCGGACCTGCTGCGCGCCCTGCGCCTGTTCGGCGATGGCCGCGTGTCGCTCGGAGCCCTCGGCTGGGCTCGGGCCGGCGCCGGAGCGTGGACCCCGCTTCCGATCGGCTCGGGCGGGCGACCGCACGGGATGCTCGTCATCACCGCCGAGCAGGAGGATGAGCTGCGTGCCTTCTGCAACCTCGTATCCCGCCGCGCGCCGGAGGGAAACGAGCTCGCCTGGGCGCTGGCGCGGTTTGAGATGGGGTGCGAGCGGGACGCACCATGCGAGGCCCTGACGGACCATCTGCTGGCGTTGCGCGCGCTGCTGGAGCCCGAGGGTCAGGGGAGCGGCCTGCTCGCGGGACGGGTGGCCGCGCTCTGCGCGACCCCGCAGGAGCGCGTCCAGCTGACCGAGCGCATGGTGCAGGCGCTCGCGATCGAGCGCGCCGCCGTCGCCGCCGGCGGCGTCGTGGCCCGCAGCGGCGCTCTGGAGCTCGTCCGCGAGGTGGGCGACCATCTGCGGGCGCTGCTCAGAGACGTCATCTGCGGACATCTGAGCCCCGACCTGGTCGTGCTCGCCGACGAGCTCCTGCTCGAGGACGACGAGCCCTCAGGCGAAGAGCTCTTCGGCGATGCGGGAGAGCCCGAGGAGATCCTGGATCTCCTGGTCTAGGTGGGGGACGAGGATCGGCTTGCGTTCAGAGAGGGTGAGCGAAAGCCCAGCGATTGTGTCCCGGTCGCGTTTGAAGAGCACATCGAAGTCGGCGAGGTTCGCTGCGACGCGCCTGGCGAGCGCCTGGCCCAGCTCGGGCTCGAGCAGCCCCTGAACGTCCGTGGGCGAGTGCCCGCCCAGGCCGACGGTGTGCACGCGGTTGACGATCAGGGCGCCACGCTGCATCTTCGCCTCGGTCAGGCGCTCGGCTAGAAACACGGCCTCGCGGGCCGGCTCGCGCTCGGCGGAGGTCACGATCAGGAACGTCGTCGCCGGGTCCGCGAGCAGCGCGGCCACGCTCCGCGTGCGCGCGCCGAAGCCGTCGATCACGCCCGCCAGCGAGCGAAAGAACCTCGAGAGCTCGCCGAACATGTCGATGCCCGTGACGCGCGCAAAGATCGCGAAGACGAGTCCCGTGCCGCGGCCGAATAGGCGGGCCGTGAGGCCGCCGGGGGCGAGGAACACCTTCAGCGCGCGTCCTTCCAGGAAGCCGAGCAGCCGCGCGGGGGCGTTCAGGAAATCCAGGGCGTTGCGTGACGGGGGCGTGTCGAGCACGATCGCGTCGAAGTCATGCTCCTCGTGGAGCTCATAGAGCTTCGCGATCGCGCTCAGCTCGTGCGAGCCCGCCACGGCGGTCGACAGCTCCGAGTAGACGGGGTTCGAGAGGATCTCATCCCGGGCATGCTCGTCCGCGGCGAGCCGCGTGACGATCTCGTCGAGCGTCCGCTTGGCGTCGAGCATCATCGCCCAAAGCTCGCCCTTCATCTCGACGCCCTGCGCCGCGAAGACCTCAGGCTCGATGCGGCGCGGCTCCCCGGAGAGCTCCTGCAGCCCGAGCGCCGAGGCCAGGCGTTTGGCCGGGTCGATCGTGACGACCGCGATCTTCTGTCCCCGCGCGGCGAGCCCGAGCGCGAGTGCCGCCGATGTCGTCGTCTTGCCGACGCCGCCGGCGCCGACGCAGATCAGGATGCGCTTGCCGCGCAGACGGCCCAACAGGGAATCTCGGTCAGCGCCCACCATCTCTGGATCGTAGTTCCCGTGCAGGAATCAACGACCGCTATGCGAATACTCACCGGACGGCTTTCCAACAATCGAGCATCGGAGTCCCCGTGGAAGGAAAGGCCAAGGTAATCGCGTTCGCCAACCAGAAGGGCGGCGTGGCGAAGACGACGACGACGCTGAACCTGGCAGCAGCCTTCGCCGAGGAGGGCCACCGGGTGCTGTGCGTGGACATGGACCCGCAGGGCAACCTCACGATGTCCCAGGGCATCGACCCGGACTCGCTCGAGAAATCGATGTATGACGTCCTCGTCCACAAGGTCTCGATCCGCGAGGTGGTCCGCAAGCGCGAGATCGACATCGCATGCGCCTCGATCGACCTCGCCGGGGCGGAGATCGCTATGTCCACGATGATCGGCCGCGAGCGCTCGCTGCAGAAGGCGTTCGAACCGATCCTCGAGGACTACGACTTCATCTGCATCGACACGCCGCCGAGCCTCGGCTTGCTGACGATCAACGCGCTCACGGCCGCGGACAAGGTGATCGTCCCCGTGCAGTGCGAGTATCTGTCGATGCGCGGGCTGATCCAGCTGCAGAACACGCTCGCGATGATCCGTGAGAATCTCAATCCGGGCGTCGACATTGAGGGTATCCTCCCGACTTTGGTGGATTCGCGCACGATCCACGCCAAGGAGGCGATCGAGATCCTCGAGGAAAACTTCGGCGACCGCGTGTTCGCGTCCCGCATCCGCAAGACGGTCCGTTTCGCCGAGGCCCCGGTGAAGGGTATGTCGGTGCTCAAGTACGAGCCGGACGGCGTGGCAGCTCAGTCCTACCGGCAACTCGCGCAGGAGGTTCTCACCCATGGCAAACGCTAAACGCGCGAGCATGCGCGAAGGACCGCTCGCGGCACTGTTCCGTAAGACCGAAGGCGAGGAGGGCGAGCCCGACGCCGCGCCGGAGGAGCGCGCCACGGCCGACGCGCCTCGCGTCTCCGAGCCCGCGCCACCTCCCCATCCGCGCGAGAGCGGCCTGCCGCACCCCGGACTGGGTGCGTCCCCCGAGGCTCCCGATGAGCCCCGCCGCGTCGCGACTCCACGCGAGCGGCTACGCCACGCCTTCTCCTCGGAGATCCCGGAGAACATGATGGAGCGGCCCGCCACGCGCGCCGTGATGGACGAGTACGTGCGCGAGCACCCGAGCGGGTGGGGCGCGGCCGCGAACGGCGTCGACGGGCAGCCGGTGATCCGCGTGGTCGGCGTCGGCGGCGGCGGAGTGAACGCCGTCAATCGCATGGTCGAGGCCGAGGTAGATGGCATCGAGTTCGTCGCGGTGAACACCGACCAGCAGTCGCTGCAGCAGTCCACCGCCGACATAACCCTGCACATCGGCGCGACCGTGACCAGGGGACTCGGCTCCGGCTCGGACGCGAACGTCGGACGGCAGGCCGCGATGGAGGACTTCGACCGTGTGAAGTCGCTGTTGAAGGGCTCGGACATGATCTTCATCACCGCGGGAGCGGGAGGCGGGACGGGGACCGGCGCAGCGCCGATCGTTGCGCGCATCGCCCGTGAACTCGGCGCGCTCACCGTGGCGATCGTCACCAAGCCGTTCGGCTTCGAGGGCTCGCGCCGCGGCGAGCAGGCCGACCGCGGGATCGCAGCGCTGGCCGACGAGGTCGACACGCTGATCGTCGTGCCCAACAACCGGCTGCTGGCCGTGCTCGACAAGCAGACCTCGATGGTCGAGGCCTTCCGCGTGGCCGACGACGTGCTGCGTCAGGGCGTGCAGGGCATCTCCGATCTCGTGACCCTGCCCGGCCTCATCAACCTCGACTTCGCCGACGTGCGCACGATCATGAGCGACGCCGGCAAGGCGCTGCTAGGGATCGGCATGGGCGTCGGCGAGAACCGCGCGGTCGAGGCCGCGATGCAGGCCGCCTCCTCGCCGCTGCTGGAAACGTCGATGGAGGGCGCCCGCTCGATCCTGCTGTCGATCACGGGCGGCCCCAACCTGTCGCTGTGGGAGGTCAACGAGGCCGCCAGATCGGTCTCGGAGGCCGCGCACCCCGACGCGAACATCATCTTCGGAGCGATGGTCGACGAGAAGCTCGACGATCAGGTGTGGGTCACGGTGGTGGCGACCGGCTACGGCGACGAGGGCCGGCGCAAGAGCGTCGACCGCCTCAGGGAGCCCGCCGCGGGCGAGCTCAGGATCAAACGGTCGGCTGAGCGCAGGGACCGATCGGACATCGGCCAGCGCCGCGGCGCGGCGGGCGACGAGCTCGAAGTGCCCGAGTTCATGCCCAACCGCTGACCGCGCCCGCCACGGCGAAGACGTGGTATCGCTCAGCAATGGGCATGCCTGAGAAAGGCGTCGTCGCGGCCGGCCATCCGCTCACGGCGCAAGCCGGTGCGGTGGTGCTGCGCGAAGGCGGCAACGCCGTCGATGCGGCGGTTGGGGCTATGCTCACGTCGTTCGTCACCGAGCCGCTGCTAACCGGCCTGGGAGCTGGGGGGTACATGCTCGTCGCAGGCGCCGGCCAGCAGCCCACGCTGCTCGACTTCTTCGTGCAGGCACCGACACGCAAGGGCGATGGCTCGGAGGCCGAGCTTCGCGGGATCGACGTGTCTTTCGGCGATGCCGTCCAGGTCTTCCACATCGGGCCCGCCTCCTGCGGCGTCTACGGCACGCCGGCGGGCGTGTGCGAGGCGGCCCGGCGGTGGGGGACCGTGCCCCTCGATGAGCTCGCCGAGCCTGCCGCGCGGCTCGCCAGCGAGGGAGTGGCTCTGAACGCGGGCCAGGCCTACGTCGCGGAGATCCTCGCCGACCTGCTGACCTCCACCCCGGAGTGCGCGGCGTTATGGGCGCCGCAGGGACACGTCCTGCGCGAGGGGGAGGTCCTGCGCAACCCCGAGCTGGGAGATGCGCTCATGCGCCTCTCCCACGACGGGCCGGCGCCGTTCTACGAAGGGGACATCGCGACGGCGGTCTGCGAGTGGCTGCGCGTCCGCGGGGGCTCGTTGACGTGCGAGGACCTCGCCGGCTACAGCGCGATCGAGCGGGAGCCCGTGAGGATCGGCTACCGCGACCGCGAGATCCTCACCAACCCGCCGCCCTCGGCGGGCGGGACGCTGCTCGCGTATGCGCTCGCCCTGCTGGACCGCGGTCCCTCTCCGCCGCGCCTGGCCGGGGTGCTGCAGGCGATGGCGGCCGCCCAGGACGAGCGCACGCCGGACTTCGTCGAGGGCCTCGTCGAGGAGGGCTTCCTCGAGCGGTTCCTGGCCGCGCGCCTCGGCTCGACGACGCACATCTCGGTGCTCGATGCCGACGGGGGCGCGTGCAGCACCACCTGCACCAACGGCGAGGGCTCGGGGATCGTCGTGCCGGGCACGGGAATGCACATCAACAACGTGATGGGCGAGGAGGACCTCAACCCGCTCGGCTTCCACCGCTATCCCGCCGGCAGGCGGATGCCCAGCATGATGGCGCCCTCGGTCGTGCTGCGCGAGGGCGAGGTGGAGCTGGTGCTGGGCAGCGCCGGGTCCAACCGGATCCGCTCGGCGTTGCTGCAGACGATCGTGGGGGTGGTCGACCACGGCCTGCTCGCGCGGGACGCGGTCGACGCGCCGCGCGTGCACTTCGAGGACGGCGTCGTCTACGTCGAGCCGGGCATCGACGTGAAGCAGCTCGGGTCCGAGCGGACGGTCGTGGAGTTCGGCTCGCGCAACCTCTTCTTCGGGGGCGTGCAGGCCGTTCAGCGCCGTGGCCCGCTGCTGACCGGAGCCGGAGACCCGCGACGCGGAGGCGTCGCGGTGAGCGCGTGAGGCGCGCGGCGGCGCTCGGCGCGCTGTCGGCGGCGCTGCTGCTCGCCGGCTGCGGCGGGATCATCGCCCCGGACCTCTTCATCGTCTCTCGAACGGGGCCCGGCCCCGGGAGGCACCTGACGCTGCTGGTCAACGAAGAAGGAGCGGTGCATTGCAACGGCGTAAGCGCGCCGAAGCTGAGCGACTCCGAGCTCGTGCAGGCCCGGGCGATCCAGGAAGACCTCCACGACCCCGCCAGCAAACATCTCTCGCTGGCCGCGGCGCGCGGATCGGTGACCGGCTACTACGTGCGCGACGAGGCGGGGACGGTCAGCTTCGCCGACAACTCTCCCGGTCAGCCCGACGTGCTGCGGCGCCTCGCGCTGTTCGTTCTCCGTGCAGCGCAGCAGGTCTGCCACCTGCCGCAGTAGCGGGGCGCCTCAGCCGAAGCGGACCTTGCCGTTCGAGCGGGCGCGCTCCCCCGCGCGCTCCACCAGCTCCAGCCGCTTGATCGCGGCGCGCAGCAGCAGCGTGAGCAGCCGCAGGCGTGCGTTCTCCGAGCGCAGCTCGAGCAGCTCCTGCTTGGCGTCGACCCCGAACTCCACCGTAGCGGCCATCCCGTAGGCGTCGAGCTCGCTCAGTTCCTCCGCCGTCAGGGTGCGGTCGGTGGCCTGCTGGACGAGGTCGCGGTAGAGCTCGAGAGCGCCGGTCGAGGCCTGCTCCTCGGGCGGCTCGTCGAGGTCGGCGAGGAATTCGACGGTTCCCGCCGGGTAGGGGAGCTCGTCCTGGCGCTCCAGCAGGCGGAAGGGGCGCGTGCCGCGAGCGAGGATGTTGATGCGTCCGTCCTCCATGCGCTCGAGCACGCGCTCGATCTCGCACGCGCAGCCGACCGGCTTGAGCTCCTGGTCGGACAGCCAGATGATGCCGAACTGGGACTCGATCGATCCCGGTTCGCCACCCAGGCACCGCTCGATCATGCGCCGGTAGCGGTCCTCGAAGATGTGCAGCGGCACGCTCTCGCCCGGCAGCGCGACGATCCCCAGGGGGAACAGCGGGAAATCCCGCGAGATGCGCTCGGGCATCCTCAGCAGTCTAGGTCGGCCGCTTGCGCGCGGCGATCATCAGGTTGTAGAAGATCGCCGGCGGCAGGCGGGGCTCGAGCAGCCTGCGGTCCACCTGCTGCAGCAGCAGGTAGCCACGGTAGGCGTACACGCGCCACGCCCACGGAACGTCGTCCGGCTCGGCACTGGCCTCGAGCGTGCGGTTCGTCCAGCCGAACCAGTTGGCCAGCAGCTCCTCACCCGTGACGCGCACCTCGCCGAGCCCCGCGCCGCGCGCCGCGCGCGAGAGCTCCGACGGTGCGAAGGCGTGCACGTCGACGACGCCCTCGAGCGCCGCGTCGCCGCCGCCATGCTGCGGATCGACGGCGCGCCCGGCGCCGATCGCACGCCGCCACAGGGGCGCCAACATGGCCGCGAAGCGCTTGGGCACCCGCGCCAGATGATCGCCCTGGCGGGAGGGCTCGCCCGCGAACACCAGCGTCCCGCCGGGCGCGAGCACGCGCGCGAACTCGGCGAACGCGCGTCCGAGGTCGGGGATGTGATGAAGCACCGCGTGTCCGAAGACGAGGTCGAAGCTCGCGTCTGCGAAGGGCAGGCGCTCCGCGTCGGCCGCCCGGGTCTCGACCTGCAGGCCCAGGGCCTGCGCGTTCTCGCTGAGCGCCTGGAGCATCCCGGGCGATATATCGCTGCAGGTCGCCTTTCCGATGACTCCGGCGCCCAGCATGTTGAGCGTGAAGTAGCCGGTGCCCGCGCCGATCTCGAGCGAGCGCGGGTAGTGACCCGGCTCGCACCCGAGCGCCTTGCGCAGCTTGGCGATGACCTGCTCCTGGCCGACCCGGCCGAAATCGATGCCCCACTTGGAGTCATAGTGCTCGGCCGCGACATCGTGGTAGCGCGTGTTGACGTCGCGGATCTCCCCTGGGCTGAGCGTCGGCGGCACGGAGCGGCACCATATACTCGCGCGCCGGACCGGCGCCCCCAGCGCGAATGGCCGATCCGGCGCAAACTCGACTCTCGATGGCAATCCTCCACCTGCAGCGCGACCAGCCCGAGGGCGTACCGCCGCTCGCCCTGACGGGCGAGCGGACGCTCCCCGACGTGCCCGAGGAGAACTACTGGTTTCGCAGGCACCTCGTCGTCTACGAGTGGATCGCGCGGCAGCTCGCCGGCAAGCGCGTCGTCGACATGGCCTGTGGCGAGGGCTACGGCGCCGACGTGCTGGCACGCACGGCGGGCGGCGTCGTCGGAGTCGACGCGAATCCGGAGGCCCACGAGCACGCGCGCCTGCGCTACCGGCGCGAGAACCTGCGCTTCGTGCGAGACCTCGTGGAGAGCTTCCCCGAGCAGGCCGACGCGGTCGTGTTCCTGCAGACGATCGAGCACCTCAGCGATCCCGGGGATGCGCTCGAGCACTTCCGCTCGCTGGTCGCGCCTCATGGGGTCGTCTACCTGTCGACCCCGAACGTGCTGACACTCGCGCCGCGAGGGGCCTCGCGCTCGGGCAACCCGTGGCACGTGCACGAGTACCGTGCCGCGGAGTTCGAGCGGCTGTGCCGCGCGAGCTTCGCCACGGTGAAGATGCACGGCCTGTTCCACGCGCGAAAGCTGCGCGGGCACGAGCTGGCACTGCGCGTGGGCTGGGACGCGGCGCACAGGCGGCTCGGTCTCACCAAGCGCTTCTACGACTGGTTCACGCCGGCGATCGCCGTCTCGGACTTCGCGCTGCGCCCAGCCGGAGAGGCCGACCTCGATCGTGCGCTGGACTTCGTCGCGGTGTGCCGGCCTTGAGACGGGGAGCCGACCGCGGCGCCCTGGCGATCGTCCTGCACACGCACATGCCCTACGTGGAGGGGTTCGGCACCTGGCCCTTCGGCGAGGAGTGGCTATGGGAGGCGATCGTCGGCTGCTATCTGCCGCTGCTGGACCTGCTCGACGCCGGCGCGCCGCTGACGCTCTCGCTCACCCCGGTGCTGTGCGACCAGCTCGAGGCGGCCGGCGTATCCGAGCGACTGCGGACGTTCGTCGAGGGGACGCGCCGCGAGACGCATGAGCAGGACGCGGCCGGGCTGCGCTCCGGCGGGCATGATCAGCTCGCGCGCGAGCTCGAGCGCGCCTGGGAGGACTACGCGCTGGGGCTCGAGAGCCTCGAGCGCCGCGGCGGCGAGCTGCTCGACTCCTTCGCGGCCCACGCGCAGTGGACCTCCTCGGCGACGCACGCGATCCTGCCCCTGCTGGCGACGGACGCCGGTGTGCGCATGCAGGCGCAGAGCGGCGTGGACTCCCACCGCCGGCGCTTCGGGGGCTCCTGGCGCGGCGGCTTCTGGCTGCCCGAGTGCGCGTACGCGCCGGCCCTGCTGCGCGAGCTCGAGGATGCCGGCGTGGCCGCCGTCTGCGTCGAGCTCACGGGCCGCTTCGGGGTCGGCGCGAGCGAGCAGCTGCGGCCGCTGGCGACCGACTCCGGGGTGGTGCTCGTGCCGATCGACCGCTCCACGATCTCGCTGATCTGGAGCGAGAGCGGCTATCCGGCACACGGCGCCTACCGCGACTACCACCATCACACGATCCACCACCACAACCCGTGGAGCAACGACGGCGCCCCCTACGAGCACGGGCGGGCGCTGGCGCTGGCCCGCGAGCACGCTGCCGACTTCGTCGCGCGCACGATCGCGCGGCTGACAGACGCCCGCGAGGGGGCGTCGCTCCCGGGTGGCGGCCTGGTCGTGTGCGCGCTTGACACCGAGCTCTTCGGGCACTGGTGGTATGAGGGCGTGGCCTTCCTGGAGGCGGTCGTTCAGGAGTGCCACCGGCAGGGGCTCGAGCTCATCCGCCTCGACGAGGCGCTCGAGCGCTGCGAGCCGGAGCCCGAGGACCCCCCGGACCACGGCGGGACGGCGAGCAGCTGGGGGGCCGGCGGCGACCTCTCCACGTGGTCGGGGCCGGCGGTCGCCGAGATGGCCTTCGCGATGCGCGCCGCGGAGCTCGAGGTGCTGGCCGCGGGAGCGCAAGCGGGCACTGCGGCCGCGCGCGAGCTGCTCGCCCTGCAGGCGAGCGACTGGCCGTTCATGGTCTCGCGCGGGCAGGCCGTCCCCTATGCGCTGGAGCGCTTCGAGGGGCACCGCGACGCCCTCGCCCGCGCTCTGCGGGCAGGACCGGACAGCGACCCCGCAGGCCTGCGCAACCTGGCGGTCGATGCCAACGTCGCTTCGCTGCTCGCGCCGTGACCGCGCCACCCGCGCGGGCCGTCCGGGGCGCCCGCTCCGGCTCAGCGCCTCACTGGAAGCGCATCGTGCGCGGCGCCTCGCGCATGCGGATCAGGCGCGCCGGCACGCCGCCGACGACCGCGTTGGCGGGCACGTCCTTCGTGCACACCGAGCTCGTTCCGACGATGCTGTTATCGCCGATGCTCACCCCGCGCAGGACGCAGGATCCGAAGCCCATCCACACGTTGTGCCCCACGCGCACGTCACGCTTGTAGATCCCCTGCAGGCGGATCGGGCGCTCGACCTCGGTGACGCCGTGGTCGAAGTCGATCAGCATCTCGCGGTCGGCGTTGATGCACTCGCTCCCGATCGAGACGTGATGGTAGGCTGAGATCGTGCTGTCCTGAACGAGGA
>JAOPZM010000255.1 GCA_025964115.1 Solirubrobacterales bacterium
CCTCGATCATCGGGAGGAGTATCGGCATGATCGCAACGCTTCGTTGTTTTGCCCTGCTTGTGGCGATCACGCTCGCGGCAGCGTGCTTCGCATCTGCCGCGGCTGCCTCGGCGCCCTGCATGGCACCGCCTGCTGGTGGTGGCGACTGGACCTCCTACGGCCACGATGCGTCGAACACCCGCACGCAGCCCGAAGAGACGGCGTTCGGCCCGACCGCGGTGGGGGGCTTGACGCCGAAGTGGGCGTTCTCGACGAGCGCCACCGGTGACGGGACGGGGTTCAACACGACTCCGGTCGTCTATGACGGGTGCGTTTTCATCGGCTCGTTCAGCGGCGTCGTCTACGCGCTGGACGCGCAGAGCGGGCACGTCGTCTGGCAGCGGAAACTCGAAGCGCCCAACCCGGGATCAGGCGGCGTGATCGTCGGCGCCGCGCTCATCAACGGCGGCACTGTCGTGTTCCTGGTCGACGAGTTCGCCGCCCCGTACGCGATCGCGCTCAAGCGCTCCACAGGCGCGGTGGTGTGGAAGAGCGCTCCGTTCGCGCCGCCGCTGACGAGCAGCACGCTTCAGGCGGGCTCGTATGCGAATTCCAGCCCCGTCCTCGCGAACGGCTTCATCGCGGCCGGCTACTCGCCCCCGGAGGGCAACCCCACGGCAACCGGCGGCTTCTCTCTGATCAACGCCAAGACCGGCGAAGTGGTCAGGACCACCCCGACGATCCCGCCCGCGGCGCAGGCGGAAGGCTACGCCGGAGGGGGCCTGTGGAGCACGCCCGCCTATGACCCGGCGACGAAGTACCTCTATTGGGGCGCCGGGAACCCGAACAGCAAGACAAAGCAATACCGGACGACGGACGCCATCCTCAAGATCGACGTCAGCCCATCGCGACCGACCTTCGGCCAGATCGTCGGCTCCTATGAAGGCAACGTCGACCAGTACACGAGCACGCTGCAGGAACTCAGCCACTCGCCGGCCTGCGAAGCATCGGCCAACCCGGAAGTCCCCTATCCCCTCGACGACCCGCTGTGCGGTCAGCTCGACCTCGACTTCGGAGCGGCGGCCAACCTGTTCACAACCGGTGGCGGGACGAAGGTGGTCGGTGATCTGCAGAAGTCGGGCGTGTACCACGCTGCCAACGCTGCATCGATGGCACCCGTCTGGTCCGCCCTCGTCGGCGCCTCGTGCGCCGCATGCAACGCCGCCTCCACGGCGTTTGACGGCTCCGTCGCTGGAGTCGCCACGCCCGCAGCGACGATGTTCTCGCTGGACCGCAGCACGGGAGCGGCGCAGTGGCTCACTCCGGTGGGTGACGGCCCTCACTACCAGTCGGTCAGCGCCGCCGACGGCGTCGTGTGGACGGTCGACACAGCGGCCAACCTCGACGGCTTCGACGCTGCCAGCGGCCAGCCGCTCGTGCACCGGCCGTTGGCCGTGGACGCCGGGGCGCCGGTCACGAACGACACGAGCGCGGGCGTCGCGATCGCCGAGCACCGGCTGTTCGTATCGGCGGGCGGGCTCGGCTACTCCTCGGCGCCGGGCTACGTGATCGCATACGCGGCCGGGTGAGCGGGTGGCGGCGGCGCTGTGTCGCGAAAAAGCGCGCCTCCGGAACCGGTCAGCGGCCGTGCGCGTGATCGTCCTGCACGGTGTTGCCGCCGTCGACGACGAGCGTATGCCCGGTGATGTAGCCGGCGGCGGGGGTGGTCAGGAACCCGACCGCGGCGGCAACCTCCTCGGGCGTGCCGGCCGCCCGATCGGCGTGAACTGCCCGCTTCGCAATTCGCTCTCCGAGCTCGATGCGGTCGCGATCCAGCCCGGTAGGACGCTGTTGACAGTGATTCCATACGGACCGAGCTCGACCGCGAGCGTGCGCGTCAATCCGTCCATCCCGGCCTTGGCCGCCGCGTAGGGGGCCTGACCGGCGTAGCTCACAAGGGGCCCGGTGACCGAGGACACGTTCACGATGCGCCCCCAACCGCGACCGATGAGCGAGCCCAGCACCTCATGCACCACGTTGAAGGCGGTGGTCAACGTGATCGCGATCTGTCGATCCCACTCCGACGGCGCGAGCTGGTGGACCGGGGCATCGGAATCCGGAACTCCAACCTGGGTCATGCCGGCGTTGTTGACGAGCACCTCGACCGGCCCATGCTCACGCTCGATCGCGGAGACGATGCGGCGCGTCGCGGGCCGATCGGTGAGATCGGCGATCTGCGGGGACACCGAACCGCCGTCGCGGCTGAGCTCGCGTGCCCGATCCTCGACACGCTCGGTCGTAGAGGTGATCGCAACCGAGGCGCCATAGCGCACCAGCTGCTCGGCGACGGCGAAGCCGATGCCCTCGCGGCTCCCCACGCCGGTGACGAGCGCGACGCGTCCCGCCAGCGGCCGTAGCTCATCGGTCGAATTCGGCATCTCGGCGGCCAGCTCAGTCGCCGTCTGTCGGCGCTTGCAGCGCGCCCCCGAACACGGCGGTGTGCCGGGCTCGGCGAGAGTGCGTCCGGCGAAGGCTCTGTTCCTCGCCGCCGAGGAGCGCAGCGAGTCGCGAACGAGGGATTGCGGGATGCACGACGGACATCCGATGCCTCCAGGTTGGGAGCCGGAGACCCTAACGATTCCCCCGCGCCGCGGGTGCGGCCGCTCGATGGTCAACCCTCTAGCGCCGGCTCGGCCTCGAGCGCATAAAGGCAGCGTAGGAACCGCGGCTTTGCTGCTACTTCATCGGCATGCTGGACGGCATGCTCTTGTGGGCCGGCATGGCTCGAGGGCTGCCGGACATCGTGGACATTGCCTTGCCCGCGGCGGCCGAGCCGGGCAGCGTGAGCCCGGGTACGTCGCGCGGCGCAAGCGACACGCCCAGCGCGAGCAGGATCAGGGTCAGGGCCACGAGGTGATTGGCAAGCTCTCGCCAGGGCAGGAGCTTCTCCACCGCGATCAGGCCGGCGATCGCGATCATCCAGGTCAGGCTCATCACCCCGAGCGCGAACAACGCCGCCATCAATCCCCAGCAGCAGCCGACGCACCAGGCGCCATGCACCACGCCCATGCGAAGCGCGCCCCAGGGCCCATCACGCCAGTGGCCGAGCACGAAGTCAAGCGGCGCCCGGCAGCGGCGCAGGCAAGCGTCCTTGATCGGTGTGAGCTGGTAGATCGCAGCTGCGAGCAGAACGCCGCCGGCGAGATAGCGCCCGCCCCGATGCCAGGACAGGCCGGGGATCGAGAGCGAGCGCACGCCGACATAGAGGCAGTACGCCAGCAGCCCGAACGCTGTCCATGTCAGGAGATATCCGCCCACGAACACCCACGAGGAGACGGTGCGCTCGATGGACCCGCGATCACGTCGCCGGCGCTGGACGAACCCGAACGTCAGCACCATCGGAACGATCGACGGAAACATCATCGCGCTCATCATCACCACCCACGACACGACGTAGAAGCCGAGGCCTCCGGGGTCAGTACCGGGGCCGGCGTCCATACCGAGCATGCGTTCGTGCGTCAGCAGCCAGGCAAGCGCGGCCAGCCCGAGCAGCGAGGCAAGGACGCCAGCCTGAAACCGTGCACCAGGACGTTGCACGGCGGGACTTTGAACGGCGGATGCCATTGCGCGCTCGACCGTAACGGAATAGGCTCGACGCAGCAACCAAGCGATCGGGGGAGGCAGCCATGGCCGACTGGCGTCTTGAGGGTCCGTACATGAAGAACTGCAACTGCGACCCCGGGTGTCCGTGTGATTTCAACGCCAATCCCACCCACGGCAGCTGCGAGGGGATGGCGGCGATGATCGTCGAGCAGGGTCACTTCGACGAGGTCAACCTCGATGGCGTCAAGTGGGCGTTCAAGTACTGGTGGCCGGGTGCGCTCCACGAAGGCCACGGCGCAGGTCAGCCGATCCTGGATGCCTCGATGTCTCCCGAGCAGATGGAGGCCATGGGCGCGATCCTCTCTGGCCAGAATGGCGGCACCTTCTATGGCATCCTCTCTGAAATCATCGACACGTTCCACGACCCGGTGATCGCTGACATCGACATAGACATCGACGTGGAGAAGCGCCGTGCCCGTTGCGCGGTCGGCGATGCGCTCGAGACCAGCACCGAGCCGATCGGCACGATCGGCGAGGAGAGCGAGTACTCGATCCAGGTGAAGATCCCGGGCGGGTTCGAGTACGACGAAGCCGAGATCGCGATGGCGACGGTCCTGAAGGGCTCAGGCCCCATCGCCTTCGATCACGAACGCAGCCACAGCTCGCTCGCGCACGTTGCGCGCCATCCCGGCAATTAGCTTACGAGTCAGGGCGGTGTGACAGTCGGCCAGACGGACGGTTGACGCGTCAGATCGATCCCGGTTACGTTTGGCCTGTAAGCGCTCTGGGCGGCGGGAGGGGAGGCGTCATCGATCCTGCGCGGCCCGAGCGGCATTCATGGAAGAGGAGGAGCAGGAAAATGTGGAATTGGCGTCGCATCCTAGGCTTTGCCGTGCTGT
Organism: Solirubrobacterales bacterium; assembly: GCA_025964115.1. Taxonomy (GTDB): domain Bacteria; phylum Actinomycetota; class Thermoleophilia; order Solirubrobacterales; family Solirubrobacteraceae; genus Palsa-744. The sequence goes on from JAOPZM010000255.1 coordinate 4,482, forward strand.
GCGTGGGCGTGCTCGCGCCCGCGGCGGCTGCGTCCGCACTACCGCAGTACGTCGCACTCGGGGACTCTTACTCCTCGGGAGTGGGAACGCGCGTCTTCTACAACGAAGAATGCTCGCGGAGCCCGGAAGCATATGGCCCGAAGGTGGCCGCAGCGCGCGGCTACGCGCTGAGCTTCCAGGCCTGCAGCGGTGCCAAGACGACCGACGTCAACAGCAAACAGCTCGGCACGCTGAACAACGGTACGAGCCTTGTGACGATCACGATCGGGGGCAATGACGCGGGCTTCAGCAACGTCATCCTCAACTGCGCGCTCTACTACTTCACCTGCGGGAGCTCGATCAACGAAGCGAACAGCTTCATCGCGAACAAACTGCCCGCCCTGCTCGACACCACCTACAACGACATCCGATCGCGCGCGACGGTCGCTCATGTCGTCGTGCTGGCCTATCCGCACCTGTTCACCTCGGAAGGAAAGACGTGCAACGCGAACTTCCTGACGTCCTCCAACGAGAAGAAACTGAACGAAACAGCGGACAAACTCGACGCGGTCATCAAAGGTCGCGTCGAAGCCCACAAATTCACCTTCGTGGACCCCAGGAACGCGTTCCTGCCACATGAGGTGTGTTCCTCATCGGAGTGGCTCAACGGCCAGTCCAACCCTCTGTCGGAAAGCTACCACCCCAACGTATCGGGCCAGAAGGAGTTCACCACCGAAGTAGAGGCCGTGCTGCCGTAGGCAGCCGGCCGGGATCATCCGCCCGCCGGCTTGGAGTCGGCGGGCGGAGGCGTCCAGCGATCGCTCAGCGATCGTAGGTCGCGATCGCCCGCAGCGAGAGGGCGGTCAGCACGATCCCCATCAGCACGATCACGAGCACGCACACGCCGATCTTGCCTACGTCCCAGCCGTCGATCACCAGCGAGCGGATGCCGACGATCACGTAGCTGATCGGGTTGATTCGCGCGAGCGTCTCCATCGCCGATGACAGCCGTTCGAATGGCACGAAGTTCGGTGTGAGGAACAGCGCTGGAAAGAACAGCAGGAAGCTCGATTGGGTTGCCTGGACGTTTCGGGTTCGCAGCGCGACGAGGATCCCGAAGCCCGCGTAGGCGACTCCGAACAGCGCCGAGAGCAGCACGATCACCACGGCGCCGAGCACGCCGCTCTGGATCCTGGCCCCGAACGCGATTCCGACCAGCAGCACGAGGGCGGACGCCGCGATGCCGCGGCTCAGGTCGGCGAAGAGGCGTCCGAAGATCACCGAGGAGCGGCGGATCGGCGCCACCAGCAGCTTGTCGAAGTAGCCGCTGTCGATCTCCGTCACGAGCGCGAGGCCGGAGGTCGCCGTCGCGACGGCGAACATCAGCGATACCGGCAGCTGGAAGGCGACGTAGCCCTGGCCCTTGAGGAATGGCGTGGTGCTCGGAAAGGTCTTCGAGACCTGGCCGATGTTGACCGCGAGGAAGAACAGCGGGATGAAGAGCGTCGGGATCGTCGCCTCCGGGTAGCGGACGACCTCGCGCATTGCTCGGCGGCCCAGCAGCAGAACCTCGGTCATGGTCGTTCCTCCTCGTCCTGTGCGCCCTCGAGCCGGCGGCCGGTCGCGTTCAGGAAGACGTCGTCGAGTGATGGGCGGGCTACCGCGATCGGCCCGACCCGGATGCGGTCGCGATCGAGGCGGCGCACGATCTCTGCGATCAATCCGGCGCCGTCCTCGACGTAGAGCGCCAGCGCGTCCGACGCTACGACGACGCGCTCGAGCCCCACAAGCCCAGTGAGGGCTGCCTCGGTCGCGGCGGCGCTGGCGCCGTTCAGCGACACGGACACGACGTCGTGGCCCATCTCGGCCTTCAGCTGCTCGGGAGTCCCTTCCGCGACGATCTGCCCGCCGTCGATGATCGCCAGCCGGTCGCAGAGCTTGTCCGCCTCCTCGAGGTACTGCGTCGTGAGGAAAACCGTCGCGCCGTCCGCGTTGATCCGGCGCACCTCCTGCCAGATCGTCACGCGCGACGCCGGGTCGAGCCCGGTGGTCGGCTCGTCGAGGAACAGCACCTCAGGCGAGTGCACGAGCGCGCTCGCGAGGTCCAGGCGCCGCTTCATCCCTCCCGAGTAGGTCTTCGTGCGACGCTCTGCCGCATCTGTGAGGCCGACGAGCTCGAGCAGCTCCTGGGTTCGCTCTCGTCCCTCGCTGCCCGTGATCCCTTTCAGGCCGCACTGCAACTCGAGCAGCTCACGGCCGGTCTGCACCGGATCGAGCCCGATCTCCTGGAGCGCAACGCCGATCCGGCGCCGGACGTCCGCCGCGTTCGAGACCACGTCCAGGCCCGCGACCGTGGCGGTGCCGGAGGTCGGCGGCAGCAGCGTGCACAGCATCCGGACCGTGGTCGTCTTGCCGGCTCCGTTCGGTCCGAGGAAGCCGCGTGTCGATCGTTCATTTCGGCAGTTAGACCGGGGTGGGCGGGCAAACTCATCGCCGGCGAGGAGCCGGTATGGAACCTGCGGCGGCCAAGGTAGTGTGGCGTCGGCCCGTTGTCTTCTCCAAATGTGCTGTGTTGCGGGCCTGCCAGCCGTTCCTGCGCAAGCTCGTCGAGGCGACGCGGCGAGCTGTCGATTTCCAGGCACCCCGTTCGTCTTGTAGGCGATCAACCACAAAGGAGGAAGCCGATGAAGTACATGTTGCTGATCCATCAGGGCACAACTCCAACGCCGCGCTCGGAGGATTGGGAGCGCCTCTCGGAGGCCGAGAAGGGAGCCGTCTACGCCGCCTACAAGTCGATCGGCGAGAACCCCGCCGTGACGCCCGGCGCCGAAATGCAACCGCCCGAGACGGCGACCACGGTGCAGGTCAAGGACGGCCGGACGCTGACCACCGACGGGCCCTTCGTCGAGGTCAAGGAGGCCATCGGCGGCTATCTGTTCTTCGAGGCCGGCGACATCGACGCGGCGATCGAGCTCGCCTCGCAGATCCCGGCGGCTCGCATGGGCGGCGCGGTCGAGGTGCGCCCTCTCGTGGAGCGCTAACGGCCTCGAGCGGGCAACCGAGCCGACGTTAAGCGCCCCGCTGCATCGACCATCGCGACCATCAAGGCGACCGCCTCGTCTGCCTCGAGTCCCTGCTCGCGGACGAGCGACCGCCACGTCGAGAAGCTGATCGCGTGCCCGATCGCCGCCGCGGAGCGGGTCAGCGCGCGACCGCTCTCGTGGCGGTCGGCCATCAGGGCCCCGTGGACGACATCGAAGTAGCCGAGGAAGCTGTCCCGCGTCGCGGCGGGCACCCGCTCGATGTCGCGGAGCGAGTTGAAGAGCATCTTCTCCGTTTCCGCATACCAGGAATACAGTTGGCCGAGCGCCTGCACGAGGCGCTCGTCGGGCGAGGTGATTCGGGCCCATCCACCTGGGTCCGGCATCGGGTGGCTGGCGTAGTACTTCGCGGTGCAGGCGTTGAACAGGGCCTGCTCGTCTGGGAAGTGCCTGTATACCGTCGCTCGCTGTACGCCCGCCCGCTCGGCGATCGCCTTCACGGTCGTGTGACCGGGGCCCATGCTCTCGTGCAGGGCCACCGTCGCCTCGGTGATCCGCGCGCGCGTGCGCAGCTCCTCCGCCGCGCGCTTGCGCTTGCGATAGGTCCGCGGGCTTCCGTCTCTCTTTTCATCGCTCATCGCTGTTCAATCAATGTTGACACGCGGGGCAGACCTCTGGTAGGTTCACGGACATGGCTGTTCAATCAAAAGGGGTAGTCGCGATGGCATCGACAGCGGAGTCCCGGGATCTACACCGGTTCGACCATTCGCAGGGACCACGGAAGATCGGCCCCGACGAGGGGCACAGCGTCGATCTGCAGTCGGTGGGCGTCCGATTCATGGCCTGGAGCGAGGAGACAGGAGGCGGCTTCTCGATCATCGAGCACCCGATCCCGCCACGGACGCTGGTGGCGCCGGTCCACAAGCATTCGCGCGAGGACGAGTACAGCTACGTGATCCAGGGGCGCATGGGCGCGCTGCTCGGCGAGGACACCGTCTATGCCGAGGCGGGAGACCTGGTCTTCAAGCCGCGCGACCAATGGCACACGTTCTGGAACCCCGACGGTGAGCCGTGCCGCATTCTCGAGATCATCTCCCCCGGCGGATTCGAGCACTTCTTCGAGGAGTTCGCGGCGAAGCTGGCCTCGCCGGACTTCGCGCCTCCGCAGCTCATGGAGCTCGGAGCCCGCTACGGACTCGAGTTCGACCCGGAGAGCATCGCGCGTCTCTGCGCCGAGCACGGCCTGACCCATCCCTTCCTGGAGATGGCCCAGCGCTGAGCAGACCCGTCAGCAGACCCGCGGCGCAAGCGCCGTTGCCATACTGCAGCCGATGGCCTTCGTCCCGCCCGCCCGCCACCTGCTCCGCGCCAAGGACGCCGCCGACAGCCGCTATTTCGAGCCGCTCGGCGTCGACGATCTGGCACGCGCCGCCGGCCTGTCGCGCGCCCATTTCAGCCGCGAGTTCCGCCGGGCCTTCGGCGAGTCACCGCACGCATACCTGCTGACGCGGCGCTTGGAGCGCGCCGCCGCGCTGCTGCGAACAACCGATCGCTCGGTCGCTGACATCTGCTTCTCCGTCGGCCTGCAGAGCGTCGGCTCGTTCACCACCAGCTTCACGCGAACCTACAAGGCCTCGCCAACGGCCTACCGTGCGGCGTTCCCGCCGGCCTCCCGGCATGCCCTCGTGCCGACCTGCATCCTGCGAGCCCATGGTCGCCCCCAACACCGCACGTTTCGAGAAGACAAGGACGGGGCGCTCAACTAGCTTGGCCGGCACCTGTTATCTCGACATCTAGGAGCAACCAATGATCAGGATCGCCAACGCGCAACTGTGGGTCCACGACCAGGATGAGGCGCTCGCCTTCTACACCCAGAAGCTGGGCATGGAGGTTCGCGCCGACGTCACCCTGCCGGAGATGGGCGACTTCCGCTGGCTGACCGTCGGCCCCGCCGACCAGCCGGACTTCGCGATCGTGCTGATGGCCATACCGGGCCAGCCGGTGATGGATCCCGACACGGCGGAGCAGGTGCGAAGCCTGATGGCGAAGGGCTTCGCCGGAACCGTGTTCCTCACGACCGACGACTGCCAGGCCTCCTACGAGGAGCTCAAGGCCCGCGGCGTCGAGTTCACCGAGGGGCCCGAAGAGCGTCCGTACGGGATCGACTCGGGGTTCCGCGACCCCTCGGGCAACAGCCTCCGGCTTACCGAGGTCCGCCTGCCCGCATCCGTCTGAGGCGGCACCCGGGCAGGACCGCCGCCTGCCCGGGCCGCACGCTGATGGGGGCTGCCTGGGCGGGCCGCCATCACCGACAGGCGAGGTCCTCGGCGGGTGCCGGAGCGAATCCTGAGCTTCCGCTGAGTCCCGGCGGACCCGATTCGCGGCGAGGCGCTGGGCGGTAGCCGGCTGTCCGGGCCGGCTACTCCATGCCACGCGGCTTCAGGGTTCTGTGAGCCGCGCCGATAACGAGCGCAGCGAACAGATCGCGGCTCCAATGAGACTTCCTCCGAACAGGCCCAGCATGCTTGCTCACCTGACTCAGGTCGATGCGCCGGCGCTTCAGGTGGCGCCCTCGATCGAGCGCCCGGGTGCTGAGCCTCCGCCTGGAGTAGAGCGAGGAGGTGGGCTGTACGTCCCTCTGAGGCTGCGTGTGGCCCTCACGATCCTCGCCGGCCTCGTGTGGCTGTGCTTCTCGCTGTGGCTGTCGCGCAACTGGATCACGACGCTCGGGCACGACATCACGCTGCCGCTCGCGATCCTCGTGATCACGGGCATCGCGCTGATCCCCGGCTACCTGAACATTCAGCTGCTCACCTCGATCCTCGTCGACCGCCCGCCACCCCTGCAGCTCGATGTCGCGTTCCCGGACGTGGCGCTCCTGATCGCGGCGTACAACGAGGAGGACTCGATCGTCGAGACACTCGACTACGCGCTGGCCTCCGACTACCCCGGCGCCTTCGAGATCGTCGTCGCCGACGACGGCTCGACCGACCGGACGCGCGAGATCGTCGCCGGTTACGCGGCGCGTGACCCGCGGGTGCGGCTGCTCGCCGCCGAGCACGGTGGCAAGGCGAGCGCGCTGAACGCCGCGCTCACGACTGTGAGGGCTCCGCTGGTCGCGACGATCGACGCCGACACCCTGCTCATGCCCTATTCGCTCACGCGTCTGGTCGCCCGCTTCTCCGCCTCTCCGCCCGACACGGTCGCAGTGGCCGGCGCGGTTCTCGTGCGCAACTCGCGCGTCAACCTGCTGACGCGAGCACAGGAGTGGGACTACTTCCTGGGCATCGCCAGCGTCAAGCGCGGGCAGGCGCTGCTGCAGGGCACGCTGGTAGCGCAGGGCGCATTCAGCGTCTACGACGTGCTCGCGCTCAAACTGGCCGGCGGCTGGCCGAACCGCATCGGCGAGGACATCGTCCTTACCTGGCGGCTGCTCTTGCACGGCGGGCGCACCGTCTTCGAGCCGACCGCCGTCGCGTTCACCGAGGCGCCCTCGGGCTGGCGCGACTTCGCCCGCCAGCGCCGCCGCTGGGCGCGCGGGATGATCGAGGGTCTGCGCGACCACGGCATGGGGCTCCTCAAGAGGATGGACTTCTACTCGCATGCGGTCGCCGGGAACTTCCTGTTCCCGCTCCTCGACGCGACCTTCACGCTGGCGTTCATTCCCGGCGTCGTGCTGGCAATGACCGGCAACTTCGCGATCGTCGGCCCGATGACCCTGATCGTGCTGCCGCTGAACGCGCTGCTCGGCGGCGCCATGTACTTCTACCAGCGCCGGGTGTTCTCCGCCGTGAACCTGCGCGTGCGCCAGAATCGCCGCGGGCTCT
>JAOPZM010000262.1 GCA_025964115.1 Solirubrobacterales bacterium
GAAAAGCCCCGAAACTTCGGGCTGCAGATTCAGGAAAATGTTTCTAACTACGACGCTTGTCTGCGACGAGCCGCCGCTCGCGCCGCCGTCTTCCCTCAACGCTTGCTCGCGAAACCGGGCTCTCAGACCGAGAACTTGATCGGCAGCTCGGCCAGCCCGTAGATGCCGGAGACGCTCTCGTAGACCGGCTCGCCGTCGAGCTCCAGGCCTTTCAGGTGCTCGGCGAGGAACCCCAGGCCCTCCTGCAGCTCGAGGCGCGCGAGGTTGGCTCCGAGGCAGTAGTGCACGCCGGCGCCGAAAGTCAATGCCCGCGCCCGGCCGCGCCCGGCGGTGATGTCGAAGCGTTCGGGCCCACCGGGCCCGCGCTCGTCCTCGGTGAGGTCTCGGTTGCCGCTGAAGGCGGACACCAGCACGATGGTCCCCTCCGGGAAGATCACGTCGCGGAAGGTCACGTCCTCGACCAGGATCCTCGCCGTGAACGGTGTGATCGGCTCGAATCTCAGCGCCTCCTCGACGGCGGCCTCGGCCAGCTCGGTGTCCTCCGTCAGGAGCGCCCACTGCTCAGGGTGTTCGGCGAGCAGCCGTATCGCGTGGGCGAGCTGGCTCTGGCTCGTGTCGACGCCCCCGACCAGCACGTTGAAGACCAGGTTGATGCACTCGACGTCCGACAGACGGTCGCCCTCCTCCTCCGCCGCGATCAGCTTCGAGATGAGGTCGTCTCCGGGGCTCTCCCGGCGCGCACGCACCAGCGCCCCGGCGTACTCGTAGAACTCCTCCACGGCCTGCTCGATCCCCTCCCGCTCGCTGGCCATGCTCCCCGCGTCGAACTGCCGCTGGATCCAGTTCGACCAGTGATGCAGCCTCGGCGCGTCCTCGAGCGGCGCGCCCATGACGTCCGCGATCACCATCGAGGGGTACGGCTTTGCGAACGCCTCCACGAACTCGCACCGCACTGTGCCGTCGCCGCCGCCACCGGTCGCCTGCGTGAACAGCCGCTGCAGGAACTCCTTCATGGCGGGCCTGTAGCGCTCCACCGCGCGGGGCGAGAGTGCCGGGTTGACGAGGCTGCGCAAGCGTGTGTGGTCGGGCCCGTTGATGTGCAGGATGTTCCACTTCATCTCCTCATACAGCGGCCCCTCGCTGACACCGAAGATCTCCGCGATCTTCATCCCGGGGAAGATCGCGGAGCGCGTCCGCAGGAAGAACTCGGCCGACTCCCGGTCGAGCACCACGTAGCCGAACGGGTCCTTGGCCAGCCAGCCTTGGGAGCCCAGCTCGCGCATCACCTCGTGAAAGCGATCCCCGCGCAGCGACGGGTCCGTCGGGTCGAAGGCGGGGAGCTCGAGCTCGCTGACTAGCGCCATCTGCCCACCACTATCGCTTCGGGCTCACGGCCTGCTTCAGCGAAGCTCCGGCCGAGAACTTCGGGGCCTTGGAGGCCTTGATCTTCACGCGCTCGCCCGTGCGCGGGTTGACGCCCTGCCGGGCGGCGCGTTTGACGACCGAGAACTTGCCGAAGCCGGTGATGGTCACCTCGTCGCCCTTCCTCAGCGTCCTGGTCACCGTGTCCAGAAGCGACTCGATCGCACGCGCCGAGTCGGTCTTGGTGAGGCCGCTGTCGGAGGCGACCGCCTCGATCAGCTGGGACTTGTTCATGTGCTTCCTTTCAATTGGGTCTCGCCGGCGACGGGGCAGGGTACCTTGCCAGCTTCTTGCCCGGATTCAGCAGGTCCTTGGGGTCGAACACCCGCTTGATCTGCTCGTGTGCCTCGACCGCTCTCGGTTCCCATTGCAAGGCCAGCAGGCCGCGCTTGCACCAGCCGATCCCATGCTCGCCCGCGACCGATCCGCCGAGCTCGACGACGAGCGCGAACAGCCCCTCGCCGACCGCTTCTGCCGCCTCGAGCTCCTCCTCGCGCGCCGGGTCCACGAGCACCGTCGCATGCACGTTTCCCTCGCCACCGTGACCCCAGGCACAAGACCTCAGGTCGTGGTCCTGCGCAATCCGCTCGAACCCCTCGAGCCCCTCCAGCAGCCGCTCCAGCGGGAAGACGACGTCCTGGCTGACCTTCATCCCACGCCGCGCCGTGACAACACCGTTGATCCCGTCTCGCCAGCGCCAGAGGGCCTCGACGTCGGCCGGCTCGTGGATCGCGACGGCCACCTCGGCGAACAGCTCCACGAGCGCATCTCGCCCCGCCCGCGCCTCTGCAAGCGTGCCGTCGACCTCCACGATCAGAGCGAACCCGGCCTCATGGGGGACCCCGCCCGCCCCGCCCGCCTCGCCCTGTGAGGCCTCGCCGGGATAGCCGCCCGCGACGATCTCGAGAGTCGCCCCGTCGAGGAAGTCGAGCACCGACGGCCGCGCACCCGCTGCGAAGACCTGTTCAATCGCGCTGACACCCTCCTCGCGCGTGCGCAGGAACACGACGAGCGGCATCGCCGCCTCGGGCGCGGGCAGCAGCCGCAGCATCACGGCCGTGATCACGCCGAGCGTTCCCTCCGAGCCGATCAACAGGCTCTTCAGGTCATAGCCGGCCACATCCTTCCGAGCCCAACCGCCGAGCTGCACGAGCTCACCCGGCGCGAGCACTGCCTCGAGCCCCGCCACCCAGGCACCCGTCACGCCGTACTTCAGCGCATGCGGACCGCCGGCGTTCGTCGCGACGTTCCCGCCGATCTGCGACTGCTCGGCCGCGCCGGGGTCAGGCGCGAAGAAGAGGCCGTTCTCCCGCGCCAGTCGCTGCACGTGACGCGTGCTGACGCCGGCCTCGGGAAGCATCCGCCACAGCGCCGGCTCGAGCTCGCGCACCCTGCGCAGCCGCTCGAGCGAGCAGACGACTCCACCCTCGATCGCCACCGCCCCGCCTGTCAGGCCGGTCCCGCCTCCGCGCGGGACGATCGGAACATCGTTGGCGTAGCACCAGGCGACGACCGCCGCGACCTCCTCGGCGCTGCCCGGCAGCACGACCGCGTCCGCGCGTCCCACCACTCCCCGCCGACCGGTCGCGTCGCGGTTGTAGGGCGATCCGGGCGGCGCTTCCAGCACGTGCTCTGCGCCGACCAGCCGGCTGAGCTCACTGCGCATCACAGAGGCCGAGGCTACCGCGGCGGGTAGGATTGAGGACGGTCATGGCAGTCACAGCGAAGCAGTCGTCGGAGTCGAGCTTTCGATCGCTGTCGGGCGAGCCCGTGCGGGAGCTGTACACGCCGGAGGACCTCCCTGCCGGCATCGGCGGCCCCGAGGACCCCGTGGGGCGCCCGGGCGAGTACCCCTTCACGCGCGGGATCTACGAGTCGATGTACCGCGGACGGCTCTGGACGATGCGCCAGTTCGCCGGCTTCGGAACGAGCGAGGAGACCAACGAGCGCTTCCACTACCTGCTCGGCCACGGCCAGACCGGGCTCTCGACCGCGTTCGACATGCCCTCGCTCATGGGCCACGACTCCGACCACGTCCGCTCGCTCGGCGAGGTGGGGCGCGAGGGTGTCGCGGTGGACACGCTCGACGACATGCAGACGCTGTTCTCGGGCATCGACCTCGGCGAGGTCTCGGTTTCGATGACCATCAACGCACCGGCCGCGATCATGCTCGCCTTCTACGTCGTGGCGGCCGAGTCTGACCCGGCGCATCCGGCCGGCCCCGAGCGCCTCTCCGGCACGATCCAGGCCGACATCCTCAAGGTGTACATCGCCCAGAAGGAGTGGTGCTTCCCGATCGACCCCGCGATGCGACTGTGCGGCGACCTGATCGAGTGGTGCACGCGACGGATGCCGCGCTGGCATCCGATCTCGATCTCCGGCTACCACATACGCGAGGCCGGCTCGACCGCCCAGCAGGAGCTCGCCTTCACGCTCAAGGACGGCCTCACCTATGTCGAGCAGGCCGTCAGCCGTGGCCTTGACGTAGACGAGTTCGCGCCCCGCCTGTCCTTCTTCTTCAACGCCCAGATCGACTTCTTCGAGGAGATCGCGAAGTACCGCGCCGCCCGGCGCATCTGGGCGAAAGAGATGCGCGAGAACTTCGGCGCCAAGAACCCCCGCTCGTGGCAGATGCGCTTCCATTCGCAGACCGCGGGCGTCAGCCTCACCGCCCAGCAGCCGCTCAACAACATCGTCCGCACCGCCATCGAGGCGCTCGCCGGCGTGCTCGGCGGCACGCAGTCGCTTCACACGAACTCCTACGACGAGGCGCTCGCGCTGCCCACCGAGGAGGCCGTCACGATCGCCCTGCGCACCCAGCAGGTGATCGCGCACGAGACCGGCGTCACGAACACCGTCGACCCGCTCGGCGGCTCCTACTACGTCGAGGCGCTCACCGACGAGATGGAGCAGCGTGCCTATGAGTACTTCCGCAAGATCGACGAGCTGGGCGGGATGGTGGAGGCCGTCAAGCGCAACTATCCCCAGCGCGAGATCGCAGACGCATCCTTCACGCTCCAGCAGGAGATCGACGCCGGTGAGCGCATCGTCGTCGGCGTCAACAGCTTCATCGCAACCGACGAGCAGCCGATCCCCACGTTGCGTGTCGATCCAGCGCTCGAGCGCAAGCAGCTTGGGCGGCTGCAGGCGGCGCGTGCCAAGCGCGACGGCGCCGAGGTCGAGCGCGCGCTCGCGGCGCTTCGCGACGACGCAGCCCACGCGGATCGCAACCTGATGGAGCCGCTGCTCAGCTGTGCGCGCGCGCATGCGTCGGAGGGCGAGATCGTGGAGTCGCTGCAGCAGGTCTTCGGCGACTACACCGAGACACCCGTCTTCTGAGCCGCCGCGTCTCCTGAGCCGGCGTGACCTCGCGCCCGCATCTTGCGCGTTCACAGGGCCGACCTCGCAACTTGCCACCCCGCTCGCGTGTCCAAGCCATTAGCATCCGCGAGCCAGCGACCGCACCGCCGCCCCGGGGGGAGTCCATGATCAAGATCCGCAAGCGCCCAGCCGTCATTGCACTGCTCATCACGGGAGCTCTCGCGCTTCCCGCAGCGGCCTCGGCGTCAACCGTGACGATCTCCCCGCTGCCGGGAAGCACGACGGCGCTGCCCGGAACTCAGATCAGCTTCCTCGGGCCCGCGGCAAGCACGCTCGGACCCTTCTCCGTCATCGGCTCCCTCAGCGGCCGCCACGTCGGCCACCTACGCGCCTACTCGTCCATCAGGGGGGCCAGCTTCGTGCCGAGCAAGCCGTTCTTCCCAGGCGAGCACGTCACCGTCCGTGCCGCGTGGAGGCCCAACAGGGGCACGCGCGTGGTGCTCACCGACGCTTTCACCGTCGCCGTGCCTGCAACCGTGCCCTTCAACGAATTTCCCGCGGTGCCCGGGAAGCCGAGCGACGTCCAAAGCTTCCAGACGCTGCCCCAGGTCCATCCCCCAGTGGTGACTGTGCACCGGCCGGCCGGGACGGGCAGCGCGCCAGGCTACGTCTTCGCGTCGCCCTACCTCGGCCCGGGGCAGTGGGGGCCGATGATCTTCGACAGCGCCGGGAACCTCTTGTGGTTTCGCCCCTCGCCGGCGGGCAAGGATGCCGCGGACTTCCGCACCCAGCTCTATCGCGGCAAGAACCAGCTGACCTGGTGGCAGGGCAAAACGATCACCTTCGGCTACGGCCTCGGCGAAGACGTGATCGCCGACGCCAACTACAGGACGGTCTCCGTCGTGCGAGCCGGCAACGGCCTGATGGCGGACGAGCACGAGTTCCTGGTGACCGCCCACGGCTCGGCGTACGTTCTCGCCTACAGCCCCGTCGCAACGAGCCTCGCGCCAGCCGGCGGCCCCGCGAACGGGATCGCGCTCGATGGCGTAATCCAGCAGGTCGACATCCACACGGGCCTCGTCATGTGGGAGTGGCACAGCCTCGACCACGTCGCGGTCACGGAGTCCTACTCCAAGCCGCCGCCCACCACCGCCACGAACGGCGTCTACGACTACTTCCACATCAACTCGCTGGAGATCGGCCCCCACGGAGACCTGCTGATCTCCGCGCGCAACACCTGGGCGCTGTATGACGTCAACTCGCACACCGGCGCGCTGCTGTGGCGGCTCGCCGGGAAGCGGAGCTCGTTCACGCTCGGCCCGAACGTCCAGTTCGCCTACCAGCACGACGCCCGCTGGCTGCCGGGCGGCGAGATCAGCCTGTTCGACGACGAGGGAGGGCCACCGATCAAACCGCCCTCCCGCGGCGAGGTCATCAAGCTCGATCTGCACGCGAACACGGCCACGCTCGCGAACCAGCTCGTACGCACCTCGGGTCCCCTGATCACGAACAGCCAGGGCAACGCCCAGACCCTCCCGGGCGGCGGCTGGATGGTCGGCTGGGGCGGCCTGCCCAACATGACCGAATTCGACGGCCACGGTCAGATCGTCTACGACGCCCAGCTGCCCGCCGGCGAGTTCAGCTATCGCACCTACCGCCTGCCCTGGGCCGCGCAGCCGACGGAACCGCCGCTGATCGTCGCGAAGGCGCGCCCGGCGGCGGTATGCCCGCCAGGAGCGCTGTGCCCCGCGCTCCTCGTCCGCCCCGGCGACGAAATCTACGCCAGCTGGAACGGCGCGACGACCGTGTCCTCCTGGCAGGTGCTCAGCGGGTCCGGCGCCGCGCACCTCAAGCCAGTCGCGAAGACGCCCAAGCGCGGGTTCGAGACCTCGATCCCGGTGCCGGCCGCGAAGTTCTTCCAGGTGCGCGCCCTCAGCGCCTCCGGCAAGGTGCTGGCTGCGTCGGCGGTCGTCAGGCCGACCCCGTGACGCAGCGCGGACACGCGCGGACACCGGCCTGAACGGGGTCGAGTGGCCAGCACTGTTTGATAGGCTCGACTTTGCGCAGCGTCAACTGGAGGTAGGCAGGGCATGGCGGTTCGTAATCCCAGATCCAAACCGCCAAGGGACATCCGCTCGCCGGAACGCTACCGGCGGCTACCGTCCGGGGTGCACGGCCTGGATCCGCGGCTCGTCCAGCACGACCAGCGCCAGCGGCTGCAGTCGGCACTGATCGAGCTCATCGACCAGAAGGGCTACCAGGCGGTGCGAATCGTCGACCTGGCACGGCTTGCGCGGGTCTCGCAGCCGACCTTCTACGGCCTCTACCGGGACAAGGAGGAGCTCTTCATCGCCGCGTATGACAGGGTCGCGGGCCATGCCGCGGGCACGATCATGGCCGCGTATGACCGGGAGGGCCAGGGGGCAGAGCGTCTGCGCGCGGCGGTGGGCGCGTTCACCGAGCTGGCGGCGGACGATCCGCAGGCGATGTCCCTCTACCTCCTGGGAGCCTTCGGAGCCGGACCCAACGTCCTGGCGCACCGCAGGCGCAGGCTCGAGCTGCTCGAGTCCCACATCCGCTCGAGCCGTGACCGTTCCGGCGCGGGGTCGACATCCGATCTCACCGTCGCCTTCATCCTCGGCGGCATCCGCGAGGTGGCCGCCACACGCCTTCGTCAGGGCCACGCCAGCAAGCTGCCCGGGCTCGCCGACGAGCTCACCGCGTGGGCGGCCTCCTATCCCCGCCACCAGCCCGAGGGCGTGGCGGCGCCGCTGGCCGAACCCCGCACGACGGCCGGCGCGACGCCTGCCCTCACTTCCGAGCGGGCGCTGCGCGCCCAGGGTGCCCTGCCGAGCGGTCGCAGCGACATGCCACGGCCGCTCATCGCGAAAAGCCAGCGCGAGCGGATCGTCGACGCGACAGCCGCGATCGTCGCCGAGAAGGGCCTCGCCAAGCTGACGATCCCGGAGATCGCGCGACGGGCGAACGTCTCCCATCAGACCTTCTACGAGATGTACCCGTCCAAGCACGATGCCTTCCTGGGCGCCCAGAAGGTCGGCATGCACCAGGCGCTGCACGTCACGATCGACGCTTACGCGGCGCACGAGGACGACTGGGCCCAGGCCGTTGCCGCGGGACTCCGCGCGCTGATCGACTACCTGTCCTCAGAGCCGGCCCACGCGCATCTCAGCGTCGTCGACACGTTCGCCGCCAGTCCCGAGGCCCTCGACATACGGGAGAAGGCGCTGCGTGCGTTCGCGGCCTACCTCAGACGCGGATACGAGCTCGCCGGCGACGTGCCGCGTGTCGCGGCGGAGGCGATCGCCGGCGGGATATGGCAGGTCCTTCACCGCTACATCGCCGAGGAGCGCATCGCCGAGCTGCCCGCCGCCTCGCCGCAGATCATCTACTTCGCGCTGACGCCCTTCGTCGGGCCGCAGCGGGCGGCCGACACCGCGCGGCGGCCGCCCGAGCCCCGCTAGCTGCCAGCTCAGCGTCGGGGCGAGGACAGCGCGTAGGCGGGCTTGCCTTCGCGCTCTGCCCGCGTGACCGTTCCGGCGACCACCAGGCGCCGGAGGCTCTGGCGGATGCTCGGTCCCGACACCGCCGTCACGACGGCCAGCTCGCTCACCGTGTGCGACCCGTGCTCGAGCGCCGCGACGATCGCCTCCTGGGCGGCCCCTCTGGGAGCGCGCACCCGACCCGGCCCGACCCCGTTTCGCGAGGTCGCGTCAGCGGCCCGACCCTTCGCGGCACGGATCTCCTCCTCGACCGTCGCGGCAGCCGCGAGCAGATGCTCGTGCTCCACGAGCATCGGCCGCAGCTCGCGCAGCCGCAACTCGATCTCGCCGCGTATCTTGGTGAGGAGGTCGGTAGCCATCTCTTCGTGGGCGCCAGGCGCCCGATACTCAGCTAAGCGCGGCTCCGTGCAGCCCGCTCGCCGGGCGCTCGCGCGCCTCCCACCAGTCGTTGACGACGCTCAGCCCGCCGGAGATCATCCCCTCCCTGAACGACTGCGTCGTGTTCAGGCGCGGCAGCTCCTCGGCGGGGACATCCATCTCGAGGAACTCGCACAGCGGGCCCCACCCGTCGCTCGGGTTCCACACGAGCAGGCGCTCGGCCGGCACCGTGCACTTGACGCTCTCGTTCCAGCGCTCCATGACGGCTGCCAGACCCTCGTCGGTGAAGGTCTCGCCCGCGAGCACGCCGGTCTGCTCGTCCCAGGTCATGTTGCGCATCAGCGCCATGAAGCGCCGCCACAGCGGGTCGAGCGAGGCGCGGGCCTCGCAGACGTGGTGGAGCACCGTGTCCCCGTGGAAGACGCCCCAGACGGTCTGGCGCATGCTGCGCACCCAATCCTCGCTGTCGCGCACGCTCAGCAGGACCTTCGCCTGCGGGTAGCGCTCCATCAGCTCGCGGTAGTAGCGAGCCGAGGGCCAGTCGACCGCCGAGCGCGCGTCGCCGAAGATCCGCTGCCAATCCGGCGCGCCCTGCGCGACGCTCTCCCACAGCGGCAGGCCGCGCTCGAGGTCGGCGAGCAGATCGCGCATGTGGTAGCACGGGCCGTGATCGAGCTGTTCGAGGGCAAACAGCTGCGTGGTCGTCGCGGTGCGCGGTAGCCCCGCGCCGATGAGCTTCAGTTCTGCCACAGGTCGGCCCTGTTTCTATCAGGTCAAGCGCCTAGTGCGCGACACGAAGGTAGAGGAGCACCGCGAGCACCCGCCGGTGATCGTCGTGGCAGGCGGCGAGATCGAGCTTGGCGAAGATGCTCGTGATGTGCTTCTCGACCGCACCCGGCGTGACGAACAGGCTCTCGGCGATAGCCGTGTTCGACCGCCCCTCGGCCATCAGCTCGAGCACCTCCCGCTCGCGCCCGGTCAGGCTGCTGAGCGCGTCGCGCGGACCGTCGCGCGCGGCGAGCAGCTCCGTGACGACCTGGCGGTCGAGCACCGTGCCGCCGGCCGCGACCCTCTGCAGCGCGTCCAGGAAGGCCCTCACGTCGCCGATCCGCTCCTTCAGCAGGTACCCGATGCCACCCGTGTTCTCACCGATCAGCTCGTTCGCGTAGGCGGTCTCGACGTATTGCGAGAGGACCAGCACCCCGAGCTCCGGCTGGCGGCGGCGCGCCTCGATCGCAGCGCGCAGCCCCTCGTCGCTGAAGGTCGGCGGCAGTCGCACGTCGACGATCGCCAGGTCCGGCCGGTGTCCTGCGATCGCCTGGAGCAGGGCCGGCCCGTCCTTGACCTGCGCGACGACGTCGACCTCGTTCTCGCGCAGCAGCGCCACAAGGCCCTCGCGCAGCAGCGCGAGGTCCTCGGCGATCACTACACGCAAGGGATGCCCATCTCGACGACGGTGCCCTCTCCAGCAGGGCTCAGCACCCTCAGGCTTCCGTCGAGCGCCTCGACGCGGGCGCGGAGGCCCGCGAGCCCCGAGCCCTCGGGATCGGCGCCGCCGCGACCGTCGTCGCCCACGACCACGACCAGCGCGCCCGGCTCATCGCTCAGCTGGACCCAGCTATGGGCGGCCGAGGCGTGCTTGGCGGTGTTCGTGAGGGCCTCGGCGATCACGAAGTAGGCCGCCCTCTCGACGGCGGGGGCGAGCCTTCGCCGCATGTCGCTGCGGATCGAGGTCCCCAGCCCGTAGCGGGCGGCCAGGGACTCCACCGCGGCGAGCAGCCCGCGATCGGCCAGCAGCGGCGGGACGATCCCCCGGGCCAGATCCCTGAGCTCGGCGATCGCACGATGGGCTTCCCGCTGGGCGTCGTGGATCAGCAGCCTGAGGTCCGGCTCGCGCTCGACGCGCAGCTCGGCCCGGCCCAGCTGCATCGTCAGGGCGACGAGCCGCGCCTGCGCCCCGTCGTGCAGGTCGCGCTCTATGCGATGGAGTTCGGCGGCCTGCGCGTCCACAGCCTCGCGGCGCGCGCGCGTGAGCGCCTCGACCCTGGCCCTGAGCGCTCGTCGCCCGTGGGCGACGAGAACCCGGTCGTGCAGCGCGAACAGCGAGTAGGCGCTGCCGGCGGTCCCCAGCCCGAGCAGCGCCCAGGCCGGCCAGAATGTCTGCACGCCCGCCAGCAGCCAGGTCAGCAGCCACGTCAGCACCAGGATCACCGCGGCGACGCTCACGAGGGCCCACACGCAAGCGACACGGCGAACCGCGCCGGGCGGGTGGCGCCACGCCCAGCTCGCGGTCCGGTCGAGCATCAGCGGCACGCCAAGACCCAACCAGGCCCACGCAGGCCAGAAGTATCCCTGCCCGTCGAGCGCCCATATGGCGCTCAGCAGGACCGCGATGAGCGCGGCGAGGCGGAACATGACCGAGCGGATGTATTCGCCGACCGACAGCCCCGCGGCGAGCGTCGGCATCCAGCGCCTGGACCCGGCATCCCGGTCAGGGGCGACGCCTGCCGGGAGTTGAGCACGCTCGCTCATCCCGGCTATCGTCCCACTGCGCGGCCGCTGAGGCGCCTGTCAGTCGGAGATGGCCTTCGCGGCCTGCCGCTCCGCGCCGATCCGCTGCACGTCCCAGACCAGCCCGAGGCGCTCCATGCCGGCGATCAGCATGCCCGAGACGTCGAGCTCGGAGCGATCCATCCCGTGCCACGCCGAGGTGGGGAAGGCGTGGTGGTTGTTGTGCCAGGCCTCCCCGAAGGACAGCGGCGCGAGCCAGCGCAGGTTGCGCGAGTGATCGCCGGTGTCAAAGCGCTGGCGGCCGAAGAAGTGGCACAGGGAGTTGATGCTGTACGTGACGTGGTGGAGCACGAACACCCGCACGGCGCCGCCCCAGAGCATCCCCTCGAGCCCCGCGGCCACCGTCCCGCCGATCAGCACGCCGAGGCCGAACGGCATCGCCAGCCCGACGAGCGACCAGAGCACGAACGTCCGGTCGACGAAGTCGATCACCGGGTCGGCAAGCAGGTCGGGGGCGAAGCGCTCGCGCGCCCCGCGCTGCTGGTGGTCGAACAGCCAGCCGACGTGCGCGTGCGCCAGGCCGCGCAGGGCTCCGCGCACACCGACGCCGTGGTCGACATGCGGGCTGTGGGGGTCGCCGAGGCGGTCCGTGTAGGCGTGATGCTTGCGGTGGTCGGCCACCCACGAGATCACCGGACCCTCGACGGACATCGTGCCCAGAACCCCCAGCAGGCCTCTCATCGCCGGCGAGGTCTTGAAGCTGCGGTGGGTGAGGAGCCGGTGGAAGCCGACCGTGACGCCGAGCCCGACCGGGATGTACATCACGAGGAAGATCAAGACGTCCCGCCACTGCAGCCCGTGGTTCCACATCTGCCACGCGCCGAGCCCCAGAAGGAGCGGCGGCACAGCGGTGATCAGCGCGGTGATCGCGCGGTTGAGGGTTTCCTGAACCGGGACCTGGATCTCCTCGGGCATCGGCCCCTTGACGGGCTCCGTGGACGGCTCGCATCCGTCGGAGGCGGTCTCGGGAGACTCCTCGGACGGCGTGCACCCGTCGGCGGCGGCCTCGTCGGGGTCTACCTCGCGTAGCCCAGCGACGGGTCCTGCTGCTGAATGCATGTCTCAACTGATGATGAAGCAAGGAGCGGCTGCTGTCACTGAGGCGGACCACCGTACGACGGCGGTCCGCCCCCCAAGCGGGCAGGGGGATAACCCCCGTCAGCTCGCGCGCACGTCGAGGACGACCTTGCCGGTCGCCCGCCGCTCGTCGATCGCCTTCAGCGCGTCGGCGGCACGATCGAGCGGAAAGCGCTCGCCGACCACCGGCCGGATGAAGCCCTCGTCGACCATGCGGTTGACGGCCGCGCCGATCTCGCGGTTGAGCTCGGGCTTGCCCATCACGTACGCGCCCCAACCGGCGCCGACGACCTCCGTGTTGCCGAGCAGCAGGCGATTGACCTTCACCTCGGGGATCGAGCCGCCGGTGAATCCCACCACGACGAGCCGGCCGTCCTCGCCCAGCGAACGAAGGCTGTCGGTGAAGCGCTCGCCGCCGACGGGATCGAGCACCACGTCGACCCCGCCGCCGGAGAGCTCCTTGGCCTCGTCCTTCCACGCGCCGTCGACACGCAGGACGTGATCGGCGCCCGCCTGCTCGGCGACGCCCTGCTTCTCCTCGCTCGAGACGACCGCGATCGTCCGCGCTCCCAGGGCCTTGGCGACCTGCAGCGCGGCGGTGCCCACTCCGCCCGCGGCGCCGTGGACCAGCACCGTCTCGCCCTGCTTCAGGCGTCCCCGCAGCGCCAGCGAGAAGTACGCGGTGTGATAGTTGAGGATCAGCCCGGCGCCCTGCGCGAAGTCGAGCTCAGACGGCAGGGCGAACGTGAAGAACTCGGGGGCGACGGCGGTCTCGGCGAAGCCGCCGAGCGCACAGAACGCGGCGACGCGGTCGCCGGGGCTCACCTGGGCGCCGTCGGGCGCGCTGAGCACGACCCCAGCCACCTCGCTTCCCGGCACGAACGGAAGCGGGGGTTTGAGCTGGTACTCGCCACGGGTCTGCAGCAGCTCGGGGAACGAGACCCCCGCACAGTGCACCTCGACGAGGACGCCTGAGCCGGGTGTGAGCATGTGCGAAGGCTCGGGCTCGGGCAGCTCCACCAGCGACAGGGCGCTGTCGGGACCGGTCAGCTCGGTGATCTGGAGGGCTCTCATCGCGGGGATTATGTCCGAGTGCGGGCTCACGGGCAGGAGGGGAGCCGGCAGCGGTGCGAGTCGCCAGCCGTCGCGCCGGGGTGCGCGGCCGCCGCCGCTCGCTCATAATCGCCTGATTCACGTTCGCGGTTATGGGGACCCGGACGGACAACGACGAGGAAGGGTCAGGCAATGGCGAACGTCCTCTGCGTCCTCTACGACGATCCCGTGGACGGCTACCCGCCGTCCTACGCACGCGATGAGATCCCGAAGATCGAGCGCTACCACGACGGGCAGAGCACGCCGACACCCGAGGCGATCGGCTTCACGCCCGGGGAGCTGCTCGGGTGCGTCTCAGTCGAGCTGGTGCTCCGCGGGTTCCTCGAGGAGCGCGGCCACCGCCTGACCGTCACCTCCGACAAGGATGGTCCCGACTCGGTCTTCGAGCGGGAGCTGCCCGAGGCGGAGGTCGTGATCTCCCAGCCGTTCTGGCCGGCCTACCTGACGGCTGAGCGGATCGCCAAGGCGCCGCAGCTGAAGCTCGCGCTGACGGCCGGCATCGGCTCAGACCACGTCGACCTTCAGGCGGCGATCGAGCACGGCCTGACCGTCGCCGAGGTGACCTACTCCAACAGCATCAGCGTGGCAGAGCACGTCGTGATGATGATCCTGGCGCTCGTGCGCAACTACATCCCCTCCTACCAGTGGGTCGTCGAGGGCGGCTGGAACATCGCCGACTGCGTCTCGCGCTCCTACGACCTGGAGGGGATGCAGGTCGGCAGCGTCGCCGCCGGACGCATCGGCTCGGCGGTCCTCCGGCGGCTGAAGCCGTTCGAGGTCGGCCTTCACTACACCGATCGTCACCGCCTTTCCCCAGAAGTGGAGCAGGAGCTCGGTGTCACCTTCCACCCGGATGTGGAGTCGCTCGTGGAGGTCTGCGACGTCGTCACGATCAACGCTCCGCTGCACCCCGAGACCGAGAACATGTTCGACGCGGATCTGCTCGCCAAGATGAAGCGCGGCGCGTATCTGATCAACACCGCGCGCGGCAAGATCTGCGACCGCGACGCGGTCGCGCGAGCCTGCGAGAGCGGCCAGCTGGCCGGCTACGCGGGAGACGTGTGGTTTCCGCAGCCCCCGCCCAGGGACCATCCCTGGCGCTCGATGCCACATCACGGGATGACCCCGCACACGTCCGGCACCAGCCTGTCCGCGCAGGCCCGGTATGCGGCGGGCGCTCGCGAGATCCTCGAGTGCTGGTTCGACGGGCGCCCGATCCGCGAGGAATACCTGATCGTCGACGGCGGCCGCCTCGCAGGCGCGGGCGCGCACTCCTACAGCGCGGGAGACGCCACCGGCGGCTCCGAGGAGGCTGCGCGCTTCAGCGGCGGCTGAGGTCTGCTCATGGGCCGTCGTGCGGCGGCTGCTCCTCGGGGGCGGGCTGCACGGCGATCCCTGACCTGCGCGCGCGCAGGTCGAAGTAGAGCAGGGCGAGCGCGAGAGCCGTGAAGGACGCTGTGAGCGTACGGGCCACGATGCCGAGCGCGACCGAGGCCGGGCCGGAGGTGCTGCCGAGCGGGATCGCGGCCGCCGCGAGGGTGACGCCGCCGGCCAGGAGCCCGTTGAGAAGGAGCAGCCCGAAGATTCGCAAGTAGTTGCCACGCGTGAGCTCACCGCTGCGCCGAAGCGACGGGAGCCATCCGTCGTGATCGACCGCCGCCACCTGGGCGACGACCGACCACCGCAGCGCCAGCAGGATTCCCGGCAGGATCAGAGCGAGGAAGCCGAGGGCGATACCGAGCCCCGCGGCGATCACGGCGGCGGCGACCTCGGGCAGCACACGCAGCCCGGGTGCGGCGACCTGCGCCAGCTGCGGCCGGCGGCCCCCGCCGATCTGCATCACGGCATGGATCTGCAGCGCCGAGATGAGCGGCTGGACGAGCGCGTAGTCGAGCAGGAAGAGCAGGATGGCGACCCCGGCGCTGCGGTGGTTCTGCGTGGCCAGCGGACCTTCTCCAGTCGCTGCGAGCACCGCGAGCTCGTACGGGACGATCACGCCGAACGCGAGCGTGAGGAACAGCAGCGGGTAGCGCCGGTAGATGTCGAGCGCCTCACCGATGATCTCCGCGACCGAGCGCGGTCGCTCGAGCTGAGTCGGCGGTGGGGTCTCCATCGGCGCCGTCAGCCTAATGCGTTGAGCGGAGCCCGTTGCACAGGTCTCAATCGACGTGGAGCACGGCCTTGCCCCCGATCCGCCGATTCGTAATCGCGTCGATCGCCTCCGCGAGGCCCCTGATCTCGCCCCGATTCAGCGAGAAGGCATTCACCCGCACGACCGCCATGCCGGACAGCGGGCTCGGGGACCTCTCGCAGCCGAACGTTGCCCGGAGCCCCCGGCGCGGCCGTCAGCGCAAGCATCGCTACACGCGCGCGTCGGCGCGCGTCCAGGCCACCGCCGCCATCGCGGCGGCCACGAGCAGCATGGACGGCCATGCCCCGATCGCCAGGGCGAGGACGTGCGAGGCGACGAAGGCGAACAGCCCGACGAAGGCGAGCGTCGCCGCCGTTCTGGCACCGTGGCGCCGCGTCCACTCGCGTACGCACCAGAGACCGCCGATCACGAGGACGAGGC
>JAOPZM010000036.1 GCA_025964115.1 Solirubrobacterales bacterium
GTCTCCGCTAGCCCTTCTGCCCGGGTGTCAGCAGCTCGTCCGGCGAGCTGATGATCTGCAGGTGCCCGCTCACGCCGGCGATCGACAGCAGCCGCTGGACCTGGTGGGAGCCGCGCGTGAGCGCGAACCCCTGACCGCGCTCGCGTGCGCGCTCGTGAGCGGAGAGGATCACCCGTAGGCCCGAGGAGTCGATGAACTGAAGGTCCTCGAGGTCGAGCACGATCAGCGGCGCCGCCTCCACCGCGGCGCTCTCGATCTCGCTCTGGAGAAGCGGAGCGCCGACGAGGTCGAGTTCGCCGTGCAGCGCGAGCACGACCCTGTCCTGCTCGCTGCGGAGGTCTATCCGAAGATGCTTGTCCGCCGTCACGAGCGTGATGTTAGCGTCGCGCGGTCGGGTCAGACACCCTCAACCCACGTCAGGGGACGCGCCGCACGCGAAGCTCCCCCGGTCCTCCCCGATGGTCCGCCGCAGGCTCGCCGGACCCCGGCCGGGCCGCATCCAGCCTGGCTTTGCGCAGAAGCGGCATCACGAACCAGATCGCGATGAAGGCCATGGCCGCGACAGCCACCGTGATCACGCCTGTTTCCAAGCCGAAAAGCTTCGTCGCCACGAGCAGCAGGCTCCCGCACATCGCGAGCGCCAGAAACCCGAGTCCGGTGATCATCAGCCGGTTGGAGATGAACACGATGTGCTCCTTGTCGTCGCAGCGGAACAGGATCCGATGGTGCGCGGCCGGGCCCAGCATGCACACCGCGGCGAGCGCTGCCAGCAGCAGCGTGACGAAGTAGACGCCGCGCTGGAACGGTCCGATATGGACGAAGCCGACATTGAAGGGGACGACGAGCAGGAACGCGAACAGCACCTGGACGCCCGTGACGACGACCCTCAGCTCGCTGAGCAGCTCCTGCAGGTTGCGGTCCAGCCGTTCGAGCGGAGTCTCGTTGCGCCCTGTGTCTGCCTGCTCACACCCCACCGGGACCGCCCATCTGCCCGTGCTGGTGTTCCGGATAGGGTCCGCCGACGCGCCGGGCATGTCGTCGCGCCGCCTCGCGGGCCGCCCCTTCCGCCGCCTCCGGAACATCCTCTGCGACCTGACGGCCGGGGCCTTCCTCGGGCAGCCGGTCGGAGGCTTCAGGCAGCCCCTCCGTTGCCCTCTCCTGGCGGGCGTCGGGTTCACGTTCCATTGACGTGTCAGGCCTACCCTTACCGTCCGATTGCAAAACCGGCGGGCACTCCGGAACCCCGCCGATCGGCGCCAAAGTCCCGTTGGGCGAGCTGAGATCTCTCGACCTGGCTCAGCGGTCGGTGATCAAGCGGGCCCGCTGAGCAGTTCAGGCGAGTCCGATATGCACGCGCACGACGCTGCCGGCCGCGTCCGAGCGGATCTGGGTCAGGTCACAAACCTGATTAACCAGCCACAGCCCGCGGCCGGTCCACTGCTCGGGCGCCGGCTTCACCCGCCCGACCAGCGGCTCGGTGATTCGGCCCCGGTCGCGCACCTCACACAGCAGGGTCTCGCCGTCGCGCCAGATCCGCAGCTTCCCGACGCCACCGCCGTGATAGATGCTGTTGCTCGCGAGCTCGTTCACCGCGAGCACGAGATCGTCGACGCGAGCTGGCGGCAGCATCACGCTCGAGCCAATTCGGGCCACCGAGTGCCGGAGCGCTCCCAGCTCATCTCCGGTGAACTCGAGCTCCACGGGCTCGGTCACGGGGTCGGGCAGCACCCCGTCGAAGACGCTCTGTCCGCTGCCGCTCGTCGGGGAGACCGCGCTTTCGCGGACGGCGCCATACTCTGCGATGAACGGGTGACTCTCGTGGGCGGCGAGGATGACCTCGTCCTCGAGGGCATCGACATCGTAAGGACACAGCAGGGACCATGCCTGGCCGTGGTCGAAGGCGACATTGAGCAGCGACTCGTGTCGCTGGCACTCGGTCAACTCGTGTTCGCTGCGTCCTGGCCAGATCGGTTCGCCGATCCCCCTGACGGACCTGCCTTCGGGGGCGTGCTCATCGAGGAACCGTCGCCAGGCGGGAATGATGCGGGCGGGATTGCTGCCGAGGACCTGCATATCGGTGAACTGGACACCCTGCGAGTCGTATGAGAGCGCTTCCTTGAGCAACGCGATCCTGCCACTACCGACAGCGACGAGGATGGGCTCTTCGGCCGTAAGCGCCTCTGCTATGAACGGCAGCGTTCCATTCACGAACCCGTCGTCACCTGAGTGAAAAAGAGTCAGATGATGAAAACCCCGCTCCCGACCCAACATGCCTGTCGCGCAGGACTCGGGAGCGAGGATGTCATCGTCACTCATGTTGGCATCTGCCGTACAGCCGCGGTGCGACCCGATGATGCGCGCGCGCTACCAGCGCCCGTACCAGCGGCGGCCACCGCCACCATCAGCGACGCCTCCAACGAAGAAGCCGATCAGCCACAGCAGAATAGCGGCGATCAGCACATACCAGAGAACGTGCACTGCGAACCCGAGCCCACCAAATATGGCGAGAATCAACACGAGCGCCACCAGAGCAACCATTACAGCCTCCGAATGTTGGTGCCAGGCGCATTATCACGCCCGACCTTGCTCTTTCACTACCCATGACGAGGCAGCCCTAATCGTTTGAAGCTGTGGTCCGGTCGCCGTGATTCGCAGCCCGCAAACTCGCGGATTAGCTGTCTCTATTCGAAGGTTCCCAGGCCCGGCCACGGGTAGACGCCAGACGAGAGTGCACCTTCAAAGAAAGGAGGAATCACCATGGCAGCCGAGCTGAACGGAAGCGGAGGCGCACCAGGTGGCTCACGCCGGCGACAGCCGGTGGCTGACGCCGACTGGACGCCTTCACGAAAGCCTGGTGGCGCCCGATCCGTGGGCGCCACCAGAGACAAGGTGCCCGCGAGCGGTCGTCCTCTAAACGGCGGCTAGCTCCTGAGCTGTGAGCGCCCGTCGCTCGAGCGTGGGCCCACCAACGAGCTGGATCCCCTCCCGCTTTCACGCGCGCCCAGCGGTCGCTCCGCGAGCTGCAGGTGCGCGACGCGCCCGCTCCGGGCCAGGCACCTGGGGCAGCGGTCCATCGCCAGGTTGGTGTTCTGGATCCGGATCGAGAGCTTGCAACGGGGACAATTCAGATATGGCATTCGCCTTGCGGCTCCCCTTCGGACCGCCAAGCATTCACCGGGGTCTCATTGATCGCGGCTCTGCAGAGCGCTGGCTGTTTTCTCACACATTGGGCTTCCCCGCGAACGCCCCGTGGAAACCTGTGAGCGGTCGGCAGCACCCCACCGACGGGTTTACGGGGGCGGGCCTGGGGTAGAGCCAATGTATGACTATCTTGGGAAGACGCCGCAGGTCTGCCGCCGCGGAAGAAGCGCCCGAAGGCCGTGAAGGCGCCGAGGGCGTGCCGCCCGGAGCGAATGAGCGAACGGGCTTCGCCGGTACGGAAGCAGGCCCAGCAGATCGAGCCGCGTGGACCGAGAGGCGCCCCCGCAGATCGCTCTGGCGGCCCCGGGATGTCGGTGCTGCCGCCGTCGGGACCGTCGGATGGGGTGTCGTTGCGATCGCGCGTATCGTGATGACAGTCGCCACCCTGATCGCGCTGCTCATAGCCCTGGCGATCGTCCTTCGCGACGTCGATGCGAACAGCCGGAACACGATCGTGAAAGGCATCCATGAAGGTGCGAACTTCTTCGCCGGCGCGTTCACCGGCCTTATCACCTTCAAAGGGCACGCGAAGCGGGAAATCACCGTCGACTGGGGCATCGCGCTCCTCGTCTACCTGATCGTCGGTGCGCTTGTGGCCCGCTCGATCGCGCGTGTGGGCCGAAGTGGCCTTAGCTATGGGCGAAGCCGTCGTCTGGCGCACCGACCGCCGCCGCGCGCGAGCGGGCCAACGCCCTAACCGGTCAGCGTCGATCGATGATCTGCAGGTCGAGCACCTCGTAGGCGCCGTCGACGACGACGCCAAGATGGTCGCTGAGCTTCTCGATCACCCGCCCGACACCGTCGACGTTCGAGCCGGAGACCAACGCACGGGCGCCACCCGAGTCGAGCGGCCCCAGGCTCAGTTGGAGGTTACGCGGCTCGATGCTCACCGTGATCCTGAGATGGCCCGCGTTCGCGGAGCGGGACGCGTGGGCGCTCAGCGCATCGGCGACGAGCAGCGCGTCGGAGATGCGATCGGTTGAGAACTGGGCGCGCGCCGCGAGCACGCCCAGCAGCCGCGGCAGCACGGTGCGCGCGAGAGGCGCGACCGGGGCGATCGTGACGCTCGTCGTCGACCCCGCTCCTCGCGCGCCATTGGGAAAGCCGGACGACTCGTCGTCGGGCGCCTCCAGAGTGCGCGCGCCGGGGGTGGCGAACTCCATTCGCACTTCCGTCCCGCCGCCCGTCGTCTCCTCGAAGTCGACCCTTTGGGAGAGCGCTTCGATGACCGGCAGCCCGATGCCGACGATCCACTGATCCTCGCTCGTCTGCGGCTGGAGTCCGATCCCGCGGTCGCGCACGAAGACCCCGCAGGAGCCGCCCGTGGCGTAGATCTCGACCTCGAGCGCACCTTCCTCGCCCTCGTAGGCGTGCAGCACCACGTTGTTACACGCCTCGGTGACCGCCGTGCGAATGTCATCGAGGTCGGCCGCGTCCAGCCCGATCGCCTCAGCGACGCCCGCGAGCGTCTCGCGTACTAGGACGACGTTCTCGGGCCGGTTGGAGAGATCGAGGCGGATGTTCGGAGGCGCGGCCATCCCGGTGCGGCGATCGGTGCAGACCGAGAGACTCCGCGAGCCATGCTCGGTCAGGCTGTGTGCAACCGAAAGATACAGGCCGCAGGGCCGACTGCTTAGAGCGCCTTCTTGGTGTCCTGCGTGAGAGCGCGAAGCTGATCGAGCGAGCGGCGCAGCAGTCGCGAGACCTGCATCTGCGAGACGCCCACGCGAGCGGCGATCTCGGTCTGGGTGAGGTCTTCGACGAACCGCATGCGCAGGATCATGCGCTCCCGCTTCGGGATGCGCTCGAGCACTGCAGTGACTGTCGCGTCGAGCTCCACGAGCTCGTAGCGCTCGTCCTCGTGACCGACAGCTTCGCCATAGGTCATCGCGTCTCCGTCGGCGCCCGGGCGCGGGGCATCAAGCGAGAGGGCCTCGTATGCCTGGATCGCCTGCAGCGCTTCGATCACCTCGCCGCTGTCCACCTCGAGGTACTCGGCGAGCTGGTTCACGGTGGGTGCATGCCCATGCTCGTTCGCGAATGTCTCCTGCGCATCGCGCACCTTGAGCGCGCGCTCCTGCTCTCCGCGAGGGACGTGGACCGACCAGCCGGAGTCGCGGAAGTAGCGGCGCATCTCACCGAGGATCGTGGGCACGGCGAAGGAGGAGAAGGGGTGCCCGCGTGTCGGGTCGAAGCGGTCCAGCGCCTTCAACAGACCGAGCGATGCCACCTGCAGGAGGTCCTCGAAGGGCTCCGAGGAGCGTTCGTAGCGGCGCGCCAAGCGACGCGCGAGCGGCATGAAGCGGCGTACGAGGGCCTCACGCGCTACCGGATCGCCGTTACGGTGCCAGCGCTCGAAGAGCTCGGCAACATCCTCTGTCTTCCCTGAAACGAGCCCTTGCCTGGGCACGACTGCGGCGGTTGAAGCCATCTGCAACCTCCTCCGTTTGTCGGACGCCTTCGGGGTATCGAGCTACCCCAAGCGGCTCTCGCTTACTCGCAGGATTCTACCGGATCGCGTCCAGCACAGCAATACTCGGTTTCGCGTCCGGTTTTGTACGAACTCTGACGGTTCATAGACCAGCTGCGCCCGTTTCAAGGCCTGGCGGAGGGGTATCGTCGGGCAGGATGCGTCCGCTCACGAGAGCCGACTTCTTCGCAGGGACCGTCGGAGCGCTCGCGCTGGTGGCCGGCCTCGTGCTGATTCTCGCCGTCGGAAAGACCGTCGCGTCGATAATCGGCGCGGGCCTGCTGGGTCTCGCCGGCATCGCCTTCGTCGCGCTCGCCTTCCTGCTCGTAGGCGAGAGTGAAGACCGTGACCGCCGCAAGGGAGCGCTGTGACGCACGCCGCCGAGGCGCCGAGCGCGCTCAGATGCTCGGCGGGTTCGGGTCTGGCGGTATCGGAGAGGGGTTCGGCGCGGGCCTGGGCGGCTTCGGGTCAGGTGCAGGCGGCTCGGGACCCGTCGGTATCTCCGGACCAGGCGTCGGCTGTGGTGGCCGCCGACGCCCGACCGCATGGGCCATGGACACGATGCTCATCCTCGCTCGCTCGACGTTTTCTCGAGTGCTTCGGTCTCGCCGATACCCGCCGCCGGTGGCGCTAAACAGGGCGCAGCGGAGCCGGCTTGCCCTCGCCGATCGCCAGCGTGCGACGCAGCTGTCCGACGGCGTAGCGAGGAGCCTTCGAGACCTCGAGCGAGGCCTCCACGGCCTGGTCGAAGCTCCCGCTCAGACGCGCCACGCCGGCGCGCTCGTCGGCGAGCACCTGCTCGGCCATCGCGACCGTCGCCTCGTCAGCGGCCCGTGCGGCCACGCGCTTGAGCAGCTCGTAGCCGGCGATCTTCAGATGGGCTAGCGCAAACACGAGCGCGGTCGCCTTTCCGGGCGTGACCGGCTGCTCCTGGAAGATCAGGCTCCAGTTGAGCGCACCCAGGCGTATGGCCGCGTCCTTGAGCGCCGAGGACTTCGCACCGTGTGCCCGCAGCCGGTCCTCCAGCAGCTGCCTGTGGTCCTCCGCCCGCGCGAGATTCTCGTCGTAGAGCTCACGCAGCTCGTCCCGCTCGGTGGTGCGGCGGGCCCTGCGCAGCAGCCCGAGCGTCTGTTCCTCGATAGCGTGAGCGTCCATCAGATACGTGATCAGCTGCTGGTCGATCACGCTCGCGAGCAAGGCCTCGGCTCCTTCGGACGCCAATCCACGCTGCGCGGTTACCCTCGTCACCTGGACGGTAAACGACGCGGACGGACGCTCACCGCTCGGGCGGCAGGCCGTCATCTTCTACCAGCGGTAGCGCGCACCCGCCGGGCGACGAGCGGCGAGTGCCCGCTAGCTGCCGATCGTGAAGACGCTGTAGGGGCCGCCGGAGGGCCAGGCATAGAGGATCCGGCTGCCGTCGGCTCGCGTCACCGTTCGCAGCCTTGCTCCGGTGACTCCAACGCTCGCGCTCACCGCTCGGGGAACGAAGATCACCGTCGCGAGGTTGTGGGCGCCCAGGGCAACGGGAGCCGATTGGGCGTGGAGATCGAAGCTCGCCGAGGCGGGGTCGTAGGCGAAGCTCCTCAGATCCCCCGCTGTGTAGAGGGGGAATGCTCGCGACGTGTAGGTGATCCGCGTCGGCTGCGGCGTGCCGGGCGGGAACGGCGGCCCATAGACGCCCCAGAAGACCGCACGGTTGATGTCGTTCGCGTTCTCCTTCCACAGCCACAGCGCGCCGCCGAGCCCGTAGAGGTCCTGCAGTTCATAGCTGGTGCGCAGGAGCGTGTTGTCGTCCGACGGGTTGTTTCCGAACTCGCCGATCCATAGCGGTAGACCGAGAGCCTTCGCGTCCGAGATCGCGCTTTTGTATCCCCCGTCGGAGGGGAAGAACCGCGTCGAAGCGACCTGCTGGTCGAGCGTGAACACGCCGGTGTAGATGTGCGGCGCATAGACGACGTTCGGGTATGAGCTGTACGCGGACCAGGGTGTGACGATCGCGCTCTGGTCGGTGAGATCGCGCTCGGCGTTCGGCTCGATGAAGAACAGCTGACGGAAGCCGGGCACGCTGCTGACGACGTGGTTGACCACCTTCCCGTAGAACGGGAACAGCTCTGTGGCGTCCACCGCGCCGGGGAGGGCGTTGAAGCCGGGGGAAGGCTCGTTGATGATCTCGTAGCCCGCGACCGTCGGCTCTTCGTGGAAGCGCTGCGCCAGCGCGAGCATCGCGTTGGCGTAGTGCTCCTGCAAACCAACCCCGTCCAGTGCCGGGGCGTCGTCGTAGAGCTTCTGGAAGTCTTCCTGGACGGCAGGGTCGAGCTCGCGCACGCCATTGAGCGCGCACGCGGGAGTCGCATGTTGGCTCGCCCACGCAGGCGCACCGTCGAATCCGCGGATCGCCTGCAACGGTGCCAGGCAGCTGTCGCCCGGCGCGGTGTAGACGTACTTGCTCCACGCGTCCTGGTGCATGTCGATGACGACGTAGACGCCGGCCCGCTTCGCCCAGGCGACGACCTGTGCGATGCGGTTGAGGTAGGTCTTGTCGATCCTTCCCGGCGTCGGCTCGAGCAGGCTCCAGGACACGTTCAGGCGGATCGCGTCGTAGCCGAGCGGTGCGAGCTGCGAGAAGTCGTATTGGCAGACGTCGACACCCTCGACCGTCGTGTCGTCTGCCGGGCACGCCCCGCTCGAGTAGGAGGCTGGCGAGCTCGGGTATGGCGCCACCAGGTCCGGCCGGAAATAGTCGACGAGCCCGTCAACGTTCACACCCTTCAGGAGCACCTCACGTCCACCGGCGTCGAGGATCTGGGCAACCCCCGCCGGCCCGCCGGCAGGGCCGGCCCGAAGGAACGAAGGCGCGGCCTGCGCCGAGGGGCCGAGAGCTCCGAGCAAAGAGCCCAAGGCGACGGCTGCCAGCGCAAGCACGTCCCTACGCATGGGCCAGAGCATAGGACGATGTCGCGGCCGGTGAATCGCCGCGCCGAGACCGTTCACCGGATTGCGTCGAGTGAGACCTCCCAGAGCCGGCGGGCGTTGTCGGGGTCGAGCGCGTACGCGGCGACACCGGAGCTGCTCGTATCCGGGGCGTCGGGGTCGAGTAGCTTCGCCTGGTTGCAGTCTTCGAAGTAGCGGCCGCCGATCCCCTCGAGCTGCGGTGAGGTGGCGACCAGGACGCTCGTCGCGGCTCCCTGCTCGCGGGTCTTGAATGTGTACGTTCCCGAGCTCACGAGCTTCTCGAGGGCCGACGGGTCGTAGTGACGCGTCAGGTTGGTGTCCAGAATCGCACCCGGGTGGACCGCGTTCGCGGTGATGCCCTCGCCGGACCAGCTGCGCGTCGCCTCGACTGCGAACAGGATGTTGGCCGTCTTGGACTGTCCATACGCGAGCCCGGGGTCGTAGGGACGGGATCTGAAGTTGATGTCCTCGAAGACGACCGGCGAGCGCAGGTGCGCACGTGAGCTGAGCGACACGATCCGCGCCTCGCCGGCGGCCGCCAGTGCGTCGTGGAGCCCGAGCGCAAGCGCGAAGTGGCCGAGGTGGTTGGTCGCGAACTGCAACTCCCAGCCCTCCGGGGTCAACTGAAGGTCGGGCAGGGCCATCACACCCGCGTTGTTGATGAGCAGGTGAAGCGGTCCGCTCCAGCGCGCGGCGAAGTCGGCGACCGACGCGCGGTCGGCGAGGTCGAGCCGGCCCACTTGGATGTCCGTGTCGCCGGTGGTGGCCGTGATGTCGGCGGCCGTGCGCTCCCCGGCGTCGGTGTCGCGCACGGCGAGCGTGACCTCGGCGCCCGCGCCGGCCAGCGCACGCGCGGTCTCTATTCCGATCCCCGACGACCCGCCGGTCACGATCGCGCGCTTGCCAGACAGATCGATGCCCTCGATCACCTCGGCGGCGGTCGAGTCGAATCCGAATTGGGTGCTGATGAGATCGGTGGTGGTCATTGGGTTCTCCCTCGCGTTCAGTGGTTGTCCATCCGCCTGCCGTCGCGGGCCGCGCTAGGGACGAATCAGCCCGAGCGACACGTCCCACAGGCGCTCGGCGTTGGCCGGATCGAGCGCGTAGCCGGCGACGCCTCGCGCGCCGATGCTCCCGCGCTCGGTAACGATCTCCGCCTCGTTCACATCCTCGAAGTAGCGGCCGGAGACGCCATCGACCGATGGCGAGGCGGCAAGCAGCACCGACGTCGCCGCACCCTGCTCCGGCGACTTGACCGGCATGATGTCCTTGAGCTCGTCGCGGACGCGCTCGTACCACTCGGGGTCGATGTGACGCTGCAGGCCCGTGCGGATGGACCCCGGCATCAGCGAGTTGGCGACGATGCCCTCGCCTGCCCAGCGCTGAGCCACGCCGACCGCGAAGAGGATGTTGGCCGTCTTCGACTGCCCGTAGGCGGCCCAGCCGTCGTACTCGAGGAAGGAGTAGTTGAGATCGTCGAAGACGACCGGCGAGCGCAGGTGCGCGCTCGAGCTGACCGCGACGATGCGGGCACCGTCGGCGGCTGCCAGCGCATCATGCAGCCCGAGGGCCAGGCGGAAGTGGCCGAGGTGATTGGTGGCGAACTGCGTCTCCTGGCCGTCGGTGAGCGTGCGCTCGGGCAGCGCCATGACGCCGGCGTTGTTGACGAGGATGTCAAGCGGGCCGCGCCAGGCACCGGTGAAGGCGTCGATGCTGGCCGGGTCGGTCAGCTCCAGGGCACCGACCTCGACCTGCTCGTTGCCGGTTGTCCCGGTGATGTCGGCCGCGACCTCGCCGCCCTTGGCGGTGTCGCGCACGGCCAACGTGACTGCGGCGCCGGCGCCGCCGAGCGCACGGGCCGTCTCGATGCCGATTCCGGACGCAGCGCCGGTGACGACGGCGCGCTTCTTGGAGAGGTCCACGCCGTCGAGAACCTCGGCGGCGGTCGTGTCGAAGCCGAATGGCGTGCTGATCAGGGCAGGCATGGGATCTCCCTTGTTGGCGACGCTAAGCTGATAAGCGGAGATGTCCTCCGCTCGCTAGCAGCAACGTAGCACAAAGTGGAGGTTGCCTCCATTTCCTGATGAGCTCCACCTCAAACACATTGCGCGCCGATGCCCGGCGCAACCGTGAAAAGCTCCTCGCCGCGGCCTCGGAGCTGTTCGCACAGTCTGGCACCGGTGTCCCGTTGGAGGCGATCGCCGCGAGCGCCGGCGTCGGCATCGCCACGCTGTATCGCAACTTCCCCACCCGCGACGCGCTCGTGGAGGCCGCCTACCGGAGCGAGGTGGCTCACATCACCGACGCCGCCACGGAGCTGCTCGCCGCATATCCCGCGGACATCGCGCTCGAGCGCTGGATGGAACGCTACGTCGACTATGTCGCGGCCAAGCGCGGCATGGCCGACGCGCTGCGGGCCATCATCGAGTCCGGCCACGACATCTACGCCGAGACCCGCGGCCAGCTGCTGGCCGCCTTCGCGACGCTGCTGAAAGCCGGGGTCGATGCCGGCACGCTGCGGCCCGATATCGACGCCGAGGACGTCTTCCGTGCCACCGGCTCGGCCTTCCTGCTGCCCCAGCAGGACGGCTGGCGCGAGCAGGCCGCCCGCCTGCTGGGGCTGATCGTGGACGGCCTGCGTTACGGGGCGCCGGCGCGCGACTAGGGCCAGGCGCGCGATTGCGGAGGCGGAGTCGCCGGCGTGTCAAGATGGGCGTTCCGCCAACCCTCCCGAGGTGAGCGACATGGGAATCTCAGACAGGCTCAAGCAGCTGACGAACAAGGCAGAGAACACGGCTGCCGAGCACAAGGATCAGATCAAGGAGGCCGTGGAGAAGGCCGAGGTCACAGCCGACCAGAGAAGCGGCGGCAAGTACCACGACCGGATCGCCGACGCGGCGGCCAAGGCCCAGGCCTATGTGGACAGGCTCGAGCCGGATGGGACCGAGAAGCCTCAGGCGCCCGCCACGCAGCCGCCCGAGGGCGAGCCGCCCGCGGGAGCAGCTGGCTGATCCCGGGGGGTGTCGGCCCCCTAGACGGGCCGGTAGCGAAAGTAGACGACGCGAGAGTCGAACGTCCGCGTCTCGAGCAGCTCCAGGTCCATCCTGCGGTCGAGCGCAGCGAAGTAGGGCGTGCCGCCGCCCAGGACGACCGGGCTGACGAACAGGCGGTACTCGTCGATTAGGTCGAGCCCGATCAGCGTCGACGCCAGGCCCGCACCGCCAACGGCCAGGTCCTTGCCCGGCTGTGCCTTCAGCCGGGCGACCTCCTCGGCAAGGCCATCCTTGACCAGCCTCGCATTGCCCACGACGTGCTCCAGGCTGCTCGAGAAGACGATCCTCGGTATCTGCTTCCAGATACGCGCGAACTCGAGCTCGTGCTCGGGCGCCGATGGGTTCTCCTCAGCAGTCTCCCAGTAGAGCATCGCCTCGTAGAGCCCGCGTCCGCACAGGTGCGTTCCGATCTCCCGCATCTGCTCGTTGTGGAAGCGATGGAGCTGCTCGTCCGGCGCCGACCAGCCGATGTCGCCGTCGGGCCCGGCGATGTAGCCGTCCAGCGACACTCCCATCGAGTAGATCAGCTTGCGCATCGCCAGTAGCCCGCGATGCGATCGAACAGGTCCTCGGCTCGGGCTCTCGCTGCGTCCCCGTCCGCCGCGACGCCCCCCAACAGCGCGTCCTCGTCGATCGAGAGCTCGGCGATGCGATCGCGGGCCCCGCTGATCCACCCTTGTATGACACTCGAGTCGACCTCGGGGTGGAACTGCAAGCCAATGCTGCGGCCCAACACGAAGGCCAGGGGACCGGCGTCGGAGCGCGCGATCTCGCGCGCTTCCGGAGGAACGCTGAAGACATCCTCATGCCAACCGAACCACGGCCCCCGCGGCAGCAACTCGGGCTCGCTGCTATCCGTCGAACTCCACCCGACCTCAGCGAAGTCTGCGCGTCGCACCGTCCCACCCAGAGCGAGTGCGAGCGCCTGGGCGCCGAAGCAGATCCCGAGGATCGGTACGCCGGCGCGATGGGATTCGCCCAGGAACGCGATCTCTCGCTCGATCCACGGATCCGCCGAGGCGTGGGCCGAGCAGTCAGAGCCGAGGCTGACGATCACGTCGGACTCGCTGGGATCGGGCCACCCTTTGAGCCTCGGGACATGCAGGGTCTCCAATGAATGACCCCTCCCCTGCGCCCACCCGGCGAGCAACCCGGCGGGCGACTCGGGTTCATGCTCGAGAATCAGGATCTTCATCCTTCGCGCTTGATCTTGCGCCAGCCTCCGGCGCGATTGTTGGCGATCATGCGCTCGAACATCGCGGTCAGAGCAGGTGCGTTGATGTCTTCGCCGTGGCGAATAGCCATCGTGCGGGCGGTCTTGTTGTCGTGACCGCCGGTGATGATCCCGTCAGGATCGGGGACGATGGCGCCGTCGTAGAGGAACACGTTCACGTGATCCTTCGCCGCCAACAGCGCGCAGATGTTGCCCTGCAGGACGAAATACGGACGGTCGCGGCGCTTGATCGTCTCGGTGACCTCTGGATCGGCAGCGTGAACCAGGTCGCGAACCTCCTGGCAGACGGCCTGCTGCCAGTCGGGCAGGCCGGCGATGTAGGCGTCGACCCGCGGATCGGCCGTGTATGTCACCAGCAGGGGCTGGCGAAGGCTGGCATCGACCGTCTCGAGCTCGCCAGGTCAGGCTCGTCGGGCTGCGCGAAGAAGGACGCCTGGCGTGCGGCTCATCTTCGGTGCGAGCTTGAGCGCGAGGAAGGTCAGTGCGAGCCAAGGCCGCAGATAGGGCCTGATCCGACGAATGCGTCCCTCGGCATCGAGCTCGCAGACCATCGCATCTGCGAGCTTGAACGGACCTATCCTGCCGTCACCCAGGACGACGCGCGTTGCCCCATTCCCCACTTCTTCGCGCCAGCGCAGGCCACGCATGCCTCCATAGACGGCGCTCAACAGGATCCGCAGGTCGTCGTGTCCCCGGAACACCAGGCGTCCGGAGAGGGGCGAGATCAGCTCCACCTCGGGAGCCAGCGTCGCGATCAGCGCATCGATGTCGTTGCTTTCGGAGGCCGTCCGGTAGCGCGCCACAGCATCGTCCACGCCTCCGATCATCCCACACAGGATCGGCTGGAACACGTCTCGATGGCGCTCAGCGGGACGCGTGATCGGCGGGGCTCAACACGACCACGAAGGCGCGCGAACGCTCGCGGTGCTCGCGCAGCAGCTGCAGGGCCAGCGCGTGGTCATGTCTTTGTAGGGCCGTGAGTATCTGCCGGTGCTCGGCGAGGATCTCGTCGGGGATCAGTCGCTCGTCGTCCTGGAGCCACATGCGGCGGTAGGAGAGGACACGGTAGGGGTCGAGCGCGTCCCAGAGCTGCGCCACGAAGCGCAGCAGCCACGGGTTCTCACAGCGCTCGAAGAGCGTGAAGTGGAACACCCGGTTGGCGGCGATCATCTCGACCGCGTCACGCTCGGCGACGGCGCGCCCCTGGACGCGAAGCTGCGCGCCCATCAGCTCGATCGCCTCGGCACCGAGACGGCCTACCGCGATCCGCTCGGCCTCCGCCTCAAGGAGGTCCCTCACCGCGTAGAGCTCGTCGATGCCCTCGCTTTGCAGGTCGGCGACGAAGTAGCCGCGCTGCGGCTCGTAAGTGACGATCCCCTCGCTCGCGAGGGTCTTGAGCGCTTCCCGCAAAGGTATGAGGCTGATCCCGAGCTCCTGTGCGGTGGCCTCCTGGAGGATCTTCGCCCCAGGGGCGAGCGCTCCCCTGACGATCGCCGCGCGCAGTTCCCGGGCCGCGATCGCTTCCGCCGTACGGGGCAGCCGGGGGCGTGCGAGCGAGGCCATGGCGGACATCATCGACCGATCCGGGGACGGGGCCGCGCGGCCGGTGCAGAGGACGGGGTCGCGCTAGAGACGGGCATACTGGACAAGATTATAATATTCACTATAGTGCGCCCCGATGTCGGATTCCTCGAATGGCGTGACGGCGGCACTGGCGAACTGGCTGGCGAGCGTCCGGCTGGAGGACGTTCCGGTGCCGGTCCGGGAGCGCGCCGCGCACGTGCTGCTTGATGGCGTCGGTTGCGCGATGGTGGGCGCTCGACTCCCGTGGTCCGTGTCGGCCACCGATGCCCTGTGCGCTCTCGAAGAGGGCGGGACCTCGCCGCTGATCGGCGCCGGCAGGACAACGACGCCGAGCGCCGCGGCGTTGCTGAACAGCTCCTACGTGCAGGGCTTCGAGCTCGATGACTACCACCCGGTGGCGCCCGTTCACGGAGCCGCGATCGTGCTGCCCGCGATGCTCGCCGCCGCGACACATGCGGGATCGCCCACAGGAGCCGAGATGCTGCTCGGCGCGATCAAGGGGTTCGAGGTCGGGCCGCGTGTGGGGTTGGCGTTGCATGGCGCGCAGGTGCTCACCCGCGGGTGGCATTCGGGGCCCGTGTTTGGCGGCCCGGCGGCAGCCGCCGCGGTCGGCACGCTCTACCGGCTCGATGCGTCCGCATTCGAGGACGCGCTTGGCCTGGCGGCCACGCAGGCGTGCGGGCTGATGGCCGCGCAGTTCGAGTCGATGGGCAAGCGGATGCAGCACGGCTTCGCTGCGCGCAACGGACTCCTGGCGGCGGCCCTCGCGGCCGGGGGCTATACCGGGATCAAGCAGGTATTCGAGCGCGAGTACGGCGGCTTCCTGTCCACCTTCGGGGAGGGCCACGAACCGGACGCCTCGCAGATCGCCGCCGAGCTCGGAGGCAGGTGGGAGACGGAGCGCATCGCGATCAAGCCCTACGCTGCGATGGCAGGCCTTCACGCAGCGATCGACGCCGCGCGGGCACTGCTCGCCGAGGGGCCGTTCGACACAGGCCGCGTCTTGGCGATCGAGATCTTCGTCTCCGAGCCGGCGTTCCATCACGGCGGCTGGCGTGCCATTCGTCCCCTGGCTGCTGTCGGCGCCCAGATGAACCTCGCGTACGCCGTCGCTGTGACGCTGCTCGATGGCACTGCCCTGGCGGCTCAGTTCGCCCCCGAGCGGATCGAATCGGACGACGTGTGGACGCTGATCGAACGGACGACGACCCGTCACGAAGCATCGTTCGACGGGCGCTACGAGGACGGCTACAACACGCGGCTGGAGCTCACGCTGGTCGGGGGCGAGCAGCGGATCGCCTTCATCGATCACCCTCGCGGCGGAATCCAGTCACCGCTCACGAATGCCGAGGTGGTCGAGAAGTTCCGAACGCTGACCACGCCGCTGCTCGGCTCCGAGCGGACACGGGCAATCGAGTCGGCGGTGCTCGGACTGGAGGATCTGGGCCACGTCGATGATCTCGCCGGCCTCCTGGCCGCGCCGGCCGATGCGCTGTTCGAGGTTGGGAGCTGCGCGTGAGCAAGGCCGGCCGCCTGCGGGAGTTGCTGGATGGCGATGAGCTGATGGTCGCGCCCGGCGTGTATGACGGCATCTCCGCTGCGCTGGTGGGAAAGCTCGGCTTCCCGGCCGCATACATGACCGGTGCGGGGGTATCGGCCTCCGGCTGGGGCCTTCCCGACATCGGCCTGCTCACCCTGACCGAGATGGCAGAGCGGGCGAGGGTCCTCGCGGGGCTACTGGACGTGCCGCTGATCGCCGACGCCGACACGGGATACGGCTCCCCGATCAACGTCGCTCGCACGGTGAGCGAGTATGAGCGCGCCGGCGTGGCTGCGATCCAGCTCGAGGATCAGGTGTTCCCCAAGCGCTGCGGGCATCTGGCCGGGAAGGAGGTCGTCGAGACCGACATCTTCGTCGTCACGCTTCAGGCGGCGCTCGATGCCCGCGAGGATCCCGACACGCTGATCGTCGCCCGGACGGACGCCCTGGCCCCGCGAGGAATCGAGGAGGCCATCGCGCGGGGTCGCCGTTATGCGGAGGTCGGCGCCGACGTCATCTTCATCGAGGCTCCGGAGTCGGTCGCCGACGTCGAGCGGATCGCGCGCGAGCTCGACGCCCCGCTGCTCCTGAACATCGTGCCCGGCGGCCGCACCCCGGAGCTCGCACCCGAGCGACTGTCGGAGCTCGGGTACCGCATCGCGATCCACCCGGGCGCCGTGCTCGGCCCTGTCGCCAAGGCGGCGCTCGAAGCGCTCAGCTCGCTCGCCGGCATGACCGCTGTCCCGACGACTGCCGACCCGGCCGGCTTCTTCGACCTGTTCGGGCTCACGGCGTGGCAGGCGCTCGGCGAGCGCTATGCCGGCTATGAGAGGGCCTCGGCATGAGCATGACCATCATCGAGAAGATCCTCGCGCGTGGCTCCGGGCTCGAGCAGGTGGAGGCTGGAGACGTCGTCGTGTGCGACGTGGACATGACGGTTCTGATCGACCTGCAGTTCGCGACCATGTGGGCCGAGCCCACGCGGATCGCCGACCCCGAGAGGCTCGCCGTCGTCATGGACCACGCGGTTCCCGCCCCGTCCGTGCAGGACGCCGACGGTGGGGTCCGCGCACGAGCCTTCGTCAGGCGCTTTGGAATCGAGCGCTTCTTCGACGTCGGGCGACACGGCATCTGTCACCAGGTGGTCGCCGAGAACGGGCTCGCACGACCCGGTGAGATCCTGACTTGCACCGACTCGCACACATGCGCCGCGGGCGCCTACAACACCGCAGCCCGGGGCCTCGGCCCGGTGGAGGTCTACTCGATCATGTGTACGGGCAAGACCTGGTTCCAGGTCGCCCCGACGATTCGCTACGACCTCGCAGGGACCAAGCCCGAGGTCGTCTCCGGCAAGGACATCTTCCTGCACATGGCCGGAACCTACGGTGACGCCACCAATCACAACATCGAGTTCGGCGGCGCCGGTCTGGCGTCCGTGCCGATGAACGACCGGCGCACGATCGCGACGCAGGGCGCCGAGGTCTCTGCCGACTTCACGACGTTCCCCGCTGATGAGCTCTGCCTGAGCTTCTTGAAGGATCACACCGGCGACCGACTCGAGCCGGTCGAGGCCGACGCGGACGCGATCTACGCCGCGCGGCGGGAGATCGAGCTCTCGGCGCTCGAGCCCTGGGTGGCGCGCCCGGGCAGCGTCGCCGAGAACGCACTGCCCGTCTCACAGGTCGAGCGACGCAAGGTCGACCAGTGCTTCATCGGCTCCTGCGCCAACGGGCAGCTCGAGGACCTGCGCATAGCCGCCGCGGTGCTGCGGGGCAGGAGGGTCGCCCCCGGCGTCCGGCTGATCGTGACGCCCGCCTCGCAGGCCGTCTACGCAGACGCCGTTCGAGCGGGGTACGTCGGGGCGCTCGCGGACGCCGGCGCGATCGTCACCAACTCGACGTGCGGAGCATGCTTCGGGTACCACATGGGTCTGCTCGGTGCCGGGGAGGTCTGCATCACGGCAAGCACCCGCAACTTCAAGGGCCGGATGGGCAGTCCGGATGCGGAGATCTACATGGCCTCACCGTTCACGGTCGCTGCATCGGCGGTGGCCGGAGAGATCGTCGACCCCCGCGAGCTGGTGGCATGACGATCGAGCTCCTCGAAGGGAGCGCCTGGGTCTTCGGCGATTCCATCGACACCGACAACATGTATCCGGGCTTCGCGATGAAGCTGTCGATGGAGGAGGCCGCCAAGCACGTCTTCTACGACCTGCGTCCCGGCTGGTCAGAGGCGGTCCAGCCCGGTGACATCGTGGTGGCAGGACGTAACTTCGGCATCGGCTCGAGCCGGCCGGTAGCGCAGCTCTTCAAGCAGCTGGGCGTGGTCGCGCTCGTGGCCGAGGAGTTCAACTCGTTGTTCTTCCGCAACAGCATCAACTTCGGGCTGCCCGCCGTGACGATCCCCGGCGTGACCGCCACGGTGGGAGACGGAGATCGGGTGCGTCTGGACGTATCCGCGGCCAGCATCGAACGCGTCGCCGACGCCCAGACCCTGGAGGGCGTCAAGCTCCCCGACTTCGTGCTCGACATCGTCGGCCAGGGCGGACTGATGGCCAAGCTCGCCGGCGACGGATACCTGCCGGCGGGCGTGGCGGGGACACCGTCACGCGGTGGGTCATGACCGGCGAGCGCCTGACCCCGATCGTCCACCGGCGAGTGTTCAACTGCTACCTCGTTGCCGAGCAGGACGGCCTCACGCTCGTGGACACCTGCCCGAGCAGCGCAGCTCCGAAGGTGCTCGCGACGATTCGCGCCCTGAGGGTGCCGCTGCGACGCGTCCTGCTCACCCACGCACACAGGGATCACGTTGGCGGGCTGGACATACTTGCCCGCGCCGTCGACGGTGAACCGGAGGTGATCATCGGCAGGCGCGAGGCCGCCCTCCTCGCCGGCGACTATTCCGTGCGCAACGGCGAGACCGAGCCCGGCCCGAACCCGAGAAGCTACGGGCATCCGGATACCCGGCCGACGCGCCTGGTCGACGATGGAGATCAGGTTGGCTCCCTGCGCGTGATCGCCACTCCCGGGCACACCCCCGGTCACATCTCGCTGGTCGACGTCCGAGACGGCACGTTGCTCGCCGGCGACGCCGTCTCGACCATCGGTCGCACCGCCGTCTCAGGTGACCTCGTATGGCGCTGGCCGTTCCCGGCCATGTCGACCTGGAGCAAGGAGGTCGCGCTCGACAGCGCTCGCCGGCTCCTCGATGAGCGGCCGGCCCGTATCGCCAGCGGCCACGGACCGGTCGTAGGCGACGCCCACGCCAGCCTCGAAGCCGCCTTATCGCGGGCCGATTAGCGTCTGCATGCCCCCCCGGCGGCGCGCTCGACGCATTCCCGCGCCGCCCCGGAAATGTTAGTGTGCGCGCCAGGAGAGGGTCGCGATCTGCTCCTTCACGCGGGTCCGGCCGACGGCAATGGAGAAGGGGCTGGTGATGAGGAAGATCAAGGGGCGCGTGTGCGGGCTCGGCGTTATCACTTCGGCGATTTTCGCGATCGGCGTGGGGGCAAATGCGGCGGCGGAACTGCCGATCGAACCCAAATGCGAGTTCATCGCGAGCCCCGGCAGCTCGGAGTGCATGCTCCCGTTCCCTGACGACTACTACACGAAGGCCGACCCCACCAGCCCGACCGGCCGTCGCATCGACTTCAGGGAACTCGCGACCCCGACGAACGCCGCCAACCAGCACATCGAAGTCGCTCCCTACAACGCCGGCGACGGCTTCAGCCCCGGATCGGTGATCGCGCTGAAGATCCCCGGAATCGAGACGGCCGCAGACGTCGCAGCGACGCGCGCCGTGCCGATCAACCATCTGGGGCGCTATAAGGAAGCCGCGGCGCCGGTCGTCGTGATCGACGCCAGCACAGGGCAGCGCTGGCCGATCTGGGTTGAGATCGACTCGACCGTCAAACCGGAAAAGGCGAACCTCGAGATCCACCCCTCCGTCAACTTCACGTCAGGAGGCCGCTACATCGTCGCGCTGCGCAATCTGAAGAACGCGAAGAAAGAACACCTGCAGGCGCCGACGGGCTTCCGCTACTACCGCGACAACGTTCCCTCGTCCGAAGAAAAGGTCAACGAACGCCGACCGCACTTCGAAGAAATCTTCTCGAAGCTGGAAGCGGCGGGGATCGGGCGCTCGAGCCTGTACCTCGCATGGGACTTCACCGTCGCGAGCGACCAGAACAACACCGGCCGCGAGCTGTCGATGCGCAACGCGGCATTCGCGACGCTCGGCGACAACAACCTCGCCGATGGCGTGGTCGAAGGCACGTCGCCGACGTTCGCCGTCACCAAAGTGGAAAACGAACCGAATCCGGGTCCGATCGCGCGGCGCGTGAAAGGCACCCTGGTGGTGCCGTGCTTCCTGTTCCCGAGTTGCGCGCCGGGCGGCACGATGGTCCTGAGCCCCGAAGGCACCCCGGTCCAGAGCGGCGTGTGGTCGGCCAACTTCGACTGCATCATCCCCAGCGTGGCGACCGCCGGAGCCGGAGACTCGGCGCGGCCGTCGCTGTATGGGCACGGCCTCTTCGGCAGCGCCGGCGAGGTCGCCTCCGGGCCCCAGCGGAGCCTCTCGCAGGGGCACGACATCGTCCATTGCGCCACGGACGAGATAGGCATGTCCGAATCGGACATCCCCTCGGTCGTACAGGCGCTGCAGAACCTCTCGTCGTTCCCGAAGATCACGGACCGCCTGCAGCAGGGGCTGCTCGACGAGCTCTATCTCGGCCGGGCGATGATCAGCCCGAGCGGCTTCACGACCGACGCGGCCTTCCACCAGGACGGCACGCTGGCGACGCCATCGGTGCTGAACATCAGCCATCTCTACTACAACGGCAACAGCCAGGGCGGGATCATGGGAGGCGCACTGACGGCCGTCTCGCCGGACTTCACGCGCGCGTCGCTCGGTGTGCCGGCCATGAACTACTCGGTGCTGCTGCCGCGGTCGGTCGACTTCGACACGTTCGCATCGATCCTGTACCCGAACTACCCCGACGAAGAAGCGCGGCCGCTCGTCTTCGACATGATGCAGCTGCTGTGGGACCGCGGCGAGCCCGACGGCTACGCGGCGAGGATGACCTCCAACCCGCTACCGGACACGCCGGGCCACCAGGTGCTGCTCGACGTGGCTTTCGGCGACCACCAGGTCACCAACTACCAGGCCGATGTCGAGGCGCGTACGATCGGCGCAAGCGCGCACCGCCCGGTCCTCTACAAGGGCCGCTGGCCGGAAACGAACGTTCTGTGGAACGTGCCGACGATCAAACCGTACCCCTACACGGGCTCGGCG
Source organism: Solirubrobacterales bacterium (assembly GCA_025964115.1). GTDB lineage: Bacteria > Actinomycetota > Thermoleophilia > Solirubrobacterales > Solirubrobacteraceae > Palsa-744. The sequence continues at coordinate 21,330 of JAOPZM010000036.1, forward strand.
ATCTACTACTGGGACGGCGGCCCGGTCCGCGAAAGCCCGTCCGGCTCAGGCAAATTCGTGGGCACCGAACCACCGCCGCACGAAAACCTGCCGAACCGCACCGGCGAAGACCCGCATCCCCTCCCTAGAGCGACTGCAGCGGAGCAGCAGCTCGTCTCGGACTTCTTCGAAGGAGCCATCCAGAAAAGCGATCGCTGCAACCAGGGCCCCTGCTACTCAGGCAGTTTCACAGGCCCGTAGCGGGCTCAATAGCGGGCTGAGCTGCCGGCCGCGGCGATGAGTTCGGCGTCGCGCCACGGTCTTAACGTTCGGGCCTCGACAGGCGGCCATCGAGGTTCTGCCGACGGCCGCACGCGCCGACGTAACGAACGCCAAAGGAGGTAGCGATGCGCGACTACAAGATCGGAACCCGCGAGGAATGGCAGGCGGCTCGCGATGAGCTTGCCACACTTGAGGCCGAGCACACGAACCTAGGCCAGAGGGTGACCGAGCAGCGGCGTCGGCTTCCCTGGGTTCCGGTCGAGAAGGAGTACCGGTTCGACACCGAGGACGGGAAGAAGACGCTCGCCGAGCTGTTCGACGGCCGCTCGCAGCTGCTCGCCTACAACATCATGTTCGGGCCCGATTACGAGCTCGGCGCCTGCCCCGGCTGTTCGAGCCTTGGGGATGAGCTCGACGCCACTCGCGTGCATCTGAATCACTGCGACGTGACGCTGATCTGCTTCTCGCGCGCACCGATTGATCGGCTCAGCGCCTACAAGGAGCGGATGGGCTGGCAGTTCCCCTACGTCTCCACCTATGGGACAGAGTTCCCGTTCGACTTCGGGATCGCGCTCACGCCCGAGCAGGCGCGGGAGATCCCCGAGGTCAAGGCGATGATCGACCACCCTCCCGATTGGCTCGAGGAATGGGGGCGGCAGGTCGGAGCCAAGCTCGCGGACGGCCTGCGTGAGGGCCCGAGCTTCATCGCCTTCGCGCGCGAGAACGGAACCGTGTACCACACATACACCGTGATGGCACCCGATCGGTTCGTCGCCCCGTACCACTCGTTCCTGCTGGAGCGAACGCCGAAGGCTCAGCCCGAGGAGCCCCGCGCCTGGCGCAAGGACGAGTACCCCGAGTGAGTTGATCGATCGAGATCGGGCACAGGCCAGCCATCCATCGCCGGACTCTGGTTCCTAGCGTCACAGCGGGCCCGTCTTGCTTCGGACGTCCAACCTGCGAGTGCGCAACGCCTCTGCGCTCAGCGACGCGAGGCCGGCGAGTCAGCGCCGCTGATCTGGCAGCGAACTCCTGGGCCGAACTCAAGGACGACCCCAGTTGGCTAAAGCCCATGATTACCGGCCTTCCGCCTCCTCAACCCGGCTCCCGCGAAAAACGCTACCTGGCGATGCATCAGAGCCGAAAAAGCCCTGCAAATCGGCGTATGTGCTCGCCCATCATGACTCACGATGAGCCGACTCCACATCGGGGCGCCGAGATTCGAACTCGGGACCTCACCGACCCGAACGGTGCGCGCTACCAGGCTGCGCCACGCCCCGTGGCGCAACGGAGTATTCCACACCGCTATCTTCGCCCGGTGCCCGCGACGCTCAGAGAGATCATCGATGAGGTAGACGCGCTGCTGGAGCCGGGGCGCTTCGAGGACTACGGTCCCAATGGCCTGCAGGTGCCCGGACGTGCGGAGGTCGCGACGATCGCCACGGGCGTCTCGGCGCACCTCGAGCTCTTCCAGCTCGCCGCCGCCGAGAACGCCGACCTGCTGCTCGTCCATCACGGGATCTTCTGGGGCACGGGGCCCGGCCCGGTCGACGAGCAGCTCAAGCGCCGCCTGCAGGTTCTGTTCGACGCCGACATCTCGCTTGCGGCGTACCACCTCCCCCTCGACGCTCACCTGGAGCTCGGGAACAACGCGCTGCTCGCTCGTGCGCTCGGCGCCGAGGAGCTTCGCCCGTTTGCGCTCCACCGCGGCGAGCCGATCGGCGTCATCGCCGAGCTGCCTGACGGTTCGATGGCCGCCCGCGAGCTCTTCGGGCGCACCCGGGAGGTGACGGCGCGGGAGCCGTTGATCTTCGACGCCGGGCCCGAACGCGTCCGGCGCGTGGCGATCGTCTCGGGCGCAGGCGCCGACTACCTCGGCGAGGCCGCGGCCGCCGGGGCTGAGGCCTTCATCACCGGGGAGCCGGCCGAGCGCAGCATGGCGCAGGCACGCGAGCTCGGCCTGCACTTCGTCGCAGCCGGCCATTACGCCACCGAGACCTTCGGTGTCAGGCGCCTCGGCGAGCACCTGGCCAAGCGCTTCGAGCTGCGCCACGCGTTCCTCGATGTTCCGAATCCGGTCTAACCACGCTGGTGACGTCGGCGCCGCGAACCCGTACGCTCTAACATCTTCGCGAGAGTCGTTGCCTTACCTAAATCGAGGAGGAGAGTCCTGATGGAGGCCACCGCCACGGCGTCGACCACGGGGTCGCGGACGATCGCA
>JAOPZM010000038.1 GCA_025964115.1 Solirubrobacterales bacterium
AGGGCGAGGACGTGCGAGGCGACGAAGGCGAACAGCCCGACGAAGGCGAGCGTCGCCGCCGTTCTGGCACCGTGGCGCCGCGTCCACTCGCGTACGCACCAGAGACCGCCGATCACGAGGACGAGGCCACCCAGGGGGCGGGACCCGGTTGCGGCGGCCACCGCGAAGCCGACGATCAGTGAGCCTGCGGCAATCGGAGCCGTGGGAACGGTGCGCACGGTTCGCAGGGTAGCGTGGCAACCGATGAGGAACGGCAGAGATGGATGGCACCTGCGGGCCTCGTGGCCGGCCGCCGTGCTCGGCGCCGTCGCCGCCGTGCTCGCGGCGCTGCTCGCGCTCGGCTGCGGAGCGGCACGGGCGGGCAAGCCCCTCGCACTGGGCGCGAGGGCGACCGTCCCCCGCTCCACCTCATCGCATGTGGTGGTCGTCGGGATGGAGAACGCCGAGTACGGCGAAGTGATCGGCAGCTCGCAGGCTCCATATGTGAACGGCCTCGCCCGCCGCTACGGCCTGGCCACGCAGAGCTATGGGATCACGCATCCGTCCCTGCCGAACTACCTGGCGCTGACGAGCGGCTCCACGCACGGCGTGAGCTCCGACTGCACCGACTGCCACGTGGCCGCCACGAACATCGTCGATCAGCTCGAAGCGGCTGGCATCTCCTGGGGCGCGTACCTCGAGGACGTGCCCATGCCGTGCTTCCGAGGGGCGGGCGCGGGCGGGTATGCGAAGAAGCACAACCCCTTCATCTACTACGACGACGTCGCCCGATCGGCCTCACGTTGCCGCAAGCTCGTCGGCTTCGGGCGCCTGGCCGCGGATCTGCGCGCTGGACGCCTGCCGACCTACACGTGGATCACCCCGAATCTGTGCGACGACGGCCACGACTGCGGCGTCGGCGCGGGCGACCGCTTTCTCGCCCGGACGGTCCCGCCGCTGCTGCATGAGCTCGGACCGCGCGGTTTCATGCTCGTCACCTGGGATGAGGGGGGCTCCGACCGCGGCTGCTGCGGCGTGGCCCACGGCGGGCACGTCGCCACCATCGTTGCCGGGCCGGAAGTCCGCCACGGGGCGCGCCAGCGACAACCGGTCGACCACTACGGGGTGTTGGGCACGATCGAGCAGGCCCTCGGCCTGCCGCCGCTGGCCGGCGCGGCAAATCCCCGCTCCGGGCGCCTGACGCCTCTCTTCTCGAGGGCGCCCCGGCTGCGCTGAAGACGGCTCCGAGCTCCGTCCGTTGTTGCGCGGCGCCCTGGTCTACGAGGGTTGGTGATTACCGGTGGTGACGGACCCGGTGGTGCCGTCGAGCGCGACGCTTGGCGTGACGCCGGCGGTGAACGGGCCGTGCTTTGACTTTGACCTGTCCCTGGATGGTCGGGGCTGCGGCCGGCGTGCCGGACCCGTTGGCTCCAGCTGATCCGCTCGCACCTGCACTCCCATTCGTGCCGGAGCCGGGAGCCGGTGTGGGGCTCGTCCCGGATGGGCAGGGAAGTGGATTGGCGACCGGCAGCGAGCTTGAGGCCAGGCACGGTTGGACTGGAAGCGGGGGAACGGCGGGCGGAGTTTCCGCCAGCGCGACCGCGGGGGCAGCAAGCGACGCCGTGGCGCCAACGCTCAAATAGAGCGCCAGCCGATTTGCTCGGGTCTTCATTTGTGTCTCCTTATGCGTGTCGCAGCCCCGGCACTCGGCCGTGAGCGGTTGGACACGCCCTGTTTGTTGAAAGCAGCCGGCTCCATTCGTGGAGGCGTGATCTGCTGCTCACGCCGCTACTACCTGGCTGAGCTCCGATCGAACCAGGACCGGACGAATATCGGAGCGGGTCGCCCACCGCGTAGGCTCTGCATGCATGACGATTCCGTGGCTTGCAAGCCGTCGCGCCGCGATCATCGAGATCCTCGACTGACGCTGTCAAAGTGCTCCGCGAGCGCCTCTTCGGAGTTGAGCGATTCACCGTCTGAGCCGGCTGGACCCCACGCGGCCGGCGTAGCCGAGGCGTCCGACGTCGCCCCCGCTAGGCGGACAGCGAAGCGCGGAAGGCGGCCCTCCATGCCGCTGCGAGCCGGAAAGCACGCGGACGAGGGACATGACCTCGGCGTGCTCGGCGGACTCGCGGCGCTCAGCCTCGATGCCCAGTCGAGCGTCGCCTACGGACCGGAAGCGATGATGCTCGTGCTCGTCGCGGCCGGAACGGGCGCATTGAGCTACGCCGTCCCGCTGACGCTCGTGATCACCGGGATGCTGGCGCTGCTGGTCGTCTCTTACACGCAGGTGATCGCGGCGCATCCGGAGGGCGGTGGCGCGTACGCGGTGGCGAAGCTCAACCTGGGCCGGGTGGCGGCACTGCTCGCGGCCGCGTCTGTGGTCGTCGATTACGTGCTCACGGTCGCCGTCAGCCTCGCCGCGGGCGCGCTGAGCCTCGGCAGCGTGTTCCCGTCGCTCTCGCACCATCTGCTCCTGGTGTCCCTGGTCGGCCTGGCGCTCCTGACGGCGGTGAACATGTTCGGGATCGCCGAGTCCGCCAAGCTGCTGATGCTCCCGACCGTCGTGTTCGTCGTGAGCATCTTCGCGGTGATCCTCCTGGGGATGCTCCACACCCATCCGGTTGCGAGCATCGGGACAAGCCTTGGTCCGATTCACGCAACGACCGCACTCGGGGTCGTGTTGGTCCTCAAGGCGTTCGCCGCAGGCTCCTCGGCGGTCACCGGCGTGGAGGCGATCGCAAACGGGGTCCCCGCGTTTCGCGAACCGCGCGTGCGGAGGGCTCAGAGCACCGAGGTCTCGCTCGGGGTGCTCCTCGGGATCATGCTGATCGGGCTCGCGATCCTGATCCGGGCCGATCACGTCGTCCCCCGCGGCGGCGTGACGATCCTCGCCCAGGTCACGGCCGGCGCGTTCGGGACAGGTTGGCCGTTCTACGTCTCGAACCTGGCAGTGACGCTCGTGCTCGGGTTGGCGGCTAACACCAGCTTCGGCGGGTTGCCCGTGCTGATGAGCCTGCTGGCCAAGGACAATCGCCTCCCGCACCTCTTCTACCTGCGCGCCGAGCGGGCGGTGTACAGGTACGGCATTCTCGCCCTGGCGCTCGCGGCGATGCTGCTGCTGATTGCCGTGAACGCTCAAACGAGCAAGCTGATCCCGCTCTTCACGATCGGTGTGTTCATCGGATTCACGATCAGCCAGGTGGGTCTCGTGCGACATTGGCGCCGAACGCGGCCGCGCCGCTGGCGTGCACGCGTGGCCGTCAACGGCATCGGCGCGGCGATGACCGCGGTCGCGGTGGTCGTCTTCCTGTCGAGCAAGTTCCTCGCAGGAGCATGGGTGGTGACGCTCGTGATTCCCATGCTCATGTATCTGTTCTCACGCATAGAGAGCTACTACGCCGAGGTCGCCGCCGAGCTGCACCTCGGCAAGACGCCGGGGATCCCCCGCCGCCGCGCGAGCATCGTGGTCGTCCCGAGCTCGACTGTCAGCCGCCTCACCGAACGGGCCCTAAGCGCCGCGCTGTCCCTCGGCGAGACCGTGGTCGCGGTGTCCGTGGCCGGTGACGAGCAAGAGCGCGAGCGGGTCACGCAGAATTGGGCGCAGTGGAAATGCGCCGTCCCGCTGGAGGTGCTCCTCGATCCTCATCGCTCGCTCGTACGTACCGTGCTCAGCTACGTCGAGTCGATCCAGGCCGAGGACGCGACGATCACCGTCCTGATCCCGGAGATCATCCCGGGCAAGCGCCGCCACGAGATCCTGCACAACCAGCGCGGGCGGCTGCTGGAGAGGGCGCTGAAGGCGCGCACCGAGGTCGTCGTCGCGACCCTTCCCTTCCACATTCACGACTGAGCGACACCGGGCTCCTACGCAGGGGCCGGGTGGTCGCCGGCGGACGCCCCGGCACGGCGCAGGAACCGGGCAGGGCCGGCCCGCTACTTGAGGCGCCCCACGTAGCCCGATGTCGGGATCGTGTTGCTGGCATCCGGCGGACCGAGCTGCTCGACGACGCCGCCCCAGAAACCGCCGACCGCGTCGTATGCGCCGCCGAGGAAGTCCGCGCGTGGGGTGTAGTCCTCGCCGTAGTTCTCGAAGATCGGATGCGCCGGGTCGTTGATCGCGCCGGCGAAGAACAGCGGCTGTGGCCGCAGCGCCTGCGTGGTCCTCGAGATGTACCCGCTCAGTTGCTTCGCTGAAGGGTCCGCGCTGGCGTAGTAGACGATCCCGACGGCGCCGCGGGGGCCGGCCGCGAGCGCGGGCAGCGTGATGTTGTGGAGCCCCGGAGGCGAGACAGTCAGCGGTGCGCCCCAGCTGTGAGCGCCGTCCCTGGAGACGATGAGCTTGAGCGCATCGCCCGCCGTCCACAGCAGGTAGAGATCGCCGCCCTGATCGATTGCGAGTTGCACCGTGGCGCCGAGGCTGCTGGCGGGCGGCGCGCCCGTCACCGCCGTCCACGTGTAGCTTGCTCCCTCGTCGCTGCTGGTGGCGAGGTAGGTGCCACCGGTACAGCTCTGCGGGATGTACAGCGTCCCGTTGCTGGCGACAACGCCCGTGTTCGCCGCGAGCGCGGGACAGCCAGCGGGGGCCGCCGCGGACGGATCGACGTAGCCGGCGAAGGAGAAGGTCGCGCCGCCGTCGAGCGACTTGTAACACGCACGCCCCATCCCGATCACCTCGAGGGGCGCGTTGGCACAGACGTAGATGACGTTGGGGTAGCCCGCGGGCTGCGCCGCTCCGCTGCTCGCCGGGGGCGCAGGGCCGAGGAACAGCTTCTCCCAGTCGGCCGTGTTCTCGTACTGGTAGTCGGCGGTCGTCCAGCTGTGCCCGCCGTCGCCGGTCGAGTAGACCTGGAAGCCGTGCGCGTTGGCCACCGCCGTAGGGACGAGCCAGGAAGCGGCTGACTGGTCGGGCAGCGGTCCCTGCAGGTCGAGCGTGTGGGTGGTGTGGACCCAGAAGAGGCGGCCGGTCTGGCGGTCGAGGACCACCTGGGGGTCGACCGTGTTCCACAACGAGGTGTACTGCATGCTCGTTGGCTGGACGAGGCTCCAGGTTGCACCGTGATCGGTTGACACCCCCAGCGAGTTCTCGCTGTTGGCCGGCGAGAAGAAGATGGCGCCGCCGCCGGTGATCGCAAGGCTGGTCTCCGAGGTCGCGCGGCCCGTGGCGACAGCGCAGGGGACCGGTAGCCGGGTGGATGCTTCAGCCTGGCTCCCAGCCGCGGTGGCGCGGTAGGCCACGACCGGCCATTCGGGGTGACACGCCGCGCTCGGGAGGCCTGCGGCCTGCGTGAGCGCGGTCAGCCCGGGGCCGAGCATGGCCAAGGCGAGCACGGCCAGCGCCAGGGGCGCGCGCGAGAGCGTGAGGCGAGCTGCGCTCATCCTGAGAAGTCCCATGTGCCACTGTCGCCGAAGGCGCTCGCCGCCGTCCGGTCGTCTGAGAGCAGTCTGATCGCAAAGCGAGCGAGGTCGGGCTCGAGCTCGCAGAGCTCCTCGGTGCGTCCCGCGCGGACCTCTTCGGCTACCAGCTCGGTGATCGTGAGCACGAGGATGCGCGGGATCAGGGGCGGGAGCGGCGGCAGGCCCGGCTGTTCAGCGCGGGCTCGGCGCCCGAGGTCGGCGAACATGGCGCGGAACATCGCGTACGTGCGCTCGCGCTGCTCCATCGCGCGCTCGCCCGCGCTCTGGAGCGAGAGCAGGTAGGCACGCGCAAACGCGGGCCGCTGCTGCCACCAGCGCAGATAGATGCCCGCGCCCTTGCGCATCGCCTCGATCCAGTCGGGCTCTGCGCTCAGCGAGCTGAGCTCCTCGAGCAGCTCGCGCGCGACGCCGTCGCACGCCGTCAGGAAGCAGTCGGTCTTGTCGGTGAAGAAGTCGTAGAAGGCGTTGCTCGAGACGCGCGCGGTCGCCACCACCATCGGGACCGACGTCGAGTCGAAGCCGTGCTGCGCGACGCATTCGACCATCGCTCGCAGCAGCCGCTCGCGTTGGGACGAGCGCACCGCTCCGCGAGCGAGCTTGTGTCGGCCACGTGGCAGCGGATCCCCCCGCCAGGCCTCCTGCTCACGCATTAAATGCATAGACTTATTTTATACCGGGTAAGGGAGGGACGTGAGGAGACCGGGGTGAGATGAAGCACGGGGTGAGGCGGGGTCGGACAGGCATGAGGGCGGCGGTGCTCGCTGCCCTGGCCGTTGTCGCGCTGGCGGGCCCATCGGCCACGGGTGCCCGCGCCGACGACCAGTGCGGTGGCACGGGACCCTGGTGCAACACGTCGCTGACGGCGGACCAACGGGCGCAGCTGCTGCTCGAAGCGTTGAGCGAAAGCCAGAAGATCTCGCTGCTGGCCGGCAACGACGTGCTCGGGGTGACAGGTGCCTCGGGCCACACGGGCAGCAGCGCGGGGGTGCCCGGGCTCGTCCCGTCGGTGCACTTCACCGACGGGACGGCCGGCATCAGGCAGGGCCCCGCGACGGCGGTGCCGGTCGAGTTGGCGGTCGCGGCGAGCTTCGATCCGGCACTCGCTCAGCTCGACGGGTCGCTGCTCGGCAACGAGGCGAAGTACAAGGGCAACGACGTGATCTACGGACCGACGTTGACGGTCATGCGCGTCGCACAGGCGGGCCGCACCTTCCAGGCGTTCGGCGAGGACCCGCTGCTCGCATCTCGGCTGGGCGTGGGCCTGATCGACGGGATCCAGTCACAGGGCGTGATCGCGAACGCCAACATCTACCTCGCCAACAACCAGGAGGGAATCGATCCCACCGAACTCTCCGGAATGCCGGGCTCCCCGCTGGGCGCCGGGACGATCGGCAGCCGTTACCTGATCGACGCCAACGTCGACGAACGCACACTGCGAGAGATCTACCTGCCGCCGTTCGAGGCGGCGGTGAAGGAAGCGCACGTCGGAACGGTCATGTGCGCGTACAACCTCGTGAACGGCACCTACAACTGCGAGAACGGCCCGCTGCTGAACGGCATCCTCAAGCAGCAGTGGGGCTTCCCCGGAGTCGTGCTCAGCGACTACGGCGCCTCGCACGACACGGTCGCATCGCTGAGGGGCGGGCTCGACCTCGAACCGTGGCCGGGCGTGGCCTACGCTCCGGCGCCCGTCACCGCGGCGCTCGCCAGCGGGCTCGTGACCCGGGCGCAGTTGGACGATCACGTGCGCCGCTACCTGCGCACGCTGTTTGCCGCGGGCGTCTTCGACCGGTCGGCCTACGCCGAAGAAGAAGCTCGAATCGAAAAGGCGGCACACGCCGCCACGGCGCGACGCATCGAGGAAGGCTCGATCACGCTGCTCGAGAACCGCGGCCCGGTCCTGCCACTCGACCCGTCGCACGTGAGGTCCATCGCGGTGATCGGAAAGCCGGCGGGCTCGTTCATCACCGGAGGGGGCTCCTCGGCGGTGACGCCGTACTCGGCCGTGACTCCTCTCCAGGGGATCACCGAACGTGCCGGGCCGGGCGTGCATGTCGCCTACGACGACGGCAGCAACGCAGCCCGCGCCGTCGCGCTCGCGCGGGCCAGCGACGTGACGGTCGTCGTCGCCGCCAACTACGAGACCGAGGGCGCCGACCTCAACTGCCTGACGCTCGAGTGCCCGCACAACGCCTACGGCGAACAGGACTCGCTGATCGAACAGGTCGCGGCGGCCAACCCGAAGACGATCGTGGTGCTCGAGACCGGCGGTCCGGTGCTGACGCCCTGGCGCGGCCTCCTCAGCGGCCTGCTCGACGCGTGGTACCCGGGCGAGCAGGGTGGCGCGGCGATCGCGCGCGTGCTGTTCGGCGACGTCAACCCGAGCGGGCACCTGCCGGTCACCTTCCCACAATCCGAAGCCGAAGAGCCGACGGCGGGAGACCTGCAGTCCTACCCCGGGGTCGCCAACAGCGAGACATACAAGGAGGGCGTGTCCGTCGGCTACCGCTGGTTTGACGCGCACAACCTCCAACCCGCTTTCCCGTTCGGCTTCGGGCTCTCCTACACGTCGTTCTCCTATGGCGGTCTGAGCGTCGCGCGGACGGCGGGCGGAGCGCGCGTCAGCGCGATGATCACGAACGCAGGCTCACGGAAGGGCTCCACCGTCGCTCAGCTGTACCTCGGCCTGCCGGCCCAGCCCGGCGTACCGGAGCCGCCGGCGCAGCTGAGGGGCTTCGCCAAGCTCACGCTCGCTCCCGGCCGCAGCCGGCGCGTCAGCTTCGCGCTCGACGGGCGCTCGCTGGCCTACTGGAAGACCGCCACGGGAGCCTGGACCGTCGCGGCCGGATGCGACCCGGTGATGGTCGGCTCCTCCTCGCGTGAACTGCCGCTGACGGGAACGCTGGCCATCAACGGAGCGAGCTGCCCCGGTGCCCTGGCCAGCGTCAAGGTCAGTCCGACTCCATAGAACGGCACGGGAGGTAATGAACATGTCCGGTCAGTCCAGCGAGCTCCTCTCCCGTCGCGCGCTGATGGCACGCGCATTGACGGCCTCGGCCGGCCTCGTGGGTGCGCGGCTGCTCGCCGGCCCGGGCGGCGCGCTGGCCTCGACGCTCCCCGCGACGCTGCCCGGCGGCAACGAAACGGTGGCGTCGCTGCTGCCCTCCGCTCAACAGGTTCGCTCAGGTGTTCAGACGATGGTCAACTTCGGCCCGCGCCTGACTGGCAGCAGAGCTCACAACCGATACATCGCGTGGCTGCAGACGCAGTTCACCAAAGCCGGCTGTTCGGTGCTACCCCCCGATCCTCATCCGCTCACGTTGTGGCAGGCAAGGCGTTACGGCCTGGAAGTGCTCGGCGGAGCCTCGCCCCTGATCATCCCGGTCAGCTCCTACTATCCGCGCTCGGGAGCGACCGCACGCACGGGCGTGACCGGCAAGCTCGTGTACCTCGGCGCCGGACCGCCGGTGAGCATCTCGCCCGGGGACCCGGGCGGCATCCCTGCAGCGATGCAGCTCTACGAGAGCAGCATGGAAGGCTGGATAAACGCGGCGATCGCCGGCGCCGGCACGAGCCTGCACGGCAACATCGTGCTCATCGACCTGCCGCTGCCGTTGCCGCTTACGACCGCGATCTTTGCGTCGATGGCCGATTACTACTACAACCCCGAAGAACCCACGGGCGCTGCCATCGGCGACTACAAGCGCCTGTGGATCGCCAGCGGCGTGGGCCTGGAACAACTGAAGTCCGCGGGAGCCGCGGGAGTCGTGTTCGGCTTCGACGCCTCCCCACAGGCGATGCTCGGCCAGTACGTGCCGTTCTCCTCCGAAGGCCCGGGCCTGCCCGCGCTCAACGTCGACCGCGAAACGGCGAACACCCTGCGTGGCCTCGCCGCAAACACCCCGACGGTGCGCCTCACGCTACAGGCGACGACAGAACCTGTCACGAGCCCGAGCATCGTCGCAGTGCTGCCGGGAGACGGGAGCACCGAAGAGGTGATGGTGCTCAACACCCACACCGACGGTCAGAACTTCGTCGAGGAGAACGGCGGCGTGGCGCAGGTCCTCCTCGCCCGCTACTTCAACCGGCTGCCCCGGGGCAGGCGGTTGAGACGGACGCTCGTGTTCAGCGCGGTCACCGGGCACATGGCGCCGAACATGCCCCAGACAAAGGGCTTCATCGACTCTCACCCGGACATCATCGGCCGCACGGTGGCAGCGATCACGCTCGAGCATCTCGGCGTCTCCAAGTGGTTGGACACGCTCACGAACGGCTACTACGAAGCCTCCCCGTATGAGCCGAGCGGCGCCTACTGCTCGACGACCGAGATGGTGGTGCCGCTGATCGAGAGCATCTCCGAACACCAGATCAACAACACGGCGGTGCTGTGTGGGCCGGTCTACTTCGGGATCGGTGGGGCGTTCTTCGAAGCCGGGATCCCGGCGATCGGCTATCTCACCGGGCCCAACTACCTCGTGCAGATCGCAGCGAACGGCTGCATGGACAAGCTCAACGACGCGCTCTTCGCGCGGCAGGTGGCGTGGTTCGCCGACCTGCTCACGCGCTACGACAAGATGTCGGCACAGGAACTGAAGACCGGCGAACCGACGGTGCGCGGTGCATAGAGCCCGGGGGTCCGCGGCGTCGGTCCAGGGGAACACGGGCGACCTCGACCAAGTTTACGACCGGGCGAACCGCGGGTAGAAGCACTCGTTGGCGTAATCATGGGCGTCGAGGTATGGGCTGGGTGTCAGGACTAGACAGGGGGTTGGGGTGAGGAATCGTCGAGTCGCGCAGATGTTCGTGGGCGCCTTGGCTGTCGCGTGCGGAGTGCTCGCGGTGCCGAGTCTCGCAGCAGCAGAATTGAAACCGTTTGGACATGCGTGCAAAGTCGAAAACGGCGTGCGCTTCTGCCCGACGGGTACGCTCGCAGAACGCGTGCCGACATTCGACGGCGTTCCGCTGGACGCCGATGTGACGCTGCCCGAAACGGGCGAAGGCCCGTTCCCCGCGATCGTGATGATCCACGGTTGGGGCGGCGACAAGACGGCGTTCGAGTCGACCACCGCGGCCGGCAACGGCAACGACACGTTCGACTACAACAACGTCTACTACGCCCAGCACGGCTACGCCGTGCTCAATTACTCAGCGCGTGGCTGGGGCAGATCGTGCGGCGTGAAATCATCGCGCGAAGGTACTCCCGGCTGCGCAAAAGGCTGGATTCACCGGGCCGACCACCGCCGTGAGGCGCGCGACACTCAGTACCTGTTTGGGCTGCTCGCCGATGCGAAGATCGTCAAGCCGACCGCGATCGGGACGACCGGCATCTCCTACGGCGGCGGCCAGAGCATCGAGCTCGCGTACCTGAGGAGCCAGATCAGGCTGCCCAACGGCGAATTCGCGCCGTGGCTGAGCCCCAAAGGCAAAAAAATGAAGATCGCCGCGGCGTACCCGCGCTGGCCCTGGTCTGATCTAGTCGACGCGCTGACGCCGAACGGGCGCTTCCTGGACACCGAAATCGCGCCGCCGCATCAAAGTTTCGAACCTTTCGGCGTCGAGCTCCAGAGCTACAACGCGGGACTGTATGCCCTCGGAAATGCGGAACCTCCTGTGTCGAGCGGGGGCTTCTACGCTCCGCTGGGAGAAGACCCCGAAGCGGACATCACGAAATGGTTTGGGGCAACAAACGCGGGCGAGCCCGCCAGCAAAGAAGACGAAGAAATCGCCAAACAGATCTACAACTACCACCAGGGCTATGGCATGCCAGGGAAGCCCGCGCCGCTCTTGATCCAGAATGGTTGGACGGATGACCTGTTCCCGCCGGAGCAGGCACTCAGGGTCTACAACTCCGTCCTTCCACTCAAAGGCGCAGTCACGCTTCAGGTCGGCGACCTCGGACACAGCCGCGGCTCGAACAAGGAAAACACCGATCACGCCTTCCAGGAAGAAGGGGCGGCGTTCTTCGAAGCGCGGCTGAAGCACGTGGGCACAGCGCCACCGTCGGGGAAGGTAACGGCGTATACGCAGACCTGCCCGCAGTCGGCGCCTGGCGGCGGGCCGTTTACCGCCACGAAATGGTCGAGGCTCCATCCGCACGCGGTCTCGTTTGGATCGGCGGCGGCGCAGATGTTCACCGGTGCCGGAGGCAACGCGACCATCGCCGCCGAATTCGACCCGATCGCGAATTCGGATGCGTGCAAGAACGTGAAAGCCGAAACCGAGCCCAACACGGCCAACTACACGATGACCACCACCACGGGCTTCACGCTCATGGGCCTGCCAACGGTGAAAGCGACGATCAAAGCGTCCAACGCGCCCATGCTTACTGGGCAAATCGACGCGCGGCTGTGGGACGTGACACCGGGCGCCGAACCGACGCAGCGGCTGATCACGCGCGGCGTCTACCGCCTGCTCGATAGCCAGAGCGGATCGATCACGTTCCAGCTGCACGGCAACGGCTACGTGTTCCCCGCCGGAGACACGGTCAAGCTGCAGCTGCTCGGTCGCGACGCGCCGTACCTCCGGGCGAGCAACGGCGAATTCGCGGTCGAAGTCACGAACCTCACGGTGTCGCTGCCGGCACTCTGAACGTAGTGTGGGTGGCGGGATAGACCCGCCACCCACACGCTGCGAGAGGACGAGCTCGTTCGCGAGCATGGGACATTCACGGCGGCGGGGTCAGCGAGCCCGCCGCCCGGTGGGTCGTGCCGAGGTAGCGCCGCACGGGATCGCCGGCTCGCCTGGCTCAAGCTCCCGTCCGGTATCCCTCGAACGCGTAGGGGTTGAGTAGCTGGCGCTCCCAGAAGTAGTTGCGCTCGTCGGACGTCATGCTTGCCATCTCGCTGACCTCCTGCCAACTTGTTCGGATCGCGTCAATTTGGCGATCGATGATCTGCCGCGCGTCGTCGTCGGAGAGTAGATACTGGGGAGCTGCTTCAACGCAGCCAGCGAGTTGGCTGAGCCTGAATCCGCCAGTGCTTATGTCCATCGCTTGGGCGGCCTCGCCTCCGCTGCGCGGCTGTGGGCAGATGTCGTAGGCCGGGGTTAGTGACAGCTGGCTGCCGTCCCAGAAGGCTGCGTGGTTGCGCGCGTGGTCGTCGGTGTTGCCGACGAGGATGTTGAACGTGATCCGGGCGAATAGCTCGTTTGTGGCCGTGCGACCGTCGGCGAACTCGTGTCTGATCTTCTCTGCAAGGTCCGCGTAGCTGGCACCTCGCCAGGGTGTCTCTCCGAGCTGGAGCACGGTCGCCGCCGAGACGACACCGAGGCGCTGTTCGCTCCTGGGCGGGCGGTCGAATCGCCGAACCAAGAGGACGTCTTTTTCAAGAGCGCGATGAAGCTGGACTGGTGCGACGTTTAGTCCGGCGCGCCGAGCGAGCTCCATGGCGGCGAACTCGCCCTTGACGACCGCGTACTGATCCGTGGTCGAGGAGAACTTGGCAATGAGTTTGCGCTCGCCGTCCTCCAGGAGCGCCTTTGGACGTGCGCCGCCGACTGAGCTGCCGTGAAGCAGGGCTTCGTCCAAGGCGGCCGAGAACGGGACGCCTTCCTCTAGTCGCTGCGCCGCGTTCAGCAGCTCCTCGAGTGAGGCGTCCCTCTCGCGCCGCTCGTACACATCAGGCGACGTTTGGAAGTCAAGCGAGCCGATCCGATCGGAGCCGGATTCCAATAGGAAAGTCAGCAGGCCTGGGTCGGCAGCGTCCTCACCGGCGGTTCTGCGCCGCACGATCACACGTCGGCCCCACGCGTCAGGGGCGCTGTCAGCGATGCAGCCGGCCACGCGAGCGCCGGAGGGCGGGGCGATCACGCCTCGGCGAAGCGGCAGCTCCGGCAGGTAGAGCGGGATCGCCTGCTCGCGCCCAAGGTAGCTCTGGCCATAGTTGAAGTTGAGGATGTCGCCAACGGCCTCAAGGCGCCCAGCGACGACCGGGCTGGATGCCCCGGGTAGCCATACCCAAACGTACGCCTCAGTCGGGTTAGAAATCATCCTTGGCCCCGTCCGTCCGGATGCGTACGCGCTGTGGAAGGACCGCGACACGGCCGCGAGTGCGATCGAGATCCAGCGAGAGGCGTGTCCGGTCCTCGTGGAACAGCGGCACCCCAACGAGCGTGGCCACCTCAAAAGCGACGCCGAGAGTCACCGTCGGATCCCCCCGTTCGACCTTGCGCAGCGTCGCCTGGGTGATCCCGGCTCGCTCGGCCAGCTCACGGGCCGACCAGCGCCTCTCTCGACGCGCTAGAGCGACCTGGGCACCGAGAAGCTGCGCGGCTTCGGTCGTTTCGCGGGAGTACAGGCGGCGTCGCTTCATGCCATTATAATAGCATTTACGCGTCTAAACAGCAATAAAACGCCAGGCCTCACTGCTGGCAATCGGTGTTCGTCAGCGCCTGCGCAGCGGCCTCGAGCGCCTGTACCGGACGCTCAAGCGCTCGCGGCAGGCGCCCCGCAGAGACAAGGCGAGGCCCGCCGGCGCGTCATCGTCGGAGCCGACCTTGATCCAGCCGCAGCTACCAGCCGATCTCGCCCATCTACGATGTCCACGATGTCCCGACACCGTGTCCGGGAGTCCTGACACATCACGAAGCGGGAGCGACGGGACTCGAACCCGCGACCTCTGCCGTGACAGGGCAGCGCTCTAACCTGCTGAGCTACGCCCCCGCGTTGTTGCGCGACGGCATGGCACCTGCGCGCCCCATCAGTATGGCAAGGCTTCGCGTTCGGCTCGCCAAGCCCGAAACTGGCCAGGCGGCCAAGATTGCATTAGGCTTCGGCTCGTGGCGCTCGTCGGACCACCTCCGCTGCGCAATGTCAGCCCGCTCTCCGTGCTGCTCACCGACATTCGCGACGAGCGCTCGGCCACGGTGCCGTTCCCGCCCGGGGAAACGCGGGTGTCGATGGCCCGCACGCGACGCTTCGCCAGCGAACCGCTGCCGATGCTGCTGGATGCCTACGAGCGCTTCGGAGGAATCTTCACCCTGCGCCTGTTCCACAGCAACGTGGTCTTCATGCTCGGGCCGGCCGCCAACCATTACGTCACGGTCTCCCACGCCTCCAACTTCCTGTGGCGCGACGGGCACTTCCGCGACCTGATCGGGCTGATGGGCGACGGGCTGCTGACGATCGACGGCGAGTTCCATCGTCGCTCGCGGATGATCATGCTGCCCGCATTCCACCGCGAGCACATCGCCGCCTCCGTGGACCTGATCATCGAGGAGACCGACCGTGCGCTCGAGCAGATGAGGCCGCGGGCCACGATCGACGTCTACTCCTGGACGCGCCATCTTGCGATGCGGGTCGCGATGCGCGCACTCTTCGGCCTGGACCCCGACGGCGAGCCGGCGCGCTCGGTCGACGCGGCCGGCCTGTTCGAGGACGCGCTGTCCTTCTACGCCTCCGACTATCTGCTGCGCATCTTCCGTGGCCGCCTCTCGCCGTGGGCGAGCATGCAGACGGCGGCGCGCAAGCTCGACACGGTGATCTACTCGGAGATCAGCCGCAGGCGCGCGACGGGCGAGCGCGGGCAGGACATCCTCAGCCTTCTGCTCGACGCCGAGGACGAGAACGGCGACACCCTGAGCGACGGGCAGATACGCGACGAGGTGATGACGCTCCTTTTCGCCGGGCACGACACCGCCACGTCGACCATCTCGTTCATGTTCTATGAGCTCGCGCGACACCCGGAGATCGTGGCGCGCCTGGTGGCCGAGCAGGACCGGGAGCTCGCCGGCGGCCGTCCGACGCATTCGCAGGTCCTCTCGGGCGAGCTCGGCGAGCTGGAGAGGGTTCTCGAGGAGACGCTGCGCAAGTACCCGCCCGCGTGGATCGGGCCGCGCCGCTCGATCGAGCCTTTCGAGTTCGAAGGCCAGACGGTGCCGGGGCGCGCGTTCATCAACTACTGCTCGTGGGCATCCCACCACCTGCGTGACGTGTTCCCCGAGCCGGAGGAGTTCCGGCCGGAGCGTTTCGCGGCCGAGGCACGCGCCGCGATGCCGAAGGGCGCCTACATCCCCTTCGGGGGCGGCTCGCGCACGTGCATCGGCATGCGCTTCGGCCAGCTCGAGGTGCGCACGATCGCGACGGTGATTCTCTCGCGCTGCACGCTCGCGCTCCCCGAGGATTTCAAGCTGACGATCCGCCAGATGCCCACCATCAGCCCGAAGGCGGGCCTACCGATGATCGTCCACCCGCGCGCCGCCGGGGCCTCCGGGCTCTCGGCGGCCGCCTGACGTCTCTCCCGGTCCCCTAGCGCAGCCGGGCGCTCATCGTCAGGCGATAGCTCGGCGGCGACGCCGACTGAGCGCTCGCGCCGACCCCCTCCACGTAGACATGCGGGTCGGAGAAGAGCGTCAGGGTCACTCCTCCGAGGAGCAGGCCCAGCGGGTGCACGACGAGCCTCCCGTCGCTCGCCGCGGCGACCGCCCGCACCGTTGCCCCGACGCCGAACAGGCCGCCGCTCGCCCTGACCTGCACCCTCCCGGCTTCGCTGGCGAGGAGCTGGACGTGGAAGCCCGCGGGCAGCGCCGCCTTGACATCCTCCTCGCCGATCACGGCTTCAGCCGACAGCGAGCTGCCGTGCTTGCGCAGCCGGGCGTCGCTGAGCCGCACGCTATCGATCCGGAGGCTCGACGCGGCCAGCTGCATGCTGTGCACGCCGCGGCCTTCCCACAGGAGCTTCGCAGCCTGCGCCGGGCTAAGGCTGAGGCTCTTCGCGCGCACGCTGACCGAATCGGCGCTACCCCAGAGCAGCTCCACTGCAGGCCAGGCCCGCACGTGGACGCTCTCGACCTTGCCGTAGCGGCCGACACGGGAGGAGATCCGGCTCGCCGCGATCCCGGGACCGAACACCTGCGCCAGGAGCAGGACCAGCAACGCGGCCGCCACCAGGGCGAGGAGCAGCCGGATCGTCCTCTGCCCACCGCCGACACGCCGCATCTCCCGCAAGCTTCGCAGGAGATGCGGCGTCGCTGCGCGCCTCGGCTAGCCGAGACCGTTGGCTTTGAGGAACTGCTGGGCCACGCTCGTGGCCGACTGCTTGTCGATGCTCACGGCGGCGTTCATCTGCTGGATCGCCTTGAGCGTCAACAGGGAGCTCACCCTGTTGAGCGTCTGTTCGAACGCCGGCCCCTCGGCCGCGAGAACGCTCTTCTTGAGCACAGGCGCGACGTTCTGGTAGCCGAACACGTGCTTCGGGTCGGTCAGGATCTTGAATTTCCCGCTCAGCAGCTGCCCATCGGTGCTGAACACGTTCTGGACGTTCACCTGTCCGCTTTCAAGCGCTTTGTAGGAGAGTTCGATCGCGATCGGGACGAACGTCGGTTTGACGCCGTATTCCCTCACCAACCCTTTCAGCCCCTCGTCGCGCGTCGCGAATTCCGGCGGCCCGCCCAGCTTCAGGCCGGATCCGAGCGGCTTCAGGTCCGCGATGCTGGCTAGGCTGTGTTCCTGCGCATACGCCGGCAGCGTCGCCAGCGCGTTGGAGTCGTAGAACGGGGTCGTTTCGAGCAGGGTGATGCCATGTTTTTCGACGAACGCCTTCGCCTCCTGGGCGGCCGCGCTCGCGCTCGAGGGGTTCTTCGTCTGCCCCGCAACCGCTGACAGCAGCACACCCGTGTACTCGGGGTACATGTCGATCTGGCCCGAGGTGAGGGCCTTGTAGATGATCTCCGAGGAGCCGACGTTGTCCTTGAGGGTCACGTTGTACCCCTTGGCCTCGAGGGCCTGGGCGTAGAGCGCGCCGAGGATGTTCTCCTCGGCGAAGTTCTTGTCGCCGATCGTGACCGCCGGCTTGCCCACGCCGGGCCCGCTCGCGGCGGGCGCGGGAGCGGGGGTCGTCGCGCTCGAGCTGGAGCTCGAGGAGCTGCTCGACGACGAGCTGCTGCTGCTTCCGCAAGCCGTCAAGCCCACGACGACCGCGAGCGCCGCTGAACCGCTCGCTATCAAGGTTCTCAACCTGCCCGATTTCGTGCCTCTCATCCGCCGCCTCCTACTTGTTGGTTTCCTGAGTTCGAAGACCATCGGAACGCCGATCAGGCGATTGCCGCCTCCGGGTCCAGCGGGCCAGAGCGCTCGTGCTCAGCCAGCCGCAGTCCGCGAGGCGTGAGCACCCGCTGAACGAGCGTGAGCACGCCTTCGACGGCCAATGCCAGTGCGGCGACGCAGATCGCCGCCCCCAGCACGCCGGAGAAGTGATAGCTCGTCTCGTTGGCGATCACGTCTCCAAGGCTCCCGCTGAAGCCCGCGAGCGAGGCGATCGTCGTCGTGCTGACGACGAACACCGCAGCGGTGCGGATGCCGGCGAACAGCGGTCCCACCGCCAGTGGCAGCTCTACGCGCCTGATGATCTCGAAGCCGCTCATGCCCATCCCCCTGGCGGCGTCCACGAGATCGCGGTCCACGCCATCGACGCCAAGATATGCGTTCGTCACGATCGGCGGCACGGCGAGGACCACGAGCGCCAGCTCGACGACCGTCAGGCCGAGGCCGAGGATGGCGTCGCCGATCGCGAGCACGGCGAGGCTCGGAAGCGCGCGGCCGATGTTGCCGAGGTTTATCGCGGCGAACGAGCCGCGATGGATGTGACCGAGCCAGACCCCCAGTGGAACCGCGATCACGACCGAGATCGCGAGGCCGATCGCCGCCACCCTCAGCGTTTCGAGCGCCAGGTGCGTGAGCGTCGGCAGCCCCGGCGCTCCTGCGATGGCGCCGTTGTGAGCGATGAACCGGAACGCTTCGAGGAATTCGTGCACTCGCGGTCCTAGGTGGCGCGCGCCCGTGTCCAGGGCGTGAGCAGTCGCTGAACGAGCACCAGCAGCGCATCGGCCGTGAGCGCGAGCAGGATCGCGAGCCCTCCGGCGGCGATCAGCTCGGTCTTGAACGGCCCCTCACCGAGCGCCGTGTGGATCGGCACGCCGAGACCGGCGTTGTAGATCGTGTAGACGATCGTCGCGAGCGCGATGATCGTGACGACGGCGATACGAAGTCCCGCCACGATCGCGGGTAGCGCCAGCGGCAGCTCGACGCGCACGAGCGCCTGTCTGCGCGACATGCCCATGCCCTCGGCCGCCTCGAGCACCTCCGCCGGCACGCCTCGCAGGCCCGTGAGGATGTTGCGGAAGAGGATCAGCAGCGTGTAGGAGACCAGCGCGATCTCCGCCGAGTAGACGTTCGGGCCGACCGGCGCGACCAGCAGCTCGAATAGCGCCAGCGAGGGGATCGTATAGAGGATGGTCGTGATGACGGTCGTCGGCCGCTCGAGGCAGCCGTAGCGGTAGGCGGCGAGCGCGAGCGCCAGCGAGATCACGAAGCCGATGCCGACGGCGACGAGCGCAAGCAGGATGTGACCGCGCAACGCCGGCCACAGCACCGGACCCCAGTTGTGGCTGACCCAGTCGGTGCAGAACAGGTGGTTGTGGACGACGCAGCTCGAGCTCTGCGCTCCGTAGTTTGGGATGACCGGTTCGCCGGCCGCCACGACGGAAGCGACGATCGACCCGGCGGCAGCGGCCATCAGCGTCCTCCCTCGGCGGTCTGCTCGATGACCGTGGAGGATCCCGCTCCCGCGCCGGCGTGCGGCGCTTCGGCGGCCTCGTCGGAGAGCATCTGCTCGATCAGCGCGAGCGTGAGAAGCCCTTCCACGTTCCCCTCGTCGTCGAGGACCGAGGCCGGCTCGCCGTCCGCCGTCAGCATGAGCGAGAGCGCGTCTCTGACGGAGGTCTCACGCGGAAGGCGCAGGGCGCCGTTGGCCGAGGGCTCGCGGGTCATGGTGTCGGGCTCGATCAGCCTCACCTCGGCCAGGGTGGTGAGGGCGAGGCGCTTCAGCCCCCTGTCCGCGCCGACGAACTGGGCGACGAAGTCGTCGGCGGGGTGCGTGAGGATCTCGCGGGGGGTGTCGTACTGCGCGAGCACGCCACCCTCGCGCAGGATCGCGATCCTGTCGCCCATCTTGATCGCCTCGTCGATGTCGTGGGTGACGAAGACGACGGTCTTCTTCACTTTCGCCTGGAGCCGGAGGAATTCGTCCTGCAGCCGTCCTCTGTTGATTGGATCGATGGCGCCGAACGGCTCGTCCATGAGCATCAGCGGCGGATCGGCGGCGAGGGCGCGAGCCACGCCCACCCGCTGGCGCTGACCGCCCGACAGCTGCGCCGGATAGCGCTCCCGCATCTCGGCGGGGTCGAGGTCGATCAGCTCCAGCAGCTCTGTCACGCGCGCGTGTATCCGGTCCTTGTGCCACCCCAGCAGGCGGGGCACGGTGGCGATGTTCTCGCCCACCGTCTGGTGGGGGAAGAGGCCTATCTGCTGGATCACGTAGCCGATCTCCCGGCGCAGCTCCTTGGGCTCGCGCTCGAGCACGCTCCTCCCGCCCAGCAGGATGTCGCCCGACGTGGTCGGGATCATCCTGTTGATCAGGCGCAGGGCCGTCGTCTTGCCCGAGCCCGAGGGGCCCACCAGGACGCACACGTCTCCGGCCGGCACCGTGAAGGAGAGCCCGTGGATCGCGGGCTCCCGCTGCCCGGCATAACGCTTGCTCACGCCTCGCAACTCCAGCTCGGCGGCCTGCGCCAATGCCGACGGCCCCTCGCTATGGGCAGTGTCTGCAATGTTCAAGAGAGATCCCCGGCCGGGTCGCAAAATCCTAGCCCACCAGCCTCGCTCGCTAGCCTTGAATCCCCAAGAGGGCGCGTAGCTCAGTTGGCTAGAGCACCTCGTTTACACCGAGGGGGTCGCCCGTTCGAGTCGGGCCGCGCCCATCTTCCGCCCATCCACCCCTGACAGGAACGCCCAATCAATGACCGACCATCCCATCCGCATCGCCGTGATCGGCTCAGGCCCCGCAGGCTTCTATGCCGCCGGCCACCTGCTCAAGGAGTCCGACGGGCGCTTTGAGGTCGACATGCTGGAGCGGCTGCCGACGCCGTGGGGCCTCGTCCGCTCGGGCGTGGCCCCGGACCACCCCAAGATCAAGTCGGTCACGCGCATCTACGAGAAGACGGCCGCGCATCCCCGCTTCCGCTACTTCGGGAACGTCAGCTTCGGCGAGCACGTAGGCCGCGAGGATCTGCTCGCGCACTACCACGCGATCGTCTACGCAACCGGCTCCCCGTCGGACCGTCCACTTGGCATCCCCGGCGAAGAGCTGCACGGCTCGCACGCGGCCACCGACTTCGTCGGCTGGTACAACGGCCACCCCGACCAGTGCGACCTCGAGATCGATCTGCTCTCCGCCGAGCGCGCCGTTGTAATCGGCAACGGCAATGTGGCACTCGACGTCGCCCGCATGCTGGTCCTCGCGCCGTCCGAGCTGGCGCCCACCGACACCGCCGACCACGCCCTGGAGGTCCTCGCCGACAGCCGGGTCCGCGAGGTCGTGGTCGTGGGCCGCCGCGGACCGGCCCAGGCAGCATTCACGAACCCGGAGCTCCTCGAGCTCGGTGAGCTGTCGGAGGCCGACGTGATCGTGGACCCGGCTGAGCTCGACCGCGCGCTTGCCGTTCACGATCCCGCCGCCGAGGCCAACGCGACCTCGCGGAAGAACGTCGAGATCCTGAAGGGCTACGCATCCCGCACCCCCAAGGGCCACGCGAAGCGCATCGTGCTGCGCTTCCTCCTCTCCCCGACGGCACTCCTTCCCGATGAAGAGGGCCGGCTCGGCGCGGTCGAGCTCGTCCGCAACGAGCTCGTGCCCGCCGCCGGCGGAGCCCTTCGCGCGCAGGCGAGCGATGAGCGGGAGACCATCCCGGCCGGCCTCGCCTTCCGCGCGATCGGCTATCGCGGCATCCCGCTACCCGGCGTCCCCTTCGACGAGCGCGGCGGCGTGATCCCCAACGCGGGCGGGCGCGTCATCGACCTCGAGACAGGTGAGCCCGTCCCGGGCGAGTACGTGGTGGGCTGGATCAAGCGTGGTCCCTCGGGCGTGATCGGGACGAACAAGAAGGACGCTCAGGAGACCGTCGACGCGATGCTCGCCGATCTCCTCGCCGCCGCCGACGGTGCCGCGAAGCACGCGCCCGAGGCGCCGGACCCGACGGCTGTCGAGAGCTTGCTTCGCGAGCGCCAGCCCGAGCTCGTGACCTATGCGGGCTGGACCGAGATCGACAAGCACGAGCGCGCGCTGGGCGAGCCGGCGGGCCGGCCGCGCGTGAAGCTCACACGGATCGAGGAGATGCTCCGCGTAGCGGCCTCGCAGAGCCCGTCGGAAGAGAGCCTCGAAGAGGTCGAGGCAGGCTGAGACCGCCCGACTCGATCGGTGTGAGGCCTTCTGCCAGACTGTCGGCCGCAGGCCCCGTTAGCTCATCTGGTAGAGCGCCGGACTTTTAATCCGGTGGGGCGGGTTCGAGTCCCGCACGGGGCACTTCGTCGCATTCCCCTTCGTGCTGAAGCTCGCCTCAGAACACAACGGTGTGAAGATCGTGCATCCGCTGCGAGCCACGGTTGCGCGCCGGGGACGCGAGGACCAGCTCGCCTAGCGTCCCGCCGCCCTGGCTCACGGGCGGGCTCGCGCAGGATGCGACCGGGCCTCGCGACGTCGTCTGGGCGTTTGGCCTATTAGGGCCTGCGCGCATTCACCCGCCCCGCCTCGCGGCCGATACGAGGCGATATGGCCGTGCTTGCGCCAATCGGGCATGCGGGATCGCGAGGCGTCGCGGTCACGTCGACATGGCGGCGTGAGCACGCCGGCTCCGGCCTGACCTCGCGCCTGATCCTCGCCTACGTCGAGCGTGAAGCCGGCGGGCAGGCGGTCAAACGCATGCTCGAGCGGGCCGGCCTGTCGGACGGCGAGGAGCGCCTGCGCGACGAGAACTTCTGGTTCTCCTACGACACCAAGCTCGCGCTGTGGAGCGCCGCGGAGGAGGTGCTCGGGGACGCGCAGGTCGCGGAGCACGTCGGCGGGGCGGCGCTGGATCTCTCGGTGGCGATGGGGCTGAAGCGCGCGCTGCGGGCTCTCGGCACGCCCGGATTCGTCTACGGCAACGTCGTGCGGGCCAACTCCAAGTTCAACTGGGCGCATGAGCTCGTCGTGCTCGACAGCGGCGCCGAGTGGGTTCGCATGCGCTATTCCGACGTAGCCGGCGTTGGCTATCACCGCTACGACTGCGAGTACACGAAGGGACTGCTCGCGACCGTCCCTCAGCTGTTCGGGCTGCCGCCGGCACGCGTCGTACACACGGTGTGCGGCGCACGGGGGGATGCGTGCTGCGAGTTCGAGATCCGCTGGGCGGCGGGCACGCAGGGGCTCAAGCGCGTCGCGGCCGGGTTCGCAGGAGGTGCTGCCGCCCTGGCGGCGTGCGGCGCCCTGGCCGAGCCTGCGCTCCTCCCCGTCGCTGCCGGCGTTCTGGTGGCGGGGGAGCTCGGCGTCGCCGCTCGGGCGTCGCGATTCACGACCCGCCGGGTGCGCGTGCTCGAGCAGCGCGTGCACGAGCAGGACGACGCGGCGCGGCGGCTGCTCTCCTCGCTTGAGGATCTCTCATCGGACCTGCGCCTGGACGAGGTGCTCGACCAGATCACCGCAAAGGCGCAGACCGCCGTCGGCGGCAAGGAGTTCGCGCTGCTGCTCGCCGACGGAAACAGGATGCGTGCCGACCGCCACTCGGGGATCCCGACGACGTCGCTGAGCGCCCTCGAGGGGTGGGCCGACGAGCATCGCGAGACCCTGCTCGATCGGGGTACGGTCGTCGTGGACGATCTGGCCACCGATCCCGCCCTGGCGGCGCTGCCGCGCGAGGAGCGGATTCCGTTCGGCTCGATGTGCGCGGCGCCGCTCGTCTTTCGCGACGAGCTGCTCGGCGTGCTGGCCGCGCTGGCACATGGCTCCACCGTCTTCCTGCCAGGCGATACGGCCGCGCTCTCCGCCTACGCCACGCACGCGGCGATCGCCCTGTCCAACGCCCGTCTTGTCACCCGGCTGGAACGCCAGGCCGCCGAGGACCCGCTCACGGGGCTGGCCAACCAGCGCGCCTTCTACCGCACCTGCGCCGCGGAGTTCAGCCGCGCGCAGCGCGCCGAGAGCGAGGTCTCGATCGTGATGCTGGACCTCGACCACTTCAAGGTGATCAACGACGCGCATGGACATCTCCATGGTGATCAGGTCCTGCTGGCGGTGGCCGACGCGCTTCGCCGATCGGTACGAGGGCACGACGCAGTGGCTCGGATGGGCGGTGAGGAGTTCGCGATCCTCCTGCCGGATTCCGACGCCGACGCCGCGTACGACGCCGCCGAGCGCGCCCGTAGCGCTGTCTCGCAGGTGCCGGTCGCGCACGCCACGCTGTCATGCTCGGCGGGAGTGGCGACGGCCTCGCCCGCGGAGGCCTCTCCGGTGGATCTGCTCGCGCTGGCCGACCGGGCGCTATACCAGGCCAAGCGGCTCGGCCGCGATCGCACCGTCACGAGCCGGAGCACCGTGAGCCGTTTGGGTCTGGCGTGACGGACGTCGACCGCCCAGCGGGGGTGGCGCGGCGGAACTGGACCGATGACGGATGTCCGAGCCCGCCCCTCAAAAACCCAGGCTAAGTGTCGATGCAAAGTCCATGGTGCACGGCTCGGCCTCTGTAGGAGCTTCGGCTCTGGCACGCACGACGGGTTGGTGCTTTCGCCTGCTCGTGCTCGGGTTCGTCGTGTACGCGGGCCATGTGGTCCTTGGGCTCGGGGGGCGCCGCAGCGACGCGTTCTTCAACGACGGGATGTACAACGTGATCCTGTTGGGCTCGGCGCTCGTGATGCTCGCGCGGGCGCTAACAGCCCGGAGTCACCGTCTCGCCCTGATCCTCATCAGCGCCGCCCTGTTCACCTGGGCCCTCGGAGACCTCTACTACACGGTCTTCTTCTCGTCGCTGGCGAACCCGCCGTTCCCGTCGTTCGACGACGCGCTCTACCTCAGCTTCTACCCGCTCTGCTATCTCGGCCTCGGCCTGCTGATCCGAGCACAGTTCCGGGGGGTGAGCCCGGTCCTCTGGATGGACGGCCTCATCGCCGGTCTCGGTCTGAGCGCCCTCGCCGCCGGCCTGGTCCTCGAACCGATTCTCACCGCGACTGGTGGGAGCGTCGCGGCGGTGGCGACGAACCTCGCCTACCCTGTCGGCGATCTGCTGCTGATCCTGGTCGCGCTCGCCGTCGTCGGCCTCTCGGGCTGGCGACCGGGATGGCTGTGGGCGCTGATCACGCTCAGCCTGACCGCGATGGCCGCCGCGGACATCGTCTACCTCTACCGGGTCGCCATCAACTCCTACGTGGAAGGCAGCTGGTGGGAAGCGCTGTGGCCACTGTCGTCGCTGCTACTGGTGTACGCGCTCAGCTCGCGCTCGCCTGGCCAGAGCCGGGCGGTGCGTCCCGGGTGGCGGACGGTCGCGGTTCCGACGGCGGGCACGCTGGCCGCATTGGGCGTGCTGTTCGTCGATCACGGAACCACGCAGGTGAACGATCCGGCCCGCTACCTGGCCCTTGCGACCGTGCTCGTGGCCGTCGTCCGGATCGTGCTCACCTTCCGCGCGAGCCAGGTCCGCGAGCGCCGCAGCCGCGTCGAGGCACTGACCGATCCCCTTACGGGCCTTGGAAACAGGCGGATGCTCACGGAGGACCTCGAGGCGACCATCGGGATCGCGAGCGACGAGGACCCGAGGATCGTCGTCCTCTACGACCTCAACGGCTTCAAGCACTACAACGACAGCTTCGGGCACCCGGCGGGGGACACGCTCCTGATCCGCCTGGGCCAGAACCTCGCGGCCACCGTCGCCGCACATGGACGCGCCTACCGGATGGGAGGCGACGAGTTCTGTGCGCTGCTCAGGCCTGGGAACGCGCCGATCGAGGCCCTGGTCGCATCCACGACGGCGTCTCTCGCGGAGTCCGGGGACGGCTTCGAGATCGACGCCGCGCATGGCGTCGTCGTGATCCCGTTCGAAGCGAGCACCGCATCGGACGCCCTCCAGCTCGCCGATCGCAGGCTCTACGCGGCAAAGGACCGGCGTCCGTCGGGGGTCACGCGCCAGCTGCGCAGCGTGCTCCTGCAGGTGCTTGACGAGAGGCAGTCCTCG
Organism: Solirubrobacterales bacterium; assembly: GCA_025964115.1. GTDB lineage: Bacteria > Actinomycetota > Thermoleophilia > Solirubrobacterales > Solirubrobacteraceae > Palsa-744. Next base: position 25,426 of record JAOPZM010000038.1, read on the forward strand.
CTGCACGAGCATCTCGAGGGCGTGGCCGCCCTGGCGTTCGCCGTCGGGCGGCGCATGGACCTGGACCCCGAGGCCCTGGACGTCGTGGTGCGCGCGGCGGAGCTGCACGACATCGGCAAGATGGCGATCCCGGACTCGATTCTCAACAAGCCCGGACCGCTCAACGCCGAAGAGTGGGCCTTCATGCGCCGTCACACGGTGCTCGGCGAGCGCATCCTGTCGGCGGCCCCGGCGCTGATCCCGGTCTCAAGGCTCGTACGCTCGAGCCACGAGCGCTGGGACGGGAACGGCTATCCCGACGGCCTCGCGGGCGAGGACATCCCACTCGGATCGCGGATCATCCTCGCCTGCGACGCATACGACGCGATGACCACGGCTCGCGTCTACTCGGGCGCAAAAACGACCGAGGACGCGCTTGCGGAGCTCTCCCGGTGCGCGGGGACCCACTTCGATCGGGAGGTGATCGAGTCGCTGCTGGCCGTGATCAGAGCCGAGAGCCATCCCGTCCTCGAGCGGCTGGGTGACTCGCTCGCGGACGCCTTCGGCGGGCCGGTCGCTCTGTTTCCCTCCTGACGCGTAGGCGACGCGGCCACGCGATGACCCGCGAGGTAATCGACAAGCCGCGCCGCGGGCGCGACCCTGGTCGGGTAAACGACACAGGAGGCCCAAGATGGCTGACTTTCAGGAAATCGTCGACCGCTACCTCGCCACGTTCAACGAGGCTGACGCCGATCGCAGGCGTGCCGAGATATCGGCGCTCTACGGCGCGGACGGCAAGTACACCGATCCGCATGTCGAGCTGCAGGGGCCGGAGCAGATCGACGCGTTCATCGCCTCGACGCAGGAGCGCTTCCCCGGCTTCGAGTTCAGGCTCGGCGGACCGATAGACGCTCACCACAACCAGGCTCGCTTTCAGTGGCACGCCGGCCCGGCCGGCGATCCCGAGCCGGCGTACGTGGGCTTCGACGTGATCGTGACCGACGGCGGCAGGGTGCGGGACGTCTACGGCTTCCTCGACCCGACGTCCTCCTGAGCAGGACGGGAGGGCGAACACCCTATGGCGGCGTGGCTGGGGCCGCTCAGGCGGTCGCAGCCACACCGACCGGCGCATCGCAGGCGCGGCGCCGAGCCGATGGACAACGCGCTCCACGTGCGGGAGACTGGCCACATGCTCAAGCCGGGGAGCTCACGTGAACGGCTGGCAGGCACCCTGAAGGCCGCGTTCGCCGAGGGACTGCTCAGCGAGCAGACGCTCTCCTACCGCCTGGGCATGCTGTTCGGCCCGCGACTCATCGAACCGAGGCGTGTCATCGGCGATCTCGCCCTGCGGACTCGGCGGCGGCCTGCGGGATTGGCCTCCCTCGCCTCGGCTCTGCAGGCAATGCGTGGAGAGCTCGAAGCGATCGCGTCTCGCGAGCGTCCTGAGCCTGCGCCGCTCGTGCTGGCCCTCGACTGGTCCGGCGGGCAGGAGGATCTCCTCGTCGGACGCGGGCCGGCGTGCGACATTGCCCTGAGCAACCTGACGGTGTCCCGGCGCCACGCGCGGCTCATCTTCCGCGACGGCACATGGATCGTGAACGACCTGGCATCCAAGAACGGGATCACCGTCAACGGCGCACAGGTCGGCCGCTGTCAGCTCCGCCCCGGCGACCGCCTCGCACTCGGGCTCCAGGTCCTTGAGATCGACTAGCCGATCTGGCGAGCGCAACTTGCAGATCTGTCGGGCGTTCCAACGCACCGTGCAGACGCGACGCGCGCCGGAGCCTCACTTGGACAGAAGGCCTGCTTGCACCGATAGCCGGACCCGTCGCCGCGCGTGCGCGTGCGTGCTCGCGCTTCTGTCGCTGGCAGCCGGCGGCCTCGCGCCGGCGGCCGTCGCCGCCCCGGCGCTCAGCTGGTCGGCGAGCACGATCGACGGCTCCGGCCAGCCGAGCGGCATCTCGTGCGCCTCGGAATCGCTGTGTGTCGCGGTCGATCGCTCTGGGAACGCGCTCAGCTCGGGTGATCCGACCTCCACCGAAGCCCACTGGGGCACGGTGAGCATCGACAAAGGCGCGGCGCTCTCATCGGTCTCCTGCCCTTCGGCGGCCATGTGCGTCGCGGTCGACGACGGCGGGCGGGTGCTCGCTTCGACCAACCCGCTCGCCGGCGCATGGTCTCTCCCGCTGTCGATCGCCGGGTCGGCCCTCACCGGGGTCGCCTGCGCGAGCGAATCGCTCTGCGTCGCCGTCGATGCGGCCGGCGACGTGCTGGCGAGCTCCAACCCGGGCTCGCCGGCGGCGAGCTGGCCTGTGCAGTTCAAAGACGCCGTCGCGCTGCGGGGCGTGTCCTGCGACGCGGCGGAGTGCGTCGCGGTGGACGCTGCCGGCAACGCGCTGGCCGCCAGCAACCCGACCGGCGGCGCAGGAGCCTGGCGACCCCGCGGGATCGACCCGGCCTGTTCTCTGAGCGCCGTCTCCTGCGCCGACTTGCGTGGATGTCTCGCGGTCGACGGCGCCGGCAACGCCCTCGCGAGCGCCAATCCGACGGCCGGCGCGCCGACCTGGAGCTCGACCCAGATCGACTCCGGCGCCCTGACCGCCGTCTCCTGTGCCGGCACGGGCCTCTGCGCCGCCGTGGGCAGCCACGGCGAGGCTCGGGCGAGCGACAATCCCAGCGCTCCGCTGCCGACCTGGATCGAAACGACAACCCTGGGCGGCGCCCTCGCCGGAGTCTCGTGCCTCCCGGGCGGATTCTGCCTGGCGGTCGACACAGCCGGGCGCGCGCTCACGGCCCGCGTGCGGGCGCCCGCCGTGGCCGCGGCCACGCCCGCCGAAGTGACCGCGACGACGGCGACGCTCTCCGGCTCGGTCGAACC
>JAOPZM010000057.1 GCA_025964115.1 Solirubrobacterales bacterium
GGCGTCTGGGAGCTCTCGCCCGCGGCGCTTGGTCCGGCGGTGTCGGAGCCCTGCATCGACTGCTGGGCCTCCTGCGCGGCCTTGCGGGCACGGACAGCTGGAGTGAGGATCCCCAGCTCCTCCTGGGCGTCGGTGTCCAGGAAGCGGGAGGCCAGCCAGCGCATGATGTAGTCGGGCATCGACTTGGCGAACGGGATCTCGGTGTTGCCCGTGATCCCCTCGGGCTCGAAGCGCATGTAGCTGAACTTCTGCACGAGCGTTTCGAGCGGCACGCCGTACTGCAGGGCAATTGAGATGGCCGTGGCGAACGAGTTCATCATGCCGCGGAGCGTCGAGCCCTCCTTGCCGATGTCGGTGAGGAAGATCTCGCCGACGGTGCCGTCCGGATACATGCCAGCGGTGATGTAGCCCTCGTGACCTCCGATCGAGAACTTGTGCGTGATCGACTGGCGCTCGCGCGGCATCCGCTTGCGTTGCGGGCCGGCCTCGGCCAGCGCCTTGCTGACCGCCTGCTCGACGAGCGCGTCGACGTCGGCGGGCGCCGCCTTCTGCGCGTCGGTGCGCAGCGCCTGCGCCGTCTTCGAACCGTCACGGTAGATCGCGAGCGCCTTGATTCCGAGATGCCAGGCCTGGAGATAGGCGTCGGCGATGTCCTCGACGGTGGCCTCCTGGGGCATGTTGATCGTCTTCGAGATGGCGCCCGAGATGAACGGCTGCACCGCCCCCATCATCTTGATGTGCCCCATGTGCGAGATCGCGCGTTCACCGACTGCGACGTCGAACACGGGCAGGTGCTGGTCGTCGAGACCGGGTGCCCCGACGATGGTCCCATGCTCCGCGATGTGGGCCTCGATCTGCTCGATCTGCTGCTCGGAGTAGCCGAGCGTCTGCAGCGCCAGCGGTACCGTCTTGTTGACGATCGTCATCTGCCCGCCGCCCACCAGCTCCTTGAACTTGACCAGCGAGAAGTCGGGCTCCACGCCCGTCGTGTCGCAGTCCATCAGGAAGGAGATCGTTCCCGTGGGTGCGAGCACCGTCGCCTGTGCGTTGCGGTAGCCCTCGTGCTCACCCAGCTCGACGGCCTCGTCCCACGAGCGCCTCGCGGCGGAGAGCAGCCCGGCGTCCGCGCAGGCCTCAGCTGAGATCGCGTGGGCTGCGTCGCGGTGCATGCGCATCACGTTGTTGTGCGCCTCACGGTTCTCCTCGTAGTGCTCATACGGGGCGAGCGCGGCTGCGACTTCGGCCGAGCGCCGGTAGGCGCGGCCCGTCATCAGGGCGGTGATCGCAGCTGCAGTGTCGCGGCCCTCGTCGGAGTCGTACGGCATGCCGTTGCTCATCAGATAGGCGCCGAGGTTCGCGTAGCCGAGGCCGAGCTGGCGGAACGCGCGTGCGTTGATGCCGATCTCCTCGGTCGGGTAGCTCGACGGCCCGACGATGATCTCCTGCGCGAGCAGGATGACGTCCACCGCATGCTCGAAGGACTCGACGTCGATCGTCCCGTCGGAGCGGCGGAACTTCATTAGGTTCAGCGACGCGAGGTTGCAGGCCGAGTTGTCGACGTGCATGTACTCGGAGCACGGGTTCGACGCGTTGATCCGCCCGCTGTTCGGGGACGTGTGCCAGCGGTTGATCGTCGTGTCGTACTGCATGCCCGGGTCCGCGCAGCGGTGGGCCGCCTCGGCGATCTCGCTCATCAGCTCGCGTGCGCTCACGGGCTCGCCCACCGGCTCGCCTGTCGAACGTGCGAGCAGCCGCCACTCGCCGTCCTCCTCCACGGCGCGCATGAACTCATCGGTGACGCGCACGGAGTTGTTCGCGTTCTGGTACTGGATCGACTTGAAGCCGTCGCCGTCGATCGACATGTCAAATCCGGCATCGCGCAGCGCGGCGGCCTTGTCCTCCTCCTTGGCCTTACACCAGATGAACTCGCGGATGTCGGGATGGTCGACGTCGAGCACCACCATCTTCGCTGCACGGCGCGTCTTGCCACCGGACTTGATCGTTCCGGCCCACGAGTCGGCGCCGCGCATGAACGAGACGGGACCGGAGGCGGTGCCGCCCTTGGCCAGCGGCTCCATCGAGCCACGGATGTTCGACAGGTTGATGCCCGAGCCGGAGCCGCCCCTGAAAATCATCCCCTCCTTCGTGTTCCAGTCGAGGATCGACTCCATCGTGTCCTCGACCGAGAGGATGAAGCACGCCGAGCACTGCGGGCTCTCCTCGAAGCCGACGTTGAACCACACCGGCGAGTTGAACGCAGCCATCTGATTCACGAGGATGTGGGTGAGCTCGTGGTTGAACGCGCGGGCGTCCTCTTCGCTTGCGAAGTAGTTGCCTTCACGCCCCCAGCGGGAGATCGTCCCGGCGACGCGGCTGATCATCTCCTTCACCGAGCTCTCGCGCTCGGGCGAGCCCAGCTGCCCCCGGAAGTACTTCTGGGCGACGATGTTCGTGGCGTTCTGCGACCAGCTCTTCGGGAACTCGACGTCGGATTGCTCGAAGGCCACGCGGTCGCCATGCCCGATGCGCGCGTCGCGCCGCTCCCACTCGATGGCGTCGAACGGATGGGTGTCGGGACTCGTAAAGAAACGCTCTATCGAGAGCGCCTTGCCGGTCGCGGTCTGTGGGGATGCGGTGGGGTGCTGGGGTGGGTTCATCGGACCTTCCTCCTCTGCCGCGCCTGCGTGTTGGTCGCGCACTCTGAGCTGTTGTCGGGGTCGATGATCATCCCTCTCGGGCCAGACGGAAAGGAGGGACGCGACGGTGTGCCGCAACGTGCGGAAAAAGAGAGGAGAACACCCTCAATTGTAGAAGGACGGACCCCCGACGACGGGTCCGACGAGGGGCCCTGAAGGGCCCGCGGGGACCTCAGCGTCCGAGGCGAACCCAGTCGCTGAATTCGGCCCATGTGGCCGACGCGCGGAAGCCCGCCTCGGCCATCGCATGACGCAGCGAGACGGTCCAGTGGGGCTCGTATGCCTGCCAGCGGGCGACGGCCCAGGCGGCGCACGCGAGGGCCAGCAGCGCTGCCAGCGCTGCCAGCGCGATCGCCGCGGCCGAGATCGAGCTCGACGTCCTCCTTGGCGTGCGGGCACCCGTCGCCGCCGAGGTCCCGGCCCGCTGGCGTTCCGGCGTGGCCGTGCCGATCCGGCCGCTCGCGGGGGGTGCGTAGGTGGTTGTCGGGACGCTCGTGGCGCCAGGGGCGACGGTCACGGTGGTGCCGACGCCGCTGGCCCGTGTGCCCGTGCCGGTGGCTCGTGAGCCAGCGCTCGGAGTGCCCGTGCCTGCGGCCGCAGCACCTCCGGTGTTCGCCTGTGAACCGAGGGCCGAGCCGGCTGCGCTGGTGCCAGCGGTGTTGGGCCGCGCCCGGGTTGAGACGGGTGCCAGCGCGCTCGACGCCGGGTTGGTGGCCGTGCTGGCGCCCAGCGCCGCATGCACGGGCGCCACGCAGAGCCCGAGGAGCATGAGCGTGCCGGCGAGCGCGAGGACGCTACGAGCGCTTTGCAAGGAACCTTTCAACGCGCCCATGCTAGTCACCGGAGCCGCTCACACCAACAGGTCCTGCACCGCTGCGAGCGCATCGGCGAGCACCTGCTCGGCTGGCTGGCTCGCGTCGATCACGCGGACCCGGCCCGGCTCTTCGCGGGCCAGCTCGTCGTAGGCGCAGGCGATCGCCTCAAAGAACTCCTCGTTCTCGCGCTCCAGCCGGTCGGGCTCGAGCGCGCGCTCGCGCTGCCGCGCGCGGCCGGCGTCGGGGGAGATGCGCAGCAGCAGCGTGCGATCGGGTGCGAGCAGGCCGGTGGCGAAGACATTGATCGCGCGCACCTGCTCCACGCCGAGCGCGCGTCCGGCGCCCTGATAGGCCAGCGAGGAATCGACGAACCGGTCGAGCAGCACGACGGCGCCCTCCTCGAGCAGCGGCTCGAGCCGCTCGGCGACGAGCTGCGCACGCGCGGCGGCATAGAGCAGAGCCTCGGCGCGGGGGGAGACGGTCAGCGACGGGTCCTTCACGAGCGCGCGGATCCGCTCGGCGAGATCCACGCCGCCGGGCTCGCGCAGCAGCTCCGCGCGCACGCCGCGCGAGGCCATCTCCCGCTGGAGCGCCTCGGCGAGTGTGGACTTGCCGGCCCCGTCGAGCCCCTCGATCGTGATCAGCGTGCCGCGGGCCACGCGGCCACGGTACAGGCGCCGCCGGGCGGCCGTGCCATCCCGGGACCGGGTCTAGGATGCCCCTCATGGCCGCGACCGCCGAGTCGATCGACGCAGGAGGGGCCCACGACGCCGCGGTGCTGCCGGGCATCGAGGCGCACCCGCATGCTCGCGCGGTGCTCGGCCCGGCGCTGCCGCCGCAGGGCCGGCCGTCGCACGCCTACCTTTTCCACGGTCCCGCCGGAACGGGCAAGCGTACGATCGCGCGGGCGTTCGCAGCGGCGCTGCTGGCCGACGGGGCGGCCGATCCGCAGGGCGTGCGCGAGCGCGTGGGCCGCGACGCCCACCCTGACCTGACATGGGTCACGCCCTCGGGCGCGGCGGAAATGCTCGTCTCCGATGTCGAGGAGCCGGTCGTTGCGGCGGCGGCACGCACGCCGTTCGAATCGACGAGGCGCGTGTTCGTGATCGAGGCGGTCGACGCGATGAACGACCAGGCGGCCAATCGCATGCTGAAGACGCTCGAGGAGCCGCCCTCCTTCGCCCATCTGCTGCTGCTCACCGACCGGCGCGAGGAAGTGCTGGCGACGATCGCCTCGCGCTGCCAGCACGTGCGCTT
>JAOPZM010000117.1 GCA_025964115.1 Solirubrobacterales bacterium
GACTTCTACGGCCTGAAGGGCGACACCTCCGACAACATCCCCGGCATCCCCGGCATCGGCGACAAGACCGCGAGCGACCTGATCCAGAGCTTCGGCTCGCTCGAGGGCGTGCTCGCCCACATCGACGACGTCAGCGGCGCCAAGCGCAAACAGAACCTCGCCGAGCACGCCGACGACGCGATCGTCTCCAAGCGGCTCGCCACGGTCCAGCGCGACGTGGAGGTCGATCTCGACGTGGTGCTCGAGGCGGCTCGCGAGCCGGACCGCTCTCGCGTGCGGGAGGTCTTCCGCCAGTACGAGTTGAGGGACCCGCTCCGACGCCTCGAGGAGGCACTGGGCGACCCGGAGCTCGCCGCGCCCGCTCCCGCCGCGGAGGTCACGCTGACCGCGTCGGCGCGCGAGGGCACCGTGCAGGACATCGCGCGGCTGGGCCGCTCGACTGGGTCCCCGCCGGGCGACGCCGAGCTGTTCGTCGTCGCCCGCGCCACCGAGCCTCCGGAGGGCGAGCTGTTCGCCGAGGGCGCGCCGTGGCGCTTCGCGGTGGCCGCCGACGGCGAGGTGCTGTTCGGCGACTGCAGCGGGCCGGAGGAGGTGGTCCTCGCCTGCGGCGAGCGCCCGCTGGTCGCGCACGACGCCAAGTCGCTCGGGCTCGTGCCGCGCGGTCTCGTGCACGACACGCTGCTCGGCGCCTACCTGCTCGAGCCGGCGCGGCGCGGGTACCCGTTCGCCGAGCTGTGCGAGGAGCGCGGGCTGGCGAGCGACCTCGCCGATCCGCTCGCGGCCGACGCCGTTCTGCTCAGCGCGCTCGCCGACTGGCAGCGCGAGCAGATCGCCGAGCGCGGCCTGGAGGAGCTGATGCGCGAGATCGAGCTGCCGCTCGTGTCGGTGCTGCGCGACATGGAGCTGATCGGCGTGCGGCTCAACCTGGAGCGCCTCGCGGAGATCACCGAGCGCGTCGGCGCGGAGATCGCGGGCCTGGAACAGGAGATCTTCACGCTCGCGGGCACCGAGTTCCTGATCGCGTCTCCCCAGCAGCTCGGCGAGGTCCTGTTCGAGCGGCTCGGGCTCTCGCGCAAGCGACGCGGCAAGACGGGATTCTCGACCGACGCGCGCGTGCTGCAGGCGATCCGCACCGAGCACGAGATCGTCGCGAAGGTCGAGCGCTGGCGAGAGCTCTCGACGCTGATCAAGACCTACCTCGACGTGCTCCCCGCGCTCGCTGACGAGCGCTCGCGCATCCACACGACCTTCCTGCAGGCCGTCGCTCAGACGGGCCGCCTCTCGAGCACCAACCCGAACATGCAGAACGTCCCGATCCGCACCGCCCTGGGTCGCGAGATCCGCGGCTGCTTCGAGGCCGAGCCGGGGTCGGTGCTGATCTCCGCCGACTACTCGCAGATCGAGCTGCGGGTCCTCGCCCACGCGGCCGAGGAGCCCGTGCTCGAGGAGATCTTCAAGCGCGGCGAAGACGTGCACACCGCGACCGCCTCGCAGGTCTTCGGGGTAGCCGCCGAGGACATAGACCCTGGCATGCGCTCGAAGGCGAAGATGATCAACTACGGGATCGTCTACGGCCTGTCCGACTTCGGCCTCGCCGACCGCCTCAACATCCCGCGCGAGGAGGCCAAGGAGTTCATCGACGCCTATCTCGAGCGCTTCCCGCGAGTGGCGGCGTTCATGGCCGAGACGATCGAGCAGGCCAGGGAGGAGGGTCACGTCAAGACGCTCTGGGGCCGCCGCCGGCAGATCCCGGAGCTGCGCGCCCGCAACTACCAGGTGCGCACGCTGGGCGAGCGCCTCGCCGTCAACACCGTGATCCAGGGAACGGCGGCGGACATCATCAAGCTCGCGATGGTCCGCTGCCACCGGGCGCTCGCCGACTCCGGCCTGCAGACGCGCCTGCTGCTGACGATCCACGACGAGCTGCTCTTCGAAGGGCCGCCCGCAGAGGCCGACGTGGCCCGTGCGCTGATCGAGACCGAGATGTGCGGCGTGTGGGGCGGGCGCGAGCCGCCGCTGGCAGTGGACGTGGGCGTCGGCGAGAACTGGCTGGAAGCCAAGTGAGGGCGCCGGGGAGAGCGCTATGACCCGCGGGCTGGCGGTGCTGCTCGGCGTCGGCGCCGGCTGCCTGGTGGGCATGCAGGCACCGATCAACTCGCGCCTGGGAAAGGCCCTTGGGGATGTGCAGGCCGCGACCTTCTCGTTCCTCGTCGGCACCGCTGCGCTGCTGCTGGTCGCCGCCTTCGTGCGCGGCGGGCTGGGGAACCTCGGGCACGTCGGACGAGCGCCCTGGTGGGCGCTGGTCGGAGGGCTGCTCGGCGCGGTGTTCGTGACCGTGGCGATCGTGACCGTGCGCACGCTCGGGGCCAGCGGCTTCACCGCGGCTGTGATCGCCGGTCAGCTGATGATCTCGGTGGTGATCGATCGCTTCGGCCTGCTCGGCGTCGCCAAGCAGCACATAGGCACCTCGCGCGTGATCGGGCTGGTGCTGCTCATCGCCGGGGTCGTGCTCGTAGTCCGCAAGTAGCGGTCATCCGAGGGCGCTGCGGAAGCCCTCGCGCCAGCTCGCGTGCGCGGGCGCCCAGCCGAGCTCGCGCTTTGCCAGCTCGTTGGAGGCGCCCTGCGCCCGGGTCATGATGCCGATGCCGTAGCTGCCGGCCATCGGACGGGCGATGAATGCGGGAACGCGCCAGGGCCGGGGGGCGCCAAGCGCCTCGGCGAGCGCGGGCAGCCACTCGGACACCGCGGCGGGCTCGTCGTCGACGATGTTGTATGGCCCGCCGGTGCCACGCTCGAGCGCGAGCACGGTGGCGCTGGCGGCGTCGTCGATGTGGACGAACGACCACACGCCGGTGCCCGCGCCGACGATCGGAAGGCGGCGCCGGGCAACGTCCCGGCCCATCGAACCGTGCCCGGAGATCGAGCTGCCCGGACCGTAGAAGTAGCCGTAGCGAAGCACGATGCCTCCCGCGCCGACAACGGTCCGCTCGAGCTCGACGATCGCCTTCGCCGAGCGCGTGTAGGGCCTGGGTGCGTCGAGCAACATGGGGTCCTGCTCGCGATGCACCGTGCCAGGGGGTCCCGGCGCGTAGGAGAAGGCGATGCTCTGGGCGATGATCCGCCCGGCGCCGGCCGCCTCGGCGGCCGTCACCAGGTTGTGCGTGCCCTCGGTGCGCAGGCGGTCGTTGAGCACGAAGTCGCGCTCGATCCCGCGGGGGTCGATGCGCGGGGGCAGCGAGGTGAGCTGATGGATGACCGCGTCGGGGCGGGCATCCGCGACCGCGGCCCTCACGGCGGCCGCGTCGAGCGCGTCGGCGAGAACCGCCTCGGCGCCGGAGGCCCTGAGCGCGTCGAGCTTCTCGGGGGTGCGCGTCATGCCGGTCACCTCGTGGCCGGCGGCCAGCAGCATCGGCACGAGTCGCCTGCCGATCACGCCGGTCGCCCCGGCGAGGAACACCCTCATGTCGCTGCCGAGGCGCCAGCCATCTCCTCCCGGCGGGAAGGCTCCGGGGTCGCGCACACCATGCCCTCGCTGAAGCCGGCGGAGCGAATGTCGAGCGCCAGGTTGAAACGGCCTCGCATGTTCTCAAGCGCGATCACGTTCGTCAGCTCGACCAGCTGGGCGTCATCGAGGTGGGACCGCAGCTTCGCGAACAGCTCGTCCGGGACGTCCACGGGCGTCGAGCTCACGCCCACCGCATAGTCGAGCACGAGCTTCTGGAGCTCGTCGAAGAGGTCGCTGTCGCGATAGTGGGGCAGGGCCAGAAGCTGCTCCTCGCTGATCCCCGCCCGGCGTGCGATCTGCGAGCCGATGTCGACGCAGTACTCGCAGCTCGTGAGGGTGGCCGCCTTCAGCTCGGCGAGCACCTTGAGGCGCTCGTCGACGCGGTGCAGCTTGGCGGTCGCCTCCTCCATCATGCCGTAGCCGATCAGCAGGCGGGGCCTGTGGGCGTAGATCTCGAGCGGCTCGATCATCCGCTCTGTCATGCGCCCGGTCAGCTGCCCGGTCTTGCGCCGCGCGACGGCGAGGATCACGCGCGTCAACGGTCCGGTGCTGTTGCTCTTCACGCCGGCGATGCGGCTCATCGTGGCCTCCTTTTATGGACTGGTCTGGGATGTGTGCACGCGTCCCACGGCGAGCCATGTCAGCCCGGCGAGCTGCACGGTCGCCCCGGCGAGCGCGAAGAAGTCGAAGTAGCCGACCCAACTGGGGTCCGCGTTGGATATGTCGATCAGGTGGTTGATGCTGTGCAGCGCGAACTGCACCGTGACGATCGCGAGCATCGGCACGCGCCAGGAGGCGTGGCGGATGGCGATCACGAGACCGACGGCGAGCGCCGCGTTGTAGCTGGCGAGGTCGCGCACGAAGTGGTCGTTTCGTGCTCCGAAGGGGCCGATCGCCGTGTAGAAGGCATGCGGTGCAGCGGCCATGAAGATGGTCAGCCCGACCTCCACGGCCGCGAAGCCGATGAGCCCGGCGAGCACCGTCGGCGACCCGGTGTCGTGCTGCGTGGTGGTCGGGCGGCTGGCGGCGGTGGCATCCATTGGACCCTCACGATATGGTGACCGTGGTGCCCCGTAAAGGACCAATTTGACCGCTGGAACGGGTGCCAATTCGGGCCCCGAGCTGTTCGTCGAGCTGGACCGCTCGACGCGCAGGCCGCTGCGCGCGCAGCTCGAGGACGGACTGCGCGAAGCCGTGCGCTCGGGGCGCCTGGCGGCGCACGCGCGGCTCCCGGCCACACGCGCGCTTGCATCGGATCTGGGTGTCTCCCGGAGGCTGGTCGTCGACGCCTATGCGCAGCTGCTGGCGGAGGGCTACCTCGTGGCCCGGCGCGGAGCGGGCACCTACGTGGCCGAGGCCGCCGGCGCCGCTAGCGTGCCGGCAGCCGAGCCGGCTGCGAGGAGCCCCAGCTTCGACTTCTTCCCCGGCTATCCCGACCTCGCCTCGTTCCCGCGCGTGCCCTGGCTGCGGGCGATGCGCGAGGTGCTGAGCGTGGCGCCGAACCTCAGCCTGGGATACCCCGACCCGCGCGGGGCGATCGAGCTGCGCCGTGCCCTGGCCGGCCACCTGCGCCGCGTGCGCGGCGTGGTGGTCGACCCCCAGACGATCGTCGTCTGCTCGGGCGCCGCACAGGGACTCGTGCTGCTCGCCCGCGCGCTGCAGGCTCCGCACATCGCGATGGAGGACCCGGGCCTGCCACCCCACCGCGCGATCCTCGCGGCACACGGCGCGCGCCTCAGCCCGCTGGCGGTCGATGCGCAGGGGGCCTGCGTGGGGGAGCTGGCCTCGATCGAAGCTCGGCTCGGCGGGGTGGACGCGGTGTTCGTGACTCCGGCGCACCAGTCGCCGATCGGGGTCGCGCTCGCGCCGGGGCGCCGGGCGGAGCTGCTCGAGTGGGCGGGCGTCGCGGGAGGGCTCGTTATCGAGGACGACTACGACGCCGAGTACCGCTATGACCGGGCGCCGCTGGCGGCCCTGCAGGGCCTCGCGCCCGACCGCGTCATCTACATGGGAACCGTCAGCAAGACGCTCGCCCCGGCCCTGCGCCTCGGCTGGCTCGTGCTGCCGCCGCGCCTGCTCGAGGCGGTCGTCGAGCAGAAGCTGCTGGCCGATCACGGCTGCCCGACGCTCGACCAGCTCGCGCTGGCGAGGCTGCTCGAGAGCGGCGCCTACGACCGTCATCTGCGTCAGGCGCGCCGTCGCTACCGGGCACGCAGGGATGCGCTGCTCAGTGCCGTCGAGCGCCACCTGCCCGACGCGCGTGTGACGGGGCTCGCCGCCGGCCTGCACGCGATCGTCCAGCTCGCCAGTCCGGTCGACGGGCTGGCTCTGCTGCGCGCCGCGCACCGCCGCTCGGTCGGCGTCTACCTGCTCGGCTACGCCTACATGCAGCCGCGGGCGGTTCACGAGGGGCTCGTGCTCGGCTATGCGAGCCTGCCCGAGTCGAGCATCGAGGAGGGGATCTCCCGGCTCGCGCTCGCGCTGGCGGAATGCCCGCCTCCTCCAGGCTGCGGTCAGGCGGCCCGCGCGGGCCGCACGGAACATCCGGCGCCGGTGGGCCGCTCCCCGACGAACGAAGAAGGGGCGATCGCGAGGTAGCGCTCGAAGATCCAGTGGGTCACGCGGCGCTTCTCGACGCAGCGAACAGCGCTCGTGAGGGCTCTGCTCGGCGTCAACTGGCCGGCGATGCGCTGGCCCCTCAGCAGCCAGCGGTAGGCGCGCGCGTGGGAGTCCGAGAAGGCGCCGTAGCTAGCCAGCGCCTGCTGACGGGTGCGTCGCTCGCCGAGCACTGCTCGAACCTCGCGGCCGCATGCGAGGCCGAAGTACAGCGCTGTGCGAATGCCCTCGGCGGTGAGCGGCAGGCAGTGGCCCGCGGAGTCGCCGGCGAAGAACACGTCGTCCTCGACCGCGCTCCGCAGCTGGTGGGGAATCCAGTTGCCCTGGTAGCCGCTCGCCGGCAGGTCGAGGTCGCGAGCGAGGCGAACCGTCGGCTCCTTCACATGGTCCGCCGGCCAGAAGGACCCGACGCCGACGCGGAGCTCGTCGCCGGCCGGGAAGCTCCAGGAGTAGCCCGCGCGGATGTAGCCGGCGTCGATCCACAGCTCGAGCTCCTCTCCACGGCCCTGGGGGTGGACCTCCAGGCCGCGGGACAGGCGCGCCTTCGGCGGCTGGATCGGTGTGTCGTTGGACAGCACGCGGCGCCAGCCGAGCGCGTCGACGACCAGCGGCGAACGCAACTCGCCACGGTCGGTCTGAACCGTGGTCCCCGTGCGGCCGGTGACGGTGGCGGTCTCGAACTCCAGCTCGGGCGAGGAGGCCTGCTCCCACAGCAGCGCGCAGAGCTCGCGGTAGTCGAACGTCGAGAACGACCACGGCAACGGCCAGCGCGCCGTGCGATAAGGCGTGTGGACGACGAGCTCGTCGAAGGTCTGCCGCAGCGACCCCATGAGCTCGAGGGCCTCGAGCCACACTGTGGGCATCGCGCAGGCGGACGTCTGGCGCTCGCCGAGCTCATAGCGGTCGATCACGAGGACCCGCGCGCCGGCGCCGGCGAGTTCTCTCGCCACCGCAAGCCCAGCGAAGCTGGCGCCGCAGACGAGCACGTCGCAGTCTCGCTGCAAGCGGGTGCGCTGCTCTCCGCGCTTCGTCGCTCGCACAGGCATCTGCCCCGCAATGATACGGCTGCGCTACGCTTCGGCCGGTGCAAACCGTGATGGAGAATGATCAGGCCCGCGTGGTCGACGGGTCAAATGGCCTTCTGCTGGAAATCGACGGCCAGATCGTCCCCAACTACGACGCCACCTTCCGGGCGATCGAGGAGGGGGAGGTGGTCACCGGTCACGTCGTGCGCATCGACAAGGACGAGGTCCTCGTCGACATCGGCTACAAGTCCGAGGGCGTGATCCCGGCCGGCGAGCTGTCGATCCGCAAGTCCGTCGACCCGAACGACGAGGTCCACCTCGGCGAGGAGGTCGACGCGATCGTCCTCACCAAGGAGGACCAGGACGGCCGTCTGATCATGTCCAAGAAGCGCGCGCGCTTCGAGAAGGCGTGGCGCCGCATCGAAACCGCCGCCGAGTCGGGCGAGCCCGTGGAGGGGACCGTCATCGAGGTCGTGAAGGGCGGCCTGATCATCGATCTCGGCGTGCGCGGCTTCCTGCCGGCGTCGCTGGTCGACATCCGCCGCGTGCCGAACCTCGACGAATACATGGGCACGAAGATCGAGACGAAGGTGATCGAGCTCAACCGCTCGCGCAACAACGTCGTCCTCTCCCGCCGCGCAGTGCTCGAGGAGGAGCGCAAGGAGGTCCGCCAGCAGATCCTCGACCGGCTGCAGCCCGGGCTCGTCGTCGAGGGGCAGATCTCGAACATCGTCGACTTCGGGGCGTTCGTCGACCTCGACGGCATCGATGGGCTGATCCACATCTCCGAGCTCTCGTGGTCGCACGTCAACCACCCGAGCGAGATCCTCGCGATCGGCGACACCGTGAAGGTCAAGGTGCTCGACATCGACCGCGACCGCCAGCGCATCTCGCTGGGCCTCAAGCAGACCCAGGAGGACCCCTGGCAGCGGATCGTCGACACGTACAACGTCGGCGACGAGCTCGAGGGCAAAGTCACGAAGGTCGTCACCTTCGGAGCGTTCGTCGAGATCCTCGACGGCGTCGAGGGCCTCGTGCACATCTCTGAGCTGGCGCCGCACCACGTCGAGAGCCCGCGCGAGATCGTGCATCCCGGCGACTCGATACGCGTGAAGATCCTCGAGATCGACTCCGAGCGCAGGCGCCTGTCGCTTTCGGCGAAGCGCGTGGAGGATCAGATCCTCCCGGTCTCGCGACCCGGTGAACCCGCCGGCGAGCCCGCGGGCGAGGGCACCTACGGCGACGAGAGCGCCACCGCCGCCACGGCGCCGCCCGCGGCCGCCGAGGCAGAGGCCGAGGCCGAGGCCAGCACTGCCGTGGAGGCGCCTGACGCCGAGGAGGCAGCGACACCGCCCGACGCTGCACCGGGCGAGGCGGAGGCGGAGGCGATACCGACGCCGGCGGCAGAGGCGACGCCGACCGCCGAGGC
>JAOPZM010000095.1 GCA_025964115.1 Solirubrobacterales bacterium
TCCTGCCACTCCGGCGCGATCGCGGGGGTCTGGTCGGCCCGGACCGTGAAGCGCGCGTTGGGGTGAGCGGCCGGCGTCTCTGACGTCGGGGTCCAGTCGTTCCCCTTCCAGTCGATCAGATGCGCGGGTGGCTCCTTCGTCAGGCCCTCCCACCAGATGTCGCTGTCATCGGTTTTCGCGCAGTTGGTGAAGATCGTGTCGTGGCTGACCATGCGCACGGCGTTCGGGTTGGTCTTCTCGCCCGTTCCCGGCGCCACCCCGAAGAAACCGGCCTCGGGATTGATCGCATACAGCCGGCCATCCTCGCCGAACTTCATCCATGCGATGTCATCGCCGATCGTCTCGACCTTCCAGCCCTCGAGCGTAGGGATAAGCATCGCGAGGTTCGTCTTGCCGCAGGCGCTGGGGAATGCGCCCGTGATGTACTTGACCTCGCCCTCCGGGGAGGTCAGCTTGAGGATCAGCATGTGCTCGGCCATCCAACCCTCGTCGCGCGCCATCACCGAGGCGATTCGCAGGGCGAAGCACTTCTTGCCCAGCAGCGCATTGCCGCCGTAGCCGGAGCCGTAGGACCAGATCTCGCGTGTCTCGGGGAAGTGCACGATGTACTTGTTCTCGGCGTTGCACGGCCAGGGCACGTCGGCCTGGCCCTCGCCGAGCGGCATCCCTACCGAGTGCAGGCACGGCACGAAATCTCCGTCGCTGCCGAGCGCGTCGAGCGCGCCCTGGCCCATGCGGGTCATGATGCGCATGCTGACGGCCACGTACGTCGAGTCGGTCAGCTGCACCCCGACGTGGCTCTTGTCCGATCCGAGCGGCCCCATCGAGAACGGCACCACGTACATCGTGCGCCCCCGCATCGAGCCTGCGAAGAGCTCGTTCAGCATCTCTCGCATCTCGGATGGCTCGCGCCAGTTATTCGTCGGGCCGGCATCCGCCTCGGTGGCCGAACAGATGAACGTGCGGTCCTCGACCCTCGCCACGTCCCCGGGATCCGACAGCGCCAGGTAGGAGTTCGGCCGCTTCGCGTCGGAGAGCCGCTCGAAGGTCCCCGCGTCGACGAGCTCCTGGCAGAGCCTGTCGTACTCCTCGGCCGAACCGTCGCACCACTGGATCTCCTCGGGTTCGGTGAGCTGTGCGACGTCCTGTACCCAGGCCAGCAGGCGCTTGTTCTTCGTGGGGGCGGGAACGGTGGTGTTCATGGGATCCAAGCGACTCCTCGTTTCGCGGGCGGCCACGGCGCCGGCCTTGGCGCTCCTGCCGGCCCGAGATTGGCTCCGGAAAACAGAAAAACCCCCTTTTAGGGGCGCTCCCCGGAAGCGTATCGCACGGTCCTTACCCGCCTACTTGACGTAGCTACCCCTACTCGACGTTTCCCTCGGCCGAGCCGCCTCCGGGATGCTTGCGCGGCACCAGCACGAGGCGCTTGAACTCGGCGACCAGGACACCGTCCTGGTTGAGCACGCGCGTGTGGACCTTGACGGTGCCGCGGTCGGGCTTGGACTGCGACTCCTTCTTCTCGAGCACCTCCGACTCGCAGAACAGCGTGTCGCCGTGGAACACCGGCGCGGGATGCTTGAGCTCTTCGGTCGCGAGATTCGCGATCGCCTTGCCGCTGACGTCGCTCACCGACATGCCCAGCGCCAGCGAGTAGACGAGCGGACCGACCACCACGTTCCGTCCCTGCTGGGATTTGTGCGCGTACACGTCGTTGATGTGCAGCGGGTGGTGGTTCATCGTGATCAGGCAGAAGAGATGATCGTCGGACTCGGTGACCGTCTTCGCCGGCCAGTGCTTGTAGACGGCGCCGACCTCGAACTCCTCCAGATAGCGACCATACGGATGGGCGCCGCTGGCCTCGCGCGCCGCCTGGTCGGTCTCCACGGTCTCGGTCTCGGTGTCGCTCATCGCTTTTCTGCGGTCTCCTGTCGGGTTGGCATGCTGAGCGCCACTCTAGTGTGAGCCGCGCAGCATCCGCAGCCCGGGTCCTGCCGCTCTACAGCGGACAGGCGATCGGCGGGCTCTGGAGCGGACAGGCGATGGCCGCCCTGCGCGCCGCCGCGACAGGCGCTGGACAGGGCCCGACCCCGCACGGGCAGGGTGGACACGGCGGCGGCAGGCACATCGCGTTCGGCGGACAGCATGGAACCACGTTCGCCTTTCCCGTTTCGCACGGTGGCACGGAGCCCTGCGTGACGGCCTGCCTGAACGACTGCGAGAAGGGTCGCCTGCAGACCGCGTCGTAGGCCTGGGCGACGGCCGCCGCGGCGCTGAGCCCGCCGAGCGCCGGGCCTCGGCTCAGCACCGCCCTCAGGTCGGCGGCGGCCAGCGCGACGCCGCGTATCGGCAGATCGCACAGCGCCGGGGTGAGGCCGGTCGGATGTGTGAACGGATCGGAGATCTGCGACACGAGCGGCTCGCCGAGCCGCGCGGCCGCGCTGACCGTGAAGCCGATCCGCGCGAGGTCGGGCGCGAGCGATCCACGCGGCCGCCGGTTCGCGACGAGCAGCAGGGCACGCGGCCGCCCGCGCACGCTGAAGCGGGTCACGGCCGCCGCCACGTAGGAGAGACCGGTCGGCCCCCGCAGCTGCAGCCGCAAAGAGCTCGCATGCCGAGATCCGCCGGCGACCCGGGCGCGGGCGCCGAAGCTGACCTGCGCCAGGGAGAGGTCGAACTGGGCGGGGGCTGTCACGTGCTCCTTCCATGTGCGGACGGCGCCGGTGGCGCTCGTGTGCGCGGCGAAGGCCGCCGCCGCGCACGCCCCAGTCGTTATCAGTGCGACGAGCAACGGCAGCTGCAGGCGAGACTTCATGTCTGCTTCCTAGCATCGAAGCGGGGCTCCCACAAGCGCAAGGCATCCCACCGGCGATACGGTTCAGGCTCCAGACGACACAGGAGACCAGACTTGCGCAACCCCCGCGACTTCTTCAAGCCCCTAGCGATCGACGCGCCCGAGCCGGCGCGGGAGATCCCCTTCAAGCCGTCCCGGATGATCCATTTCCTCGACTTCTCCAACGAGAAGATGGTCGCCAAGGTGCCCGACATCGCGCCCACCGTCGACATCCTGCTCGGCAATCTTGAGGACGCGGTGCCGCTGGAAAAGAAGGAGGCGGCTCGCGCCGGCCTGATCAGAGTGGGCAGGGAGATCGATCTCGGCGACACGGCCCTGTGGACGCGCGTCAACGAGCTTGCCTCGCCATTCGTGCTCGACGACCTCACGCAGCTCGTGAGCGAGATCGGGCATAAGCTCGAGGTCATCATGGTCCCGAAGATCGAGGGACCGTGGGACATCCACTACGTCGATCGCCTGCTCGCCCAGCTCGAGGCCAAGGCCGGCCTCGAACGTCCGATCCTCGTCCACGCCGTCCTCGAGACGGCCCAGGGCGTCGCCAACCTCGAGGAGATCGCAGCGGCGAGCCCCCGCATCCAGGGGATGAGCTTCGGGCCCGCGGACCTAGCGGCCTCGCGGCGCATGAAGACCACGCGCGTGGGCGGTGGCCACCCCGGCTACCGAACGATCGCGGACCCCGACCCCGAGCACCCGGACGCCCCGCGCCCGAGCTACCAGCAGGACCCCTGGCACTACTCGATCGCCCGCATGGTCGACGCATGCACCTCGGTCGGCGCCCTGCCCTTCTACGGCCCCTACGGCGACATCCGCGACGAGGAGGGCTGCGAGACGCAGTTCCGGGCCTCGTTCCTGCTCGGCTGCGTCGGCGCGTGGTCGCTGCACCCGGCCCAGATCGCGATCGCCAAGCGCGTCTTCTCGCCTGATCCCGCGGAGGTCGCCTTTGCGAAGAAGGTCATCGAGGCGATCCCCGACGGCCGCGGCGTGCACATGATCGACGGCAAGATGCAGGACGACGCGACCTGGAAGCAGTGCAAGGTGATGGTCAACCTCGCCGAAATGCTCGCCAAGAAGGACCCGGAGCTGGCAGAGGCCTACGGGTTCGTGCCCGCGCCGGCCGTATAGGCTTCCGCGCCGCGATGAGATTCTTCGAGTACGAGGCACGCGAGGTCGTCAAGCGCGCCGGCATCCCGGTGACGGACTTCGGCTTCACGACCGATGCTGGTGAGGCGCGTGAGATCGCTCAGCGGATCGGCGGCCCTACCGTGATCAAGTCGCAGGTCCTCACCGGCGGGCGGATGAAGGCGGGCGGCGTGAAGTTCGCCGAAACCCCCGAGGAGGCGGAGGCCCACGCACGCGAGATCCTGCAGCTCGAGATAGGCGGCCACATGCCGCGCGGGGTGCTCGTCGACCCACGTGCCGAGGTCGAGCAGGAGTACTACGCCGGGATCGTCTGGGACGGAACCCGCAAGCAGCCGGTGATGATCTTCTCGCCGGTCGGCGGCATCGACATCGAGCAGGTCGCCGAGGAGCAGCCCGACAAGGTTGGCCGCAGGCACTTCTCCAACATCCTTCCCCTGAGCGACTTCCAGGCCAAGGAGGTGATCGCCTCCACCGGCGTCACCGGCTCCGCGTTGAACAGGCTCGTCCCGATCCTCACCCGTCTGGCCAAGCTGTTCGTCGAGAACGACATGATTCTCGCGGAGATCAACCCGCTGGGACGGCTCGCCGACGGCTCGTTCGTCGCGCTCGACGCGCACATGGACATGGAGAACGAGGCCCGGGGCCGCCACAAGAGGCTGCTCACGGAGCTCGGCGTGGGCGAGGAGGAGACCAGGCAGGCGCGCGAGGCGACGCCCTTCGAGCTCGCCGGCGAGCAGGTCGACGCGCAGGATCACCGCGGCGTGGCCGGCAACGTGACCGAGTTCGACGGCAATCTCGGTCTCGTGATCGGCGCGGGCGGCGGCTCGCTGACGCTGTTCGACGCGGTCCGCGCCCACGGCGGTAAACCGGCCAACTACTGCGAGATCGGCGGCAACCCCTCGGTGGCGAAGGCCTGCGGGCTGGCCAAGCTCGTGCTGCAGAAGCCGGGCGTGGACAAGATCGCCGTGATGATGTCGATCGTCTCCAACACCCGCGTCGACATCGTCGCCCGCGGCGTGATCAAAGCCTGCCTCGAGCTGGGCTACGACCCGGCCGAGAAGATCGCGATCTTCCGCATTCCCGGCGCGTGGGAGGAGGAGGGCTTCAAGATCCTCGAGAAGTACGGAGTCGAGTACGCCGACCGCTCCGTCTCCCTGAACGAGGCCGCCAGCCGCGCCGTCGAGAAGATTGAAGGGGCAGCAGTCTGATGTCGATCCTGATCGACGCCGATACGACCTTCATCGTCCAGGGCATCACGGGCCGGGAGGCCGTGAACCTGGCCCGCGAGTGCCTCGACTACGGTGTCGGGGCGAAGGTCGTTGGCGGCGTCACTCCCGGCCGCCTGGGACGCGAGGTGCATGGCGTTCCGGTGTTCGACACGGTGGCCCAGGCCGTGGCCCATCACGGCTCCGCGATCTACGGGTCGGTCGTCACCGTGCCCCCCGCTTTCACGAAGGACGCGGTCTTCGAGGCGATCGAGAACGGCGTGCAGCTGATCGTGATCGTGACCGAGCGCATCCCACGACGGGATGTCGCCGAGATGGTCGAGCTGGCGACGCTGAGAGGCGCGCGCATCATCGGTCCGAACTGCCTGGGCATCATCGTTCCCGACGTGATCAAGATGGGCGGCATCGGCGGACCGGCGAAAAACGCCGCCCAGGCCTACACGCCCGGGCCGATCGGCGTGATCTCGCGCTCGGGTGGGATGACCACTGAGATGTCCTCGACGCTGAGCGCCGCCGGCCTGGGCCAGTCGACCGCCGTGTCGATCGGCGGCGACGCGATCATCGGCTCGACCTATGCCGAGCTGATGCCCCTCTTCGAGGCCGACGAGCAGACGCAGGGCATCGTCATCTACACCGAGCCTGGCGGGCGCATGGAGGCCGAGCTCGCGCGCTGGGTCACCGAGAACCGCTCGAGGCTTCCGATCGTCGCGTTCATGGCGGGACGCTTCATGGACGAGATGCCCGGCATGAGCTTCGGCCACGCGGGCACGATCGTCGAAGGCAAGGAGGACACCGCATCGGAGAAGATCACCCGCCTGGCACAGGCCGGGATCTCGGTCGCCGAGCGGATCGAGGACATCCCGGAGATGATCCGCTCTGCGATCGCCGAGCGGTCCGGCACGCCGGCGGGAGCGGGAGCGGCCGGCGGGAGCCAGGTATGAGAGTCGATGGGACGTTCATCGCGATCGAGGTCGACGACGAGGCCGCCGAGGACGCGGACCTTGCCCGCACGCTGACCGAGGCGTGTCCCGTCGACATCTTCGCCCAGGGCGATGCCGGCGGCCTTGAGATCGTGGAGCGCAACGTCGATGAGTGCGTGCTCTGCCGCCTCTGCCTCGACGCATCGGCGCCCGGGGTCGTGAAGGTGCTCAAGCTCTATGACGACGGTGCGCTCCTCGCATGACTTGTATGGCGCAGCGAGGTCCACTAACGTTGACGATGCGCTCATGAACGAAAACTTCTCGCTGATCGTCATGTGCCTCTTCCTGCTGGCATCGCTTGCGTTCCTGGCCCAGCAGCTGACCTCCTACCACTAGCTCCCGAGTGGCCACGGCCGGCCGGTGCCCGCCGCGCTCGTGCGGCCGTGCCTAGTGCTTGCGCGCGCGCGGCGTGCGCTCGCGTTCCTGCTGGCGCTCGACCACGTTGGCGATCAGCCGCATGATCTGCTCCGGCCCGGAGGCCTTCGCCTGTCCGTAGGTGAAGGCCTCGATCCAGTCGGGCACCTTCCCTTCGCGTGCCATCACGTTGAAGAACTCCCGGCGCATGTCCACGCGTAGGCGGGCGTCGGACGCCGGGCCCTTCGTCACCTTGATGTCGGGCATCTCGAGCCGGAAGTGCTGCACGTCGCCTCTGCCGCGCAGCTCGACGCCGACGACCAGCTTGATCGGCTCGAGCGCCGGCACCTCCTCCAGGAACCTGCGTGTGGCGAGCTCGATCAGAGCCTTGGCGTCTTCGGACATGTCATCAGCCCTCCCCTCCGTCGCCGTCTGCGGTGCGCCGCCCGCTGCTCAAATCTTATGGCGCTGCAGCAGCTTGCGGCCGATAACCATGCGCTGGATCTCCGAGGTGCCCTCGCCGATCAAAAGCAGCGGCGCGTCCCGGTACAGGCGCTCGATCTCGTACTCCTTCGAGTAACCGTAGCCGCCGTGGATCCGCAGGCACTCCTCGACGCAGAAGCGGCCCGCCTCGGACGCGAACAGCTTCGCCATCCCGGCCTCGAGGTCCGAGCGCTGGCCGGCATCCTTCAGCCGCGCGGCGCGCAGCGTCAGCAGGCGTGCCGCCTCGACCTGCGTGGCCATGTCGGCGAGCTTGAACTGGATCGCCTGGTGCTCGGCGATCGGCTTGCCGAAGGTCTTGCGCTCCTGCGAGTAGCGCAGCGCCAGCTCGAGAGCCCGCTGGGCGATCCCCACGCCGCGGGCGGCGACGTTGACGCGACCCACCTCGAGAGCGTCCATCATCTGCGCGAAGCCCTTGTTCAGTCCCGCCTGCTCGCCGCCGAGCACGTTCTCGGGAGGGCACCTGTAGCCGTCGAACACGAGCTCGGTGGACTCGACGCCCTTGTAGCCGAGCTTCTTGATCTTCGGCGGGACGGTCAGGCCTGCGTAATCGCCGGTGTTCTCGCCGACCCCCGGCTCTTTCTCGGCGATGAAACACGTGAACCCCTTGTGGCGGGGGTCGGCGTCGGGGTCGGTCTTCACGAGCACGAACACGAGCGAGGAGAGCAGCCCGTTCGTCACCCACATCTTCTGCCCGTTGATCTCGTAGAAGCCGTCCTCTCCCTTCTTGGCGGAGGTTTTGATCGCCTGGACGTCGGAGCCGAGCTCCGGCTCGGACAGCGAGAACGCGGCCCGGATCTCGCCCGTCGCCATCCGTGGCAGGTACTTCTCCTTCTGTTCGTCGTTGCCGAACTTCATCAGCAGATAGGAGCCGATGAAATGGGTGTTGATCACGCCCGAGATCGATATCCAGCCACGCGAGAGCTCCTCGACGATCATCGCGTAGGTGGTGAGGTCCAGCCCCATGCCGCCGTACTCCTCGGGGATGGTCACCCCGAACAGCCCCAGCTCCTTCATCTGCTCGACGATCGGCTCGGGGAAGGAGTCCTCGCGGTCGTAGTGCTCGGCGTTCGGCAGGATCTGCTCGTCGGCGAACTGGTGGACCATCTCGGTGATCGCCCTCTGCTCGTCGGTCATCTCGGTGTACTGGGAGGCGGCTACGGCCATCGGATCGGCGCTCCAGGGTTGTTTTCAGCTTGTCCAGGGAGAATACCGGCGTGAACTTCGCCCGCGAGATCCTCGACCGGCCAGCCCACGAGCCCGCGCTCGTCGAGCTGGCGCGCGACGGCAGCCGGCGGGAGTGGACCTTCGGCGAGGTCGCCGACCGCTCGGCACGGCTGGCGGGCACGCTCGCCGCTCGCGGGGTAGGCAGGGGCGATGTCCTCATGACACTCGTCGGCAACCGCCCGGAGTGGGTCTTCACGATCATGGCCGGTCTACGCATCGGCGCGGTCGTCCTGCCCTGCACCGAGCAGCTGCGGGCCAAGGACCTGCGGCTGCGCATCGACGTCGCCCACCCATCGCTGATCGTCGCCGACGAGCGCAACCGCGGACAGCTCCAGGTCGCCCTCGCCGGCGATGGGCCGCCGGCGCTGTATGTACCGGACGAGTCGCTGCTCGCCGCGGAGCCCGCGCCCGCGGTGGAGCTGAGCGATCAGGACCCGTGCCTGCTGACCTTCACGAGCGGCACGGCCGGAGACCCGAAGGCAGTCGTGCATGGGCAGCGCTACCTCTACGGCCAGCGCGTTCAGGCGCGCCACTGGATGGACGCGCATCCGGGTGAGCTCGTCTGGTGCACCGCCGCGAGCGGCTGGTCGAAGTCCGCTCGCAACGTGTTCATCGCGCCGTGGATGTCGGGAGCGGCTGCGCTGCTGCACGATGCCCGCTTCGACCCGCAGGAGCGGATCGAGCTGCTCGAGCGCGAGCGGGTGAACGTGCTCTGCATGGCGCCGACCGAGTACCGCGTGATCGCCAAGCGCACGAGCCTGCGCGAGCTTCCGGATCTGCGCGGCATGGTGGCCGCGGGCGAGGCGCTGAACCCCGAGGTACTGCGGGCCTGGCGCGAGGCGACGCACCTCGAGATTCGCGACGGCTACGGCCAGACCGAGACCGGCCAGCTGACGGGCACACCACTCGGCGAGCGCGCGCGGCCCGGCTCGATGGGGAGGGCGCTTCCCGGCGTGGGCCTGGCGGTCAAAGGCGGCGAACTGACCGTGAACCCCGCCACCGTGCCCACCTTCTTCCTCGGCTACCTGGGCGAGCACGTGCGCCGCGAAGCGGACGGCGCATGGTCGGTGGCCGACCGTCGCTCGCAGCCGATCGAGCCGTGGCTCACGGGTGACAGGGTCGCCCAGGACGACGACGGGTGGCTCTACTTCGAGGGCCGCAACGACGATGTGATCGTGTCCGCCGGATACCGCATCGGCCCCTTCGAGGTGGAGTCGGCGCTTGTCGCGCATCCCGCCGTGGCCGAGGCGGCGGCGGTCGCCGCCCCCGACGAGGAGCGCGGCGAGGTCGTGCGCGCCGTGGTCGTGCTGCGTGACAGCTCCTACACCCCGTCGCCGGAGCTCGTGCGCGAGCTCCAGGAGCACGTCAAGCGCGAGACGGCCCCGTACAAGTACCCCCGCATCATCGACTTCGCGCCGGAGCTGCCGAAGACCGTCAACGGCAAGATCAGGCGGGCCGAGCTGCGAAGGGCTCGGCCCGCCTAGGTGGGACGCCCGGAGCCGGCGGCCCCGCTATCGCTCTACGCTCAAGCGGCCTCCGCCACCAGCTCGGGTGCGCCCAAGAGGTCCGTGTTCGTCTCGATCGTCGCCTCGGCCTCCTGCATGACGGCCGACGTGGGAGGCCGTAGCAGCAGGAAGGACGCGAGGATGCCCACCGCCACGCACGCGGCGGCGACGATGTAGGCGAGGTGGTAGCCGCCGGTCAGCGCGCTGCTCAGCGCGTGACCGCTGGCCGTAAGCGCTTTGGCGTGATCGGTCGCGATCGTCCCCAGCGAGGCAAGACCGATCGCGCCGAACAGCTGGACCGAGACGTTGACGATTCCCGACGCGAGGCCCGCGTCGCGCGCCGGAGCGTCGGACATCCCGATCGTCAGCAGCGGCAGGAACGACGCTCCCGCGCCGAGCCCGAGCAGCAGGAACGCGAAGAACAGGCCGGGGAAGTAGCTCGCGTGCACGCCCGCCGTGGCGAGCAGCACCAAGCCCCCGATGATCCCGGCCAGGCCCGCGGTCAGGGTGTTCACCGCACCGAAGCGCTCGACGGCCCTGGCGGAGATGCCCATCGAGAGCACGGCTATCGAGACCGTCAGCGGCAGGAACGCTAGGCCCGTGTGGATCGCGTCGTAACCGAGCACCCGCTCGAGGTACAGGGAGCCCAGGAAGAATGCGGAGAACATCCCCGTGATCAGCAGGCCGCGGACGAGGCTCGAGCCCATCAGCATCCGCAACCGCAGGATCCGCAGCGGCATGATCGGATTGGCCAGCCGCGCCTCGAGCGCGAGGAATGCGCCGAGCAGCGCGAGCGAGCCGCCACCCGCGCCCAGCGTCCGCGCGGACAAGAGGCCGTATTCGGTGGACTTGACGATCGCGAAGGCGCCGAGCATCGTGGCGAGCGTGATCAGGATCGAACCGAGCACGTCGACGCCACCGGCGAGGCCGATGCCCTTGTTCTCCGCGATCAGCGCCCAGCCGAGCACGAACGCGAGAGCGCCGATCGGCACGTTGACGAAGAAGATCCAGTGCCAGTCGAGCGACTGGGTCAGGACGCCTCCGGCGAGCAGCCCGATCGACCCGCCGCCGGCGGAGACGAACGCGTACATGCCCATCGCCTTGGCCTGCTCGACCCGCTCCGGGAACTCCGTCACGATGATCGCCAGGATCACGCTGGATGCCACCGCGCCGCCGATCCCCTGAAGCAGGCGCGCGCCGATCAGCAGCGTCCCGTCGTTGGCGAGCCCGCAGAGAACCGATGCGGCGATGAACATGACAAGGCCGGTGAGGAAGACCCTCTTTCGGCCGACCAGGTCGCCCATCCTTCCCGCCAGCAGCAGGAAGCCGCCGAAGGTGATCAGGTAGCCGTTCATGACCCAGGTGAGGTTGCCCTGGCTGAAGTGGAGGTCGTGCTGGATCGACGGAAGCGCGACGTTCACGATCGTCGCGTCGAGGACCATCATCAGCTGTCCGAGGCACAGCACGGCCAGCGCAAGCCAGCGGCGGCGCTCGCGCTTGCTCTCGGATGCAGCGGTGCTTGCCTGCTCGCTGCTCGGCCGTTCGATGGTGGTGGGGCTCATCTGTACTCCCTTCGGACGTGTTCGAAGGGGACACCATATCATGGATAATCCATCTTACAAGTATTATCTTTAGATACAGGATGGTTGTCCTCAGGTGGTATAATCGGGCCGTTATGCATGAAGAGACGTGTCCGTGTGCTCCAGGCTCGATGGTCCTTCTGACCCGGCTTGCCAAGCAGGTCTACAGGCGCAGCGATGAGGAGCTGCTTGGCATCCACCTGCGACTGCTGATGGCACTGAGCTACGTGCGCGATCACGACGGCGCCCCGCAGCAGGAGCTGGCCGATGCGCTCTGCATGGACGCGAACAACGTCGTCCTGCTGCTCAACGAGCTCGAGGATCTCGACTACGTCACGCGTCGTCGCGACCCGAGCGACCGCAGGCGGCATCTCGTGGAGCTCACGGCGGGCGGGCGACGCGCGCTCGAGGGCGCCGAGCGGGCACAGGAACAGATCGAGGACGATGTCCTGGGTGCGCTCGACGCGCAGGAGCGTGCCACGCTCTGGCGCCTATTGACCCGCGCGCTCTACGGGGTCGAGCCGCCCACCGTCGAGGCCGGCAGCGCCACGACGGCATCTATCTCCACGTAGGCCCCGCGTGGCAGCTGCGCGACCCCGACGGTCACGCGGGCCGGCGGTTCGTCGGTGAAGAACGAGGCGTAGACGTCGTTCACCTGGGCGAACGCCGAGAGGTCGAGCATGTAGACCGTGACGCGGACCGCCCGGTCTAGCGTCGTCCCGGCCTCCTCGCAGACCGCTCGCAGATTCTCAAGGCAGCGCCGAGCCTGCTCTGCGGGCGTGTCCCCGACGAGCTCGCCGCTGACGGGGTCGAGCGGTATCTGACCGGAGCAGAACAGCAGGTCCGCGGTGGAGCGGACGATCACTGCGTGGCTGTAGGGGCCGATGGCGGGAGGCGCCCCGGGTGCCTGCACGATCTCACGCTCAGCCCCCACCCGCTGCACCCTACCGCGACTCGTCCGGCAGGAAGCGCCGGGCCAAGCCACGCGGGGCCAAAGCAGTAAGTTCACCCGGTGCGGCCACGGATCGGCAAGATCGCCCTGACGCTGCTGGCGGCGGGCGCCTGGACCTCGGGCTCGGCCGTCTCCGCGCGGGCGCAGATCGCGTTCGCGCCATGTGGGGACAGCAACAACTTCGCCTGCGGCCACCTGGCCGTTGCCCTCGACCCGACGGGGGCCACCCCGGGCAGGCTGACGCTCGCGATGCGCCGCCACCGCGCGCCGGTCGAGGGGGGGAGCTCGGCCGTGATCGCCCTGGCCGGCGGCCCCGGCCAGGCGGCGATCCCGCTGACCGAAGCGTTCCTCGAACTGCTCGGGCCGGTCTCGGCGACGCGCGATCTGATCGTGTTCGACCAGCGCGGCACCGGCCTCTCGCATCCGCTTGCGTGCCGGCCCCCCAAGCGCCGAAGACACCTCCCCGCGACACCGGGCCAGGCGGTCGTCCGCTGCGCGCAAGGGCTCGGCCCGGGCCGCGCCTTCTTCACGACGCCGGACAGCGTCGCGGACATCGAGGCGATCCGCCGGGCGGGCGGCTACGAAAAGCTCGTGCTGTACGGGACCTCCTACGGCACCAAGGTCGCCGAGCAGTACGCCCAGGCGCACCCCTCGCACGTCGAAGCGCTCGTGCTCGACTCGGTCGTCACGTCGAACGGACCCGACCCGTTGAACCGCTCCACCTTCGCCGCGGTTCCCCGCATCCTCCGCCAGCTGTGCGGCTACCGGGAATGCGTCCATATCACCACCCATCCCGTCCTCGACCTCGCGCGGGTGGTGGCGCGCACGCACCGCGCGGCGATCGTGGGTCGCGTGATCGACCGGCACGGTCGCCCCCACCCGGAGCCGATTCGCTCCGATGACCTCCTAGGGCTCCTGCTCGAGGGAGACTTCGACCCACTGCTGCGGGCCGAATTCGTCCCGGCTGTGCGCGCCGCCGCCGATGGCGACAACGCGGCGCTCGCGCGCCTGCTGACGAGGGCCCAAAACCTCGGCGAAGAAGGTGCCGGCGGTGGCGTCGACGGTCCGCTCTACGTTGCGACCACGTGCGAAGACGAGGCGTTCCCGTGGAGCAGGTCGGCCAGGCCCCCGACGCGCCTGTCGGAGGCTGCAGCGTCCGTCGGCGCGCTGCCGGCGAGCACGTTCGAGCCCTTCACTCGGGCGAACGCGGTCCGTCTGAGCTCCATCGAAGTCTGCGCCTTCTGGCCCTACGCGAGCCCGGCCCCGTTCGTCGACGAAGCCCCGCTTCCAAACGTCCCGGCGCTGATCCTCAGCGGGGAAGCGGACCTGCGCACGCCGACAGCCAACGCCCGTGAAGTCGCCGCCGCGATTCCCGACTCGCACCTGTTGACGGTGCCGTTCACCGGGCACTCGGTGCTCACCGACGAGCCGACTCCATGTGCGAGCGATGCGCTGCAGGCGATGTTCGCCGCGAACCCGATCAAGCCCTGCAGGGCGACGTCGCCCCCGGCGGTGCTGAAGCTCCCTCCGCTTCCGCCGGAGCGCCTGGGCGCCGTGGTCCCGACCAGGGGCTACCGCGGGCTCCCGGGGCGGACCTTGCATGCGGTGAAGCTCACGCTCGCGGACCTGTCGCATCAGCTCCTGCTGTCGCTGCTGGAAGCACTCGGGTCGGCCGGCATCTTCACCAGCCCCACGCTGAGCGGCGGCGGGCTGCGCGCGGGCTGGTATGAGCTGAAGGGAACGACGATCGTGGTGCACGGCTACTCCTACGTGCCTGGCGTCAACGTCTCTGGCAGCGTCTCGGGAGCGCACGTCGCGCTGGTCGTCGGGGGATCGGCTGCCGCGCACGGCCGGCTGAAGACCGATGCGCACGGGTCGCTCGCCGGCACGCTCGGCGGGGTGCGGGTCCGGCTCCCGTCCAGGGCCGCCGCCACGCGCGTCGCGCAGGCGGCGGCAGGTTCGAGCCGCGGCGACTCTCTCCGCGGGCCGGCGGCACGGCTTCTGGCGCCGTTGAGCGATGCGCTGCGCCAGCTTTCGGACGGTTCGATCGCCCTCGCGGACCTGCGCTACCTGCTCTCCTCGCGGCGGCTGTCGGAGCGGTGAGCTCCTCGCTGAGAGGTCGCCTGCGGGCCTCAAGTTGGAGCCTGCACCTGACGCTATTGTCGAAGCCGATGCGACGGGTCCCGCTCTCGATCCTGGCGACGCTCCCGCCAGTCCTGCTGCTGCTCATGGCTCCCGCCCATGCCTCGGCGCTGAGCTACACCCCGTGCTCCACGAACGCCGGGTTCTCCTGCGCGAGCCTGCCGGTGCCGCTCGATCGCAGCGGCGCCATCCCGGGGACGGTGTCGCTCAGCATCGAGCGCAAGCTGAGCGCTGCCACGGCGAGCCACGACGCCGTCCTCGCCCTCGCGGGCGGACCCGGTCAGGCGATGCTCCCGCTCGCGCCGTACATCGCCGAAGTGGTCTCCACCGCGCTCGCCGGGTCTTCGACCGGTCGTGACCTGCTGCTCTTCGATCAGCGCGGAACCGGCAGCTCCGGTGCCATCGTGTGCCCCGCGCTGAGCAGTCAGCGCGAAATCGCCCAGGCGCACAGCGGCGCGGAACTCATCGAACGCTGCGCACGACAGCTCGGGCCTGCACGCGGCGCCTACACGACGCGTGAATCGGTTGAAGACATCGAGGCGGTCCGCCAGGCCGCCGGCTACGAAAAGCTCGTGCTGTACGGAACCTCCTACGGCACCAAGGTCGCCCTCGAGTACGCCGCCCGCTACCCGCAGCACGTCGAGTCGCTGGTGCTCGACTCAACCGAGACACCCGAAGGGCCGGAACCGTTCCATGTCAGCACCTTCAAGGCGATGGGCCCGGTGCTACGGGAACTGTGCTCGGCGCATGCATGCGACCGCGTGAGCGCCAACCCGGTGGCCGAGCTGGCGCGGCTGACGGCAGCGCTGGGCGTACGGCCTCTCACGGGCAAGGTGCTCGATGGACGTGGAAGGCGAACGAACGTGACGGTCACGAGCAGGGAACTCTTCTACCTGCTTCTCGCTGGGGACCTGAACCCCGCGATCCGCCCTCAGCTGCCCGCGGCGGTTCACGCGGCCCTCAACCACGACGCCTCACCGCTGGCGCGACTGATCACGCTGGCCGGCGTTCATCCCGCTTCAGAACCGAGCGCCGACATCGACTTCACACTGTTCGTCGACACCTCCTGCGAGGAGACACCGTTCCCGTGGCAGCGCACGGCACCCGAAGCGACCCGGGCGGTCGAAGCGGAAGCGGCCCTGAACTCGCTGCCGAGCTCCGACTTCTATCCGTTCGATCCGGAATCCGGGCTGTTCGACCAGACGATCCCGCTGTGCGTTTCGTGGCCCGACGCGTCCCCCGCGCCGCCGCCGGTGGGCACGCCGCCGAATGTGCCCACGCTGATCCTGTCCGGAGGCCAGGATCTGCGTACGCCAACCGAAGATGCACGGAGGGTCGCGAGCCTGATCCCGGACGCTCAGCTCGTGCAGGTTCCCTACACGGGGCACTCGGTGATCGGAAGCGACCTGAGCGGCTGCGCGAAGGCTGCGATCGCCTCGTTCTTCGGCGGCACGGCCGTGCAGGGCTGCACGCCTGCGGTCAACCGCTTCCCGCTCGCGCCGCTGCCGCCGAGAGCGCTCTCGAGCGTCGCTCCGATTGCCGGTGTCGTGGCCGGCCAGGCGCGCACCGTCGCCGGGGTCCTGGATTCGCTGCTCGATCTCAGGCGTTCGGTCCTGACCGTCGGCTTCGACTTCGGGGGGATCCCCTACGGCGCGCGCTTCGGCGGGCTGCGTGGCGGCACGGTGAGGGTGACCAAGGCCGGCACGGTGCTCAATCGCTTCTCATACGTTCCCGGACTGCAGATCACCGGGCTCGTGCCGAACGGCATCGTGCTCAAGAACGCCGGTGCGACCGCAAGCCTGACCATCGGAGGCTCGCAAGCCGCCCGAGGTCGCATCCGGATCGGCTCCGGAGGCCGCATCAGCGGGACCCTCGCGGGCCGCTCCTTCCACGTGAACGCCGCGGCCAAGGTCAAGCTCGCCAGCGCGGGTGAGGGCGGCGAAGCGGTCTCGGAACCGGGCTTCCCGGTCCCGCAGCTGGCGCACCTGCGCTGAGCTGAGCAGCCCCGAAGCGATCGGGTGTCCGCGCGGGCGCCGCCACCCGGCGCCCGGTACTACGCTGAGCTTGAGATGGCAAACGCACTCGCCAGCGAGAGCTCGCCCTACCTGCGACAGCACGCGGAGAATCCCGTCGACTGGCTGGCGTGGGGGCCGCAGGCGCTCGAGCGGGCTCGCGCCGAGGACAAGCCGCTGCTCGTCTCGATCGGCTACTCATCCTGCCACTGGTGCCACGTGATGGAGCGCGAGTCCTTCGAGGATCCACAGACCGCCGAGCTCATGAACGAGAGCTTCGTGTGCGTCAAGGTCGATCGAGAGGAGCGTCCCGACGTTGACGCCATCTACATGGAGGCTGTGCAGGGGATGACGGGACGGGGAGGCTGGCCGCTGAACGTCTTCCTCACGCCCGAGCAGCTCCCGTTCTACGGCGGTACCTATTTCCCGCCCGAACCGCGCCAGGGAATGCCGTCCTGGACCCAGGTGCTGCAAGCGATCTCCGAGTCGTGGGACCAGAACCGCGAGGAGATCCGAGCCGGTGGCGAGCGCCTGCGCAGCCGGCTGTCGGGCGCGGCGAATCTCAGCCCCTCCGCGCAGCCGATCGCGGACGGCGCTCTCGAGGCTGCGGTCGCCCGCCTGAGGGAGTCCTTCGACCCACGCAATGGGGGCTTCGGCGGCGGGGTGGGCGGGCCTCGATTTCCCCAGGCCTCGGTCATCGAGTTCCTGCTGCTTCGCGACGAGCGCGAGATGACGCTCGCGACCCTGCGGGCGATGGCGGGGGGCGGGATTCACGATCAGATCGGCGGCGGCTTCTCCCGCTACAGCGTCGACGAAGCCTGGGCGGTGCCGCACTTCGAGAAGATGCTCTACGACAACGCCCTGCTCGCCCGCGCTTACCTGCACGGCTGGCAGGTCTTCCAGGACGAGGACCTGCGGGAGGTCTGCGTCGATACGCTCGAATGGGCGCTGCGCGAGATGCGCGGTCCGGAGGGCGGCTTCTACGCCGCCCTCGACGCCGACTCCGAGGGCGTTGAGGGGCGCTTCTACGTGTGGACGGTGGCCGAGCTGAAGGAGGTCCTCGGCGAGGACGCCGACGCCGCGATCGCCTGGCTCGGTGCCACCGGGGAGGGGAACTTCGTCGACCCCCACCATCCGCAGCCTGGCCTCAACGTTCTCCAGGATCGCGGCTTCACGGACGGAGGGCGGCCCGAGGAGAGCTTCCGCGCACGCGTCGCCTCGCGCCTGCTCGCCGCGCGCTCGGAGCGCGTGCGTCCGGGCCTGGACGACAAGCGGCTGACGAGCTGGAACGCACTGATGATCAGCGCGCTCGCCGAGGCCGGCGCGGCGCTCGCCGAGCCGCGCTTTCTGGAGGCGGCGGTCGCGTGCGCCGACTTCGTGCTGCGGGACCTGCGCGACGGAAGCGGCCATCTGCTTCGCACCTACAACGAGGGTCAGGCGAAGCTCGACGCCTACCTCGAGGACCATGCCTTCCTGCTGGAGGCGCTGATCGCGCTGTTCGAAGCCACGTGCGAGGCACGCTGGTTCGAGGAGGCGACGGCGCTCGCAGATGAGATGGTCGCGCGGTTCGCCGACCCTGAGCAGGGCGGCTTCTTCTCCACCTCCTCCGACGGCGAAGCCCTGATCGCGCGACGCAAGGACGTGGAGGATGCGCCGATCCCGTCGGGCTCCTCCAGCGCGGCCGTGGGCCTGCTGCGCCTGGCGCAGATCACCGGCGAGGAGGCGTACGAACGCCACGCCGTCTCGGTGCTCCGCCTGCTCCACGAGCTGGCACCACGCCACCCCACCGCGTTCGGCCACCTGCTGCAGGCGATGCACTGGTACCTCTCCCCCGCCCGCCCGCTCGCCTGCCCGGTGCCGGGGCGGGCGTAACCGTGACCTAGAGGATCGAGAGGTAGCGGTCGAGCTCCCACTGGGTCACCTGGACCCGGTATTCATCCCACTCCTGGCGCTTGATCTCGACGTAGCGGTTGAACATGTGCTCGCCGAGCGTCCGCAGCACGAGCTCGGACTCCGCCGTGATCTCGATCGCCTCGCCGAGGCTCTCGGGGAGCTGCTCCACACCCATGCGCCTGCGCTCCTCGCCGGAGACGTGGTAGAGGTTCTTCTCCATCGGCTCGGGCAGCTCGTAGCCCTTCTCGATCCCCTCGAGGCCGGCCTGCAGCAGCACGGCGAACGTGAGGTAGGGATTGCAGGCCGGGTCCGGGCAGCGAAGCTCCATGCGAGTCGCCTTTTCCCTGCCCGGGTGATAGAGGGGGACGCGCACCAGGGCTGAGCGGTTGCGGCGCGACCACGCGACGTAGACGGGCGCCTCGAAGCCTGGCACGAGGCGCTTGTAGGAGTTCACCCACTGGGCGAAGATCGAGCAGATCTCGCGTGCGTGCTTGAGCTGCCCGGCGATGAAGGCCTTGCCGACGTCGGAGAGGAAGTACTGGTCCTCAGCGTCGAAGAACACGTTCTTGCCGCCGCTGAACAGCGACTGGTGGGTGTGCATGCCGGAGCCGTTCTGGCCGAACAGCGGCTTGGGCATGAACGTCGCGTGCCAGCCGTACTTCATGGCGTACTCCTTGACGGTGATGCGATAGGTCATGCAGTCATCGGCCATCTTCAGCGCGTCCGCGTAGCGCATGTCGATCTCGTGCAGGGAGGGACCGACCTCGTGGTGGGTGTACTCGACATGGATCCCGAGCTCTTCCAGGGCGAGCACCGTCTCGCGTCGCACGTCCGAGCCGGCGTCGAGCGTCGTCAGATCGAAGTAGCCGCCCCGATCGAGCACCTCGGTGGAGCGCGAGTCGCGGAACAGGAAGTACTCGAGCTCGGGGCCGACGTTGAACGTGTCGAAGCCCATCGACTGGGCCCGCTCCACGGCGCGGCGCAGAACATGGCGCGGGTCGCCCTCGTAGGGGGTCCGCTCGGGGGTGATGACGTCGCAGAACATCCTGCCGACGCCCTGCTCCTCCGGGCGCCAGGGCAGCACGGCGAACGTGCTCGGGTCGGGCATCGCGATCATGTCCGACTCCTCGATCGCGTTGAAGCCGGTGATCGAGGAGCCGTCGAAGCCCATTCCGGCCTCGAACGCATCGTCCAGCTCAGCGGCGTTGATCGAGAAGGACTTCAGCTGCCCGAGGATGTCGGTGAACCAGAAGCGGATGAAGCGGATGTCGCGTTCGGCGACGAGCTCCTTGACATCCTCCGCGGTCTTCGGCTGCTCAGACATGCCCGCGGGACCTTAACCGATGGTCCTGCGCCCGGCTATCGACGTGTGGCCAAAGCGCCTCAGTGGCCAGCGACGGCCGCGACGAATTCGGCAACCTCTTTCGCTTCCCTGCCCGTGTACAGCCGCGCCGGCATTTGACCGAGGCCGCGCGCACGGCCTTCGGCGATTGCCCCTTCCACGAGACCCCGGCGACCTGCGGGCGTCGCGATGTCGACGCCCACGCGAATGTCGAGGTTCGGACCGGTGCGCCCGACCGACTTCGTGGCGGCGAGCGTGTGGCAGACGGCGCAGGATTGAGCGAACAGGTCACGGCCCTTCTGCTGCGCCGCGGTCAGGTGCAGCCCGCCGACGGCGACGCTCGCCTTGTGCTCGCCGTTGAAGGCCAGCACGAGGGCCGGGACGACGAGGCCGAAGGCGATCAGCACGACGACGCCGAGCACCACGAGCCGCTGACCGACCTTCGACTCGGTGTGCAGTGAGCGACGCGCCCCGCGCGGGCCGCCTCGCATCGCCACGAAGAACACCCCGAGGCCGAGAAGCGCCCAGAAGATGATGAAGCCGACGATCATGCCGGCGAGAAGATATCGGGTGGCACGCCTGGACGGACGATCGACCGCACGGACGTGCCCTCACGGGCTCTCCGCACGGGCGCCTCAGCGTTTAGGAAGGCCGAAGGTAGGGCGCTACTGTGACTGTTGATCGGCAACCTTCGAGGATCTGGACAACACCGCCGTGAATTTACTCCGCCGTCTCCCTCTTTCCCGCCTGCTCCTTCTTTGCGGCCTCGTGGCCGCTCTCGGCATCTCGATCACGGCCTTCGCCTCGGCCGTCGGATCGGGTCCCACCCCTCAGCCGAAGCCCCTCGCCGTAGCAGTGCACGACGCGTTGACGGCCCCGTCGGTCCAGGGCTTCAGCGCGAACGTCAAGCTGACGAACCACCTCCTCGAAGGGGTCAACCTGGCGAGCGGCAGCAGCAGCGGAGCGGGTCAGCTCGCCTCGAGCCCGCTGCTCTCGGGCGCCTCCGGTCGCCTGTGGATCGCCAAGGACGGCCGCGTGCGCCTTGAGCTGCAGGCTGAAAAGGGCGACACGCAGCTCTACTACGACGGGCACACCGTCTCCTTGTACGACGCCGCGTCGAACACCGTCTACCGCTACGCCGTACCGAGCGGCGAAGGCGCTACCAAGGACGGCGCGACTGGAACCGACCACCACGAACCACCGTCGGTGGCGAAGATCGAAGAAGCGGTCTCCAAGCTCAAGCAGCACGCGAACGTCTCGGGCCCCACGCCGAGTGACGTCGCCGGACAGCCGACCTACACCGTCCGCGTATCGCCGAACGAAGCGGGCAGCCTGATCGGCGGCGCCGAGCTCTCATGGGACGCGAACAACGGCACCCCGCTGCGCGCCGCGATCTACTCCTCTACGAGCTCATCGCCCGTGATCGAACTGGCGGCGACCGATGAAGTGTCCTACGGCCCCGTGGCCGACTCCGTCTTTGAATTCAAGCCTCCGGCAGGCGCGAAGGTCCAGGAAGTGAAGCTGCCCGAAAAGAGCGCCTCCAACGGCTCCACGCCCGGCACGGACAGCACGGGCCATCCCACGGTCACCCACCATGGCAAGGGCATCAGCGGGGTGCTTGTTGTCGAAGGCAAGCAGACGAGCTCTCAGAAGAGCTCCACGACCCTGCCCGAAGGTCTGCCCCAGGTCAAAATCAACGGGCTCAGTGCGACCGAGCTCCCGACCGCGCTGGGCACGCTCTTGAGCTTCGAGCGCTCGGGCGTTCGATACGTGCTGGGTGGCTTCGTTCCGCCAAGCACGATCGAGGCAGTCGCACGAGGCCTCTAGCGTGACCGACGGAGCGCCGCCCCGGCGGATCGGATCGTCGTTGCCGGCAAGGACGCAGGGAGCGTGGCGTGCTGGGCACGCGAGCGACTGAGGACGCTGCCGGCGGCGGCGAGGTCCCGCCGGTCAGAGCACGTGGGCTGGTCAAGCGCTACAAGGAGGTCCTCGCCGTCGACCACGTCGACCTGAACGTCCAGACCGGCGACGTCTACGGCTTCCTGGGCCCCAACGGCGCCGGCAAGACCACGACGCTCCGTATGGCGCTCGGCCTCATCACGCCGACCGAGGACATCGTCGAGCTGTTCGGTCGCGATCCGATGCGCGAGGGGGCGCACGCGCTCGAGGGCGTGGCCGGCTTCGTGGAGGCGCCCCGCTTCTATCCCTACCTCACCGGCCGCAAGAACCTCGAGCTGCTTGCGGCCCTCGACGGAGCGGACGCGAAGGAGCGCATCGACGAGGTGCTCGAGCTGGTCGAGCTGGCGCCGCGCGCGGCGCATCGGGTCGGCGGCTTCTCCCACGGCATGCGCCAGCGCCTGGGCATCGCGGCCGCGCTGCTCCGCCGGCCGCGCCTGCTGATCCTGGACGAGCCAGCGACGGGGCTTGATCCGGCCGGCATGCGCGACATGCGCGCGCTGATCCGCCGACTCGCCGACGAAGGAATAACAGTGCTGCTCTCCAGCCACCAGCTGCCTGAGGTTCAGGATCTGTGCGATCGCGTCGCGATCGTCGACCGGGGCCGCGTCGTCTACGAGGGAGCGCTGGCAGACCTGCGCCGCCAGGGAGGAGCCGGCTACAGGCTGCGCACGACCGACGACGTGCGGGCGCTTCAGATAGCGCGTGAGCAGCGCGGGATCGACTTCGCGGCAGCCGGCGAGCACGGCCTCGCCTTCCAGGCCGAAGAGGCGGACGTCGGCGGCCTGAGCCTGGCGCTGGGAGCAGCGGGCATCGGTGTCCTTGCGCTCACACCCGAACTGGCCACGCTCGAGGACCTGTTCTTCAGGCTCACCGAGAACGACGGCGCCGGCGAGGCCGAGCAGCCGCCTCCCGCCCTCGCCGCGCCCCCGACCGCCGATGAGCGGCTGGTGAAGGCGCCATGAGCAGCGTGAGCGCATCCGCCGCACCTGCGCCAATCCGGGGCACGGCCCGCTTCACGCGACCCGCGACGCTGACCGTCTATCGCTGGGAGCTTCGCAAGCTCGTCTCCCAGAAGCGCACCTACCTTGGTCTCGGGCTCGCCATGATCCTGCCGCTGATCTTCGTCGTCGTTCAGAGTCTGCGAACGCGCCAGGATCGCGGCGGAGAGAACATCTTCGCCTCCCAGATCACCCATTCCGGGCTGGCCACGCCGGTGCTGATGCTGCTCTTCCTGTCCGTCTTCATGCTTCCCCTGATCGCAGCCCTCGTCGCCGGCGATATCGTCGCGGCCGAGGACGGCAACGGCACGCTGAAGACGATCCTCACCCGCTCGGTCGACCGCGGCCAGCTGTTCGCAGCCAAGGCCTTGGCTGCGATGACCTACGCGACGATCGCCGTCTTCGCGGCCGCCGTGGTCGCGACCGCCGCGGGCGTCGCAGCGTGGGGGTTCAACAGCGTCACCACCTACTCGGGCACGGTCGTGTCGGCATCCGAAGGCCTGCTGCTGGTGTTCGCCTCCAACGCCTCCTACCTGATCCCGCTGCTCGCCGTGGCCAGCCTCGGCGTGCTGCTGTCGACCGTCACACGCAACAGCGCCGCGGCCGTGGTCGGGACCGTGGGGATCACGATCCTGCTCTTCATAATCGGCCAGATCCCGGGCCTTGAAGGCATCCGTCCCTACCTGCTCACCGAACAGTACGAGAACTGGCATGGCCTTCTGCGAACACCCACCGACTGGGCCCCGATCGCTCACTCGGCGTGGGTCTGCGCGTTGTACGGGGTGCCGGCGCTGATCGCCGGGTATCTCGTCTTCCTGCGCCGCGACGTCGCCGGCGGCTAGCCCTCAGCCGACCTCGGCGGGCAACTCGACCAGCGACAGCTCGACGTCTCCCATCAGGCGCCTCGCCTCGCGCGGGTCGATCAGGCCGGCGCCGAGGCGTCCGGTCGACTCGGCGCCGCAGGCCACGCCGAACCGCAGGCAGTGGTCGACCGGACGTCCTTCATAGCGAGCAGCGAGATAGCCGGCCAGAAACGCGTCGCCCGAGCCCCTCTTGGCGACCGGCTCGCGCGGCTCGATGCGGGCGCGCTTCAGACGAGACTGCCCGTCGACGAGCACCTGCGCGAAGCATCCGTCCGGGAGGGTCATGATCGCCTCGCGCGCTCCGAGCGCGGCGATCTCGCGCACCGCGACGGACCGATCCTCCTCGCTGGCGAACTCGTGGCCGACGAGCTCCTCGGCCTCGAGCACGTTCGGAGAGACGACGTCAGGCTCTGCGCGAACAGCTTGTCGGAGCGGCTCGCCATCGGTATCGACCACGGTCGTGAGCTCCATGCGCTCGAGGTCGCGCACCA
Source organism: Solirubrobacterales bacterium (assembly GCA_025964115.1). Classification (GTDB taxonomy): domain Bacteria; phylum Actinomycetota; class Thermoleophilia; order Solirubrobacterales; family Solirubrobacteraceae; genus Palsa-744. The sequence continues at coordinate 24,017 of JAOPZM010000095.1, forward strand.
GCGACGCATACAGCTCCGGCTCCACTCCGCGCGGCAGCGATCCCGCGAACACGACGATCGCCGCGCCACGCGCCAGGTAGATGAGCTTGTCGCGGAAGAGCTCGACCTCCTGCTCCGTGACCGCCGGGCCCCGTTCGTTGATCTCGGTCTGCTCGCCCGTGGTCGGGTCGAGCACGGAGGTGTTCGTACGCGACTCCTCGCGGATGCGGACAAAGTCGTTGAGGATCGACTCCTCGGTGAGCTGCTCGACGATATGCGTGCCCGTAGCCCCGCCTGCGAAGCCGGTGGCGATCACGGGCTGGCCGAGGGCCTTCAGCGTGCGGGCGATGTTCACTCCCTTGCCGCCGGCCATCGTGCGCTGGTCGACCGTGCGATGGCGGCGCCCAAGCCTGAAGTTCGGAACCGCCAGCGACTTGTCGATCGCGGCGTTCAGCGTGACCGTGATGATCATCCTGGGTCCGAACCCACCCTCGGGCGCACATGGATCGCAGGCGTTGCCAGGGACCGCACACACCACAGGCTAGCGAAAGCATCCTGGCGCCGGGCAGGGTGCCGTAGCTGCGCCGCGGAGCCGGTCCACCGGTCCCGGCGGGCTGCTCGTGTGGACCGTCCGCAGCGCTGCTAAACGCTCATGCCGGCGCGCTCGGACAGCTCCCACGCGGCGTCGCGCAGGCGCTCCGCCTCGGCTCGGGCCGCCGTCTGAGGGTCTGCGGCGCCGCGGCGATGGGCCTCGGCGATGCTGCGCGATGCGCTCACGAGGCCGCCGGCGCGGCCTGGTGCGAAGGCCGCTGCGAGCTCCTCCACGCGGCCGCCCTGCGCGCCGACGCCCGGAAGCAGGAACGTCGCGTGCGCCATCAGCTCCCGGGCCCTCGGCAGATGGCCGGGCTCCGTCGCGCCGACGACCGCACCGACATCGCTGAGGCCCTTCTCCCCGACCCCGCTGCGTCCGAGCTCGTCGACCATCACCGCGAGCCGCTCCCAGACGCTGCCTCCGCCCTCCAGGCTCAGGTCCTCCAGATCGGCCGCTCCCGGATTGGAGGTGCGCACGAGCACCAGCACGCCCGACCCGGCCTCCCGTGCAGCGGCAATGAACGGCTCGACGGCGTCCCTGCCCATCAGGGGGTTGACCGTGACGAGGTCGGCGCCGAGTCCCTCGAGCCTTCCATGCGGCGTGTCCAACCCGCCGGTCAGGGCGTCGGCGTAGGCGCGCGCGCTGACGTCGATGTCGCCGCGCTTCCCATCGGCGATCACCAGCAGACCGCACCGCCGCGCGTGTGCGGCCAGCTCGGCCATCACCAGCCAGCCGTCCGCACCGAGCACCTCGAAGCGTGCGAGCTGGAGCTTGACCGCGACGCACGCCGGTGCGGTCGAGTCGATCAGCGCTGCGCAGTGACCGAGGACCGCCGCGGCGACCGGACCCAGCGAAGCGCCGGCACGCAGGGAGCCTGGCGCCACAGGCCAGAGCCCGCTCGGATCGGGATCGAGGCCGAGCACGATCTGCGACTCGCGCTCGGCCACCCGTGCGGCCAGGGTGTCGCCGAACGTCGGCGGCGTCAGCGGCCCTTCACCGCGCTCTTCAGACCGCTGCCGGGCGTGAACCGGGGCACGCGCGTAGCGGCGATCTGGATGCGCTCGCCGGTCCGCGGGTTGACTCCCAGGCGCGCACCGCGCTGGCTCACGTGGAACTTTCCGAATCCCGCGACCGTGACCTCGCTACCGCGGCGCAGCGCGTCCTCGACCGTGGCCAGCACCGCGTCGACCGCTCGCGAGGCCTCCGTCTTGGTCAGGTCGGCCCGATCGGCGACCTGGTCGACCAGCTCGGCCTTCGTCACTTCGTCCTCCTAGTTCGTGAAACCGGTGCGTCGAAGCTAACACCGTGTGCGGACGGGCGCATCGGCAACAATGCGCCGATGTCGATCACCCGCGTCGCCTGGATCGTGACCGTCCTGGTCGCGTTGCTCACCGCGCTGCTGCTGCTGCTGTCCGGCTACACCGGCTATGCGGGCCTGGGAGTCGCGGTCGCGCTATCGGCGGCGATCAACCTGCTTTGAGCCAGGCGGTCAGGGCGCGCGCGGCGCGACCGCGGTGGCTGATCGCATCCTTCTGCTCGTCGGAGAGCTCGGCCATCGTGAGCCCGGCCGGGCCGTCGTCGGGGAGGAACACGGGGTCATAGCCAAAGCCTCGCTCTCCGCGCGCCTCCGCCGAGAGCCGTCCGCTGCAGCGGCCCTCGAACACGCGCTCGGCACCCTGGTGCGGAGCGACGTATGCGATCGCGCACACGTACTCGAGCGCGCTGCCCACGGGAGCCTCGCTCCTGAGCTTCCCGAGGTTCTGCTCGTCGGTAGCGTGCTCGCCGGCGTAGCGCGCGGAGCGCACCCCCGGGGCGCCGCCGAGCGCCGCCGCGGCGATCCCCGAGTCGTCGGCGATGCTCACCTCGCCGGTGACCGCGGCGGCGGCACGCGCCTTGCCGAGCGCGTTCTCCGCGAAGGTCTCGCCCTCCTCGGGCGGCAGCTCCACGGACGCGGGCAGGGATGCGACGTCGAACTCTCGCTCCGCTCCCGGAGGGCTGAGCAACCGCGCGAACTCGCGCCGCTTGTGCTCGTTGTGGGTGGCGAGCAGAAGCCGCACGGCCCGAGAGCCCGCTATGCCGAGCGTGCGCCCGCCGCGCCGCCGTTCGCGGCCAGCGCCTGGGCGATCGCCCGATCCTGCTCCGTGCGCAGCTGCTCGATACCGGCTGCCGCGAGCGCCAGAAGCTCATCGAGGTGCGCCCGTGACAGCGGTGTTCGCTCGGCGGTCGCCTGAACCTCTACGAGTCCGCCCTCGCCGGTCATGACGACGTTCGCGTCCACCTCGGCTGTCGAGTCCTCGGGGTAGTCGAGGTCGAGCAGCGGCCTTCCGTCGATCATGCCGCAGGAAACCGCGGCCACCGATCCGTTGAGCGGGCTCTGTTTGAGCTTTCCCGCGCCCTGCAGCCGGGCCGCGGCGAGCGAGAGCGCCACGTACGCGCCGGTGATCGACGCGCAGCGTGTGCCCCCGTCGGCCTGCAGCACGTCGCAGTCGAGGTAGATCGTCCGTTCGCCGAGCGCCTGGAAGTCGATGACGCCTCGCAGCGAGCGCCCGATCAGGCGCTGGATCTCGACGGTCCTTCCGTCCTGGCGTCCTCTTGTCGCGTCGCGCTGCTTGCGCTCGCCGGTGGACGCCGGCAGCATGCCGTACTCGGCGGTCACCCAGCCGCGGCCCCTGCCATCCATCCAGCGCGGCACGCTTTCCTGAACCGAGGCGGTGCAGATCACGCGCGTCTCGCCGACGGAAATCAGCGCGGACCCTGCGGCGGTGCGCACGAACCCCGGCTCGATCGTCGTGGGGCGCAGCTCATCCGCTGCCCGTCCGTAGCTGCGCTCTCTCACGCGAGCATCATTCCAGAGCGCTACGGTCGAGGGATCGTGCGCGCGCTCGTGGTGTCGAACATGCTGCCCGACGACGCGGTACCCGAGCGAGGGCGCTTCGTGCGAGACCAGGTGCAGGCGCTCCGCCGCCTCGAGGGGATCGAGGTCGAGCTCTACGAGTTCGCTCCCGGCCCGCGAGAGCTCACTCGGGCCGTCGCGCACCTGAGACGGCAGTTCGCCACCACGAGGACTCCCGCGGCGACGGGTGCCCGGTTGCGCCGAAGGTCGCCGGCGTTCGACGTCGTCCACGCGCATTTCGGGCTGACGGCATGGCCGGCAGCCGCTGTCCCGGCACACGTGCACGCGCTCACGCTGCACGGAACGGACGTGAATCATCCCCGCACGCTGCTGCTGACCCTCGCGGCACTGCCCTTCATCGACGTGCTGGGCACGGTTTCGAGCTCGCTCGCACAGGAGCTGCCGCTGCGCTCGGCGCGCCGGCGGGCACAGGTGCTCCCCTGCGGGGTCGACGTGGAGCGCTTCCAGCCCATCCCACGAGCGCAGGCGCGCTCGCAGCTCGGATTGGACGCCTCACGCACGTATGTCCTGTTCCCTGCGGACCCCTCACGCACAGAGAAGCGCCACGACCGCGCGGTAGCACTCTGCGCTGCGGCAGGCTCGGAGCTGCTCACGCTCGGTGGAATCGACCCGTTGAGCGTGCCGCTGTGGGTCAACGCGGCAAACGCCGTGTTGGTTCCGTCCGAGCGGGAGGGCTTCGGCCTCGCCGTGCTCGAGGCGCTCGCGTGCGACGTGCCCGTGCTCGCGACGCCCGTCGGAGTCCACGCGGAGGCGCTCGACGGCGTAGAGGGCGCGCTGTGCGCGCCCTTCGACCTCCTCCGCTGGCGCTCTGCGCTCGAGCCCCACCTGCGAGCACCCGATCCACGCGTGCACGGGCGTGCCCACGCGCTTGCATTCTCGGCCGCGGAGATGGCCGCGCGCGTGGCCGGTGCGTGGCGTGCGGCGCTGCAGCGCTCCGGGTAGCGCTACGGATAGCATGAGTCCTCTGTGGATCAGACATCTGGCACGACTCCAGGCGCTCCGCCGCAAGCGCCGGACAGTGGTCAGCCCGGAGGTCCCGAGGCGGCCGGCGCATCGGCAGGTGCAACTGGCTTCGGTGCCCGGGGGCGCGTGAGACGCCGGGCACGTTTCCTGCGCAAGGCGCGGGAGCTCGCCTACCGCGACCTCGGCGGGCTCGTCTTCAACCTCCATCGCTTCGGCCAGCGCAACGACGCCCTCGTGCTGAACAAGCTGAACACGCTGGGGCACATCGACGCAGAGCTGCGCACGCTCGAAACCGCATTGGGCGAGCGCGACACGGTGACGGTCCTGCGCGAGGCCGGCATCACGGCCTGCCCACGCTGCGCAGCGATCCACAGCGGCGACGACCGCTTCTGCCCGAACTGCGGTCTCTCGATGGGCCGCCACGTCGAGCTGTCGATCGCCGGCCCCCCGTCGGCAAGCGCGCCCGCCGTGCCGGCAGCCCCGCCGCGCGAGGGAACGGCGTTCGCGGGCGGCGCGACCGCATCCTGGCCGGCCGTTTCCCCAGAC
>JAOPZM010000136.1 GCA_025964115.1 Solirubrobacterales bacterium
CAGCGATCTTTCGCGCGCTCGCCCGTGAGCTCCTGATCGGCCCGGGCGGCGAGGAGGTCCACGTGCACCATCTCGCGACCAGAGGCGACGAGGACGAGCAGGTGGCGGTCTACATGTTCGACGGCTACAGCCGCCTCAGCTATCTCATCCCCCGGAGCGAGCGCCCGCCGGGCGTGAGCCTGGTCGCCAGCTCCGGCCGCAGCTTCCTCGCCGGCGATCCGCGGGAGCTCGCCGCCAGCCTGCCGAGGCTCGCCGCGTCAGGGCTGAGCAACGGCGCGCTGCTGCTGCCCCTGGCCGAGCGGGGTGAGGTTGAGGCGGTCGTGGTGATCGCCGGCGGGCTCTCGGAGACGTTCACGCCGCAGGCGTCGGAGCTGGCGACCGTCCTCGTCGACCAGGCGGCGACCGCGCTTTCGCTCGTCCGCGCGCGTTCAGAGGCCGGCACCGACCCGATCACGGGCGGCATGAACCACAGGGCGATGCGCCGGCGTCTGGACGAGGAGATCGGCCGTGCCCAGCGCAGCGGCAGCCCGCTCTCATGCCTGCTCATCGACCTCGACAACTTCAAGCTCGTCAACGACCGTCACGGTCATCCGGCCGGCGACACGATGCTGCGAGAGGTGGTGCACGCGCTCGTCGGTGAGTTCCGCGCATTCGACCGGGTCGCCCGCTACGGCGGCGACGAGTTCGTCGTGATCCTGCCGAACGCCGACCTCGAAAGCGCGGCCGCGGCGGCCAGCCGAGCGCTCGAGCGTCTGCAGGAGCTCCCTGTCTTCGAGGACACGAACCCGGGGGTCTCGGCCTCGATCGGCGTCGCCCAGTGGCAGCAGCGGATGACCACCGACCAGCTGCTGGAGGCTTGCGACGCAGCGCTTCTCGGCTCCAAGCGCCAGGGCAAGGGACGCGTCACGAGAGCCTCCGAGCCCAGCCGCTGACCCCGCCCGCCTGCATGTGAGCGGTCTGCGAGACTGGCCCCAGTCATCGTTCAGCCGTAGACCCTCTCGGGAGTTGCCATGTCAGACAACAGCTTTGGCGCCAAGGACACGCTCGATGTCGGCGGGGAGCAATATGAGATCTTCCGCCTGGAGGCGCTCCAGCAGCGCTTCGACGTCGCACGGCTGCCCTTCTCGCTGAAGGTGCTGCTCGAGAACCTGCTGCGCACTGAGGGCAACGGCTCCGTCGCCGCAGCGGACATCGAGGCGCTCGCGAGCTGGGACGCGAAGGCGCAGCCGAGCACCGAGATCGCCTTCTCCCCGGCGCGCGTGCTCATGCAGGACTTCACCGGCGTGCCCGCGGTCGTGGATCTGGCCGCGATGCGCGACGCGATGGCCGACATGGGAGGGGATCCGGCGCGGATCAACCCGCTCGCACCCGCCGAGCTCGTCATCGATCACTCGGTCCAGGTCGACGCGTTCGGCACGCGCGACGCCTTCCGCGTCAATGCCGAGCGCGAGTTCGAGCGCAACCGCGAGCGCTACGCGTTCCTGCGCTGGGGCCAGCGAGCCTTCGACGACTTCGCCGTCGTACCGCCCGACACGGGCATCGTGCATCAGGTCAACCTCGAGTACCTGGCACGCGTGGTCTTCCACAACGATCGATCCGTGTCCCGCCCACCCCAGCTCTACCCCGACACGCTCGTCGGCACCGACTCCCACACGACGATGGTCAACGGCCTCGGCGTGCTTGGATGGGGCGTCGGCGGGATCGAGGCCGAGGCCGCGATGCTCGGTCAGCCGATGTCGATGCTCATCCCCCAGGTGCTCGGCGTCCGCCTCCACGGCGCGCTGCCGGAGGGCGCGACGGCGACCGATCTCGTGCTGACCGTCACCCAGCGGCTGCGCCAGCGGGGGGTGGTGGGAATGTTCGTGGAGTTCTACGGCGCTGGCCTGGCCGGCCTGCCGATCGCCGACCGCGCGACGATCGGGAACATGTCGCCCGAGTTCGGCTCGACCTGCGCGATCTTCCCGATAGACGCCGAGACGCTCCGCTACCTGGAGCTCTCCGGTCGCTCGGCCGAGCAGATCGCGCGAGTGGACGCGTACGCGAGGGCACAGGGGCTGTGGCACGACGAGCACTCCGAAGAGCCGACCTTCTCGGACACCATCGAGCTCGACCTCGGGACGGTCGAGCCCAGCCTCGCCGGTCCGAAGCGTCCGCAGGATCGTGTCGCCCTGAGCGACGCGCAGACGGACTTCAGGCGCGCGCTCGGCGACTACCTGCCGAGCGACGGGGAGCAGGCCGACCCGCACGACGAGGCCGTCGCAGAGTCCTACCCCGCGTCTGACCCGCCGGCCAACGGTGCGCCCGGCCACGAGGCGCCGTCCCGCGTTGAGTCGCCGGCTCCCGCTCACCACCCCACGGCGACCGCATCCGAGCGCCAGCGGTCCTCGGTTATGGTCAAGGGGGACGGTGCGAGCTTCGAGCTCAACCATGGCCACGTCGTGATCGCCGCGATCACGAGCTGCACAAACACCTCCAACCCGTCTGTGATGATCGGCGCCGGACTGCTCGCGCGCAACGCCGTGGCCCGCGGACTGCGCTCGAAGCCGTGGGTTAAGACCTCGCTGGCACCCGGCTCGAAGGTGGTGACCGAGTACCTGGACCGCGCGGGCCTCACGGAGCCGCTCGAGCGGCTCGGATTCAATCTCGTCGGCTACGGGTGCACGACCTGCATCGGCAACAGCGGTCCGCTGTCGCAGGAGATCTCCGCGGCCGTCGCGGAGGGCGATCTCGCGGTCGTCTCGGTGCTCTCGGGCAACCGCAACTTCGAGGGCCGCATCAACCCCGACGTGAAGATGAACTACCTCGCCTCGCCGCCGCTGTGCGTCGCCTACGCCCTCGCTGGCACGATGGACATCGACATCGTCGGCGAGCCCTTGGGCCAGGATGAGCAGGGCCGGGACGTCTATCTGAAGGACATCTGGCCGTCGGAGCACGAGATCGCCCAGACCATCGGAGAGGCGGTCCGCGCCGACATGTTCCGCAAGAGCTATGGCGAGGTGTTCGCCGGCGATGAGCGCTGGAACGGCATGGAGGTGCCCGAGGGCGAGCGCTTCGCCTGGGACGAGAGCTCGACCTACGTGCAGCTGCCGCCGTATTTCAGGGACATGCCCCGCGATCCCGAGCCGGTCTGCGACGTGCATGGAGCCCGGGTTCTAGCGCTGCTCGGAGACAGCGTGACCACCGACCACATCTCGCCGGCTGGCTCCATCAAGCGCGACGGCCCCGCCGGTGAGTACCTCCAGAGCCTGGGCGTGGCGCCCAAGGACTTCAACTCCTACGGCTCCCGCCGGGGTAACCACGAGGTGATGATGCGCGGGACCTTCGCCAACATCCGACTGCGCAACCTCCTCGGCGGCGGCCCGCGGTTGCCCGAGGGCGGGGTCACGCGCCACCTCGGCGCCCCCGCAGACGGGTCGTCCGGTGCCCAGCCGACCGCGCAGGAGATGCCCATCTACGACGCCGCGATGCGCTACATGCAGGAAGGCGTCGACCTCGTCGTGCTCGCCGGCAAGGAGTACGGCTCGGGCTCCTCGCGCGATTGGGCCGCCAAGGGGACGAAGCTGCTGGGCGTGAGGGCGGTGATCGTCGAGAGCTTCGAGCGCATCCACCGTTCGAACCTGGTCGGGATGGGGGTGCTCCCGCTGCAGTTTCCCGACGGGCAGAGCGCCGCGTCGCTTGGGCTGACCGGCGAGGAGACCTTCACGATCACCGGGCTCGCCGAGGCGATGGCCGATGGCGGCGCCCCGCCCCGCGAGGTGCGGGTGAGCGCCGAGCGCGCCGGCGCGGAGCCGATCGAGTTCGACGCGCGTGTTCGCATCGACACACCCCGCGAGGCCGAGTACTTCAGGCATGGGGGCATACTGCAGTTCGTCCTGCGACAGCTGCTCGCCAGGTGAGCGGGGCCGAGCCGACCCCGCCCGCCGCGCCGGACGATCCGAGCGCCCTGCCCCCGGTCCTCGCAGAGCTGCTCGCAGCGCGCGGTCCCTCCGGTTATGAGAGCGCGCCGGCCGAGGTCTGGCTCGCGGCCGCGAGCTCGTTCGCGGAGGTGAGCAGCGACGTCATCGGGAGCCCCCTTGCACTGGTGTCGGCGAAGCACGGCTACGACGCGTCGCCGCGGCGGCTGCTCGTGATGGGCCACATCGACGAGATCGGGCTGATCGTCACGCACATCGACGACGACGGCTACCTGTGGTTCCGCGCGGTCGGCGGCTGGGACACGCAGATCCTCGTCGGCCAGCGCCTCGTGCTGGACACGCTCGAGGGGCCGATCACGGGTGTCGTCGGCAAGAAGCCGATCCACCTGCTGCGCGACGAGGACCGCAAGAAGGTCCCGGAGATCCGTGACCTGCACATCGACATCGGCGCACGTGACGGCGAGCAGGCGC
>JAOPZM010000172.1 GCA_025964115.1 Solirubrobacterales bacterium
CGTTCCGGGAAAACTTCGGGTCCAGTGAGATCGCACGCGCGCACGCCCTGCACCTGACGCCCTACCAGCTGCTCACGGTCGCCTCGATGGTGGAGCGTGAGGCGAAGGTCCCCGGTGACAGGCCGAAGATAGCCGCCGTCATCTACAACCGCCTCAAAAAGGGCATGCCGCTCGGGGTGGACGCGACGATCTACTACGCGCTCGAGATGCAGAAAGGCATCGCCACCTACACCAAGGAACTGACCGCATCGCAGTTGCAGCTCAACTCCGCCTACAACACGCGCACGCACACCGGCCTGCCGCCGACCCCCATTTCAAACCCCGGCCTGGCGTCGATCGAAGCGGCGACCAAACCCGCGCATGTGTCGTACCTGTACTACGTGCTGGCAGCCGATGGCTGTGGCGAGCACAGCTTCTCGACGACGCTTGCCAAGTTCGAAGGGGACGCTGCGGCCTACCAGGCGGCCGTCAAGAAGAACGGTGGAGCACCGCCCACCTGCAAGAAGTGATGCCCCGCCTGGGCGTTCTCGGATGGCCGGTCGCCCACAGCCGCTCGCCCGCCATCCACAACGCGGCCCTCGCCCACCTCGCGATGGAGGGCTGGCGATATCAGCGGCTGCCAGTGCCGCCAGAGCTGTTCGAGGCGACGACGCGGGCGCTGGGACCGGCGGGCTTCCTCGGGGCAAACGTCACGATCCCCCACAAGCACGCGGCGCTCGCGCTTGCCGACACGGCGAGCGAGGCCGCGCTCGAGATCGGAGCGGCCAACACGCTCACGTTCGCCGCGGACGGGAAGATCGCCGCCGAGAACACCGATGCGCCGGGGCTGATCGCCGCGCTGGGGCGATCGCCTCGCGGCATGCGCGCGCTCGTGCTCGGCGCGGGTGGCAGTGCGCGAGCGGCTGCGTGGGCGCTGCGCGAGGAGGGCGCCAGCGAGGTGCTTGTGTGGAACCGCACACCCGAGCGTGCGCAGGCCCTCGCGAGTGATCTGGGCGTTCGAGCTGTGGCGGCGCCCGAGGCCGCTGACCTGCTCGTGAACTGCACAGCGGTGGGCTTGGAGCCTCTAGAACGGTCGGCTACTGAGCCTGAGGCGCTCAACCAACTGGGGTTGGTGTTCGATCAAGTCGGTGAGTACTCGTATGTCGTCGACCTGGTCTATAGCGAAGGATCCACCCCACTGCTTGCCGCCGCGCGCGCGCAGGGCGTGCCGACCGTTGACGGGCTCGACGTGCTCGTCGCGCAAGGGGCGCTCAGCTTCGAGCTCTGGACCGGTCGGGAGCCGCCGATCGAGGTCATGCGGCGTGCGGCCCGCGAACAGGATGGCTCCGTCTAGGTCTCTCAGGCAGGGGGCGCCCGCGCGATGAGCGACGTCCCCCAACAGACCGACCCAGATCTGCACGCGATCTTCGGGATCGGCGAAGACGAGCCGGCGCCACGCGACCCCATCATCGAGGTCGAGCGCACGAAGGCACCCGACGCCGACGTGGCGCGAGACCGGCTCGCGGGGCTGGGCGCACCTGCGGGTGAGCCGGCCGCCTTCGACTCGGAACCGCTCGTCGAGGTGACGCGCACGTTCGATCCCGACTTCGAGGCGGAGCCGCCGCCGCTGCGCGCGGCTCCCGCCGAGCCCGAAGCGGCCGAGCCCGACTCGGGCGAGGGGAACGAGCAGTGGACGGGCGTCACGAGGCCGTCGCGCCGCGGCTCCTCCCAGCGCTTCCTCACCGACGTGATCGCCGAGCTGGGTCTCGCCTCGCGCGAGCAGGTCGAGGAAGCGCTCGAGACCTCGCGCAGCCTCGGAACCACGCCCGAGCGCGTGTTGATCGAGAAGGGCGCGCTCACGCAGGACGGGCTGGCGCGCGCCCTCGCCGAGCGCTATGGCCTCGACCATCTGGATCTCGGCGTCTTCTCGGTCGACATGGGAGCGGCCAACCTGGTCACCACCACGACCGCGAAGCGCTACCAAGCGGTCCCCGTGGCGTTCGCCGACAAGCGCACGCTCCTCGTTGCGATGGCCGACCCCGCGAACGTGCTGGCGGTGGACGACATCGCGATCATGACCGGCTACGAGATCCGCGTCGCCGTCGCGCCTCCGGATGACATCGCGGCCCTCGTATCGCGCCTCGATCGCCTCGAGGACGTGGTCGGCCAGCAGGACGGTCACGTCGAGGAGCTCGAGGAAGAGGGAGACGTCCTCGCCCTGCACGAGACATCAGACGACGCACCGGTCGTCAAGCTCGTCAACCAGATCGTCGCGCAGGCGGTTGAGCGGGGCGCCTCCGACATCCACCTCGCCCCGGACGGTCGCGAGGTCCGCGTGCGCTTTCGCGTCGACGGCGTCCTGCTGGACGTGACGACCATCCCGCGGCGCATGGCGGCAGGCGCGATCTCGCGCATCAAGATCATGGCCGAGCTGAACATCGCCGAGAAACGCCTGCCCCAGGACGGGCGGGTCGGGCTCAAGATCGACGGCCGCCACGTCGATCTGCGAGTCGTCACGCTGCCCAGCGTGCTCGGGGAGTCGATCGTGATGCGCGTCCTCGACAAGGCCTCGGTCGTCGTGAAGCTCGAGAAGCTCGGCATGGCCGACACTGAGCGCGAGCGCTTCGAACGCGCGTGCCAGGAGACGCACGGCGCCGTCCTCGTCACGGGACCAACAGGCTCGGGCAAGTCGACGACCCTCTACGCCGCCCTGATGATGCTCAACACACCCGAGAAGAACATCATCACCGTCGAGGATCCGGTCGAGTACGAAATGACCGGCCTCACGCAGGTGCAGGTCGCCAACAAGGTCGGCCTGACGTTCGCTGCCGGCCTGCGCGCGATGGTGCGCGCCGACCCCGACGTGATCATGGTCGGCGAGATCCGCGACCGCGAGACCGCGCAGATCGCCGTTGAGTCGGCGCTCACGGGGCACCTCGTGCTCTCGACGCTCCACACCAACGACGCGCCGTCGGCGATCACCCGCCTCACCGAGATGGGGATCGAGCCGTTCCTCGTGGCCTCGGCGCTCGACTGCGTCGTCGCCCAGCGCCTGGCCAGGATGCTCTGCACCAGCTGCAAGCGACGCACGATCATCACGGCCGCCACCCTGCAGGCGAACGGCTACAAGGCGCGCGTCGACCTGGAGGCATACGAGTCCGTTGGCTGCCGCCGCTGCGGCGGCAGCGGCTACCGAGGGCGTGTCGGCCTGTATGAGGTGATGAGCATGACCCCCGAGATCCAGGCGCTGGCCCTCGAACGGGCGCCCGCCGAGGCGATCCGCGACCTGGCAGTCAGCCAGGGGATGAGCCGCCTGCGCGACGACGGCCTGGAGAAGGTCAGGCAGGGCCGCACCTCGATGGCCGAGATCGCCCGCGTGCTGGGGAGCGGCTGAGGCTCAAACGTTCGTCCAGGGGCGTGAAGCAAACGCTCGAAGCGCACCCGGGGGGCCGATGGCGGGAACCATGGACATCGATTTCGCAGACCTGCTGATGGAGGTCGTCGCTCGCCGCGCCTCCGATCTGCACCTGACCGCCGGAGCCTGCCCGACCGTCCGCGTGCGCGGACGCCTGCAGCCGCTCGAGGACTACCCGAAGCTCTCGCCGACCGACACCCGCGAGATCATCTACTCGATCCTCACCGGCGATCAGCGCCAGCGCCTTGAGACGAACTGGCAGCTGGACTTCGCCTACTCGATCCCCGGCCACGCGCGCTTCCGTGTCAACGCCTACTTCCAGCGCGGCGCGCTCGGTGCCGCCTTTCGTCTGATCCCGTTCGAGCTGGCCTCGATCGACACGCTCGGCCTGCCGGCCGCTGTCCACGAGTTCACTCGTCGCCCGCGCGGCTTCGTGCTCGTCACGGGACCGACCGGCTCGGGGAAGTCCACGTCGCTCGCGGCGATGATCGACGAGATCAACAGCACGCGCGAGGAGCACATCATGACGATCGAGGACCCGATCGAGTTCCTGCACGGCCACAAGAAGTGCCTGGTCAACCAGCGCGAGCTCGGCTCCGACGCCCAGAGCTTCGGCGACGCGTTGAAGGCCGCGCTGCGCCAGGACCCCGACGTGATCCTCGTCGGCGAGATGCGCGATCTCGAGACGATCTCCACCGCGCTGACCGCGGCCGAGACCGGTCACCTCGTGTTCGCCACGCTGCACACGCAGGACACCGCGCAGACGATCGACCGCATCATCGACGTGTTTCCGGCCCACCAGCAGGGACAGGTCCGCGTACAGCTCTCAGTGGCGCTTCAGGGCATCATGACCCAGCAGCTGCTGCCGACCGCCGACGGCTCCGGTCGCGTCGTCGCCTGCGAGGTGCTCGTGCCCAACCCGGCGATCCGAAACCTGATCCGCGAGGGAAAGACGCATCAGATCTACTCGGTTCTGCAGACGAGCTCCGCGTCCGGCATGCAGACGATGGACACCTCGCTGGCGGGACTCGTCCGGGAAGGCAAGATCACCCGGAAGCTCGCCGAATCGCGTTCGTCGACGCCCCAGGAGCTTGGGCGGCTGCTAGGCGCGACGTCACTCGAAGCGGCCTAGGGGGAAGCCAGCATGACCACCTACGCCTTCAAAGCGATCGACCTCACCGGCGTCAAAGCCGCGGGGGAGGTCGAGGCCGACTCCAAGCAGGCGGTATCCGATCAGCTCAAGCAGCGCGGCCTGATCGTCCTCGACATAGCCGACAAGCACAGCTCGCGAAAGATCGAGCTCGGCTTCACGAAGAGCGTCAAGGCCGCCGAACTGGCCATCTTCTCGCGTCAGCTCGCGACGATGATCACCTCCGGCATGAGCATCCTGCGCTCTCTGTACGTGCTCGAGGAGCAGACCGAGGGCGACTTCTTGAAGGAAACGATCGTCGCGGTACGCAAGGACGTCGAGGCCGGGCTCTCGCTCAGCGACTCGATGGCCCGCCATCCGAAGGTGTTCAACCCCCTGTTCGTAGCCATGACGCAGGCGGGGGAGGCGGGAGGTGTGCTCGAGGAGTCCCTGCTGCGGGTCGCCGACCAGCTGCAGAAGGACGCTTCGCTGCGCCGGCAGATTCGCTCGGCGATGATCTACCCGATCCTGGTGATCGTCTTCGCGGTCGGCGTGATGATGGCGCTCGTCGCGTTCCTGGTGCCCGTGTTCGAGGGCGTCTTCAAACAGTTCGGCGGCCAGCTTCCGAAGATCACGCAGGTCTCCGTGCTCATGTCTCACGCCGTGGTCGGATACTGGTGGCTGATGTTCGGGCTCTTCGGGGCCTCGGTCTTCGGCTTCCTGAAGTGGAAGAAGAGCACGTGGGGGCGCCCGCAGTGGGACCGCTTCCGGCTGCGTGTGCCGATGAAGATCGGCTCGATCGTGCAGCAGATCGCGGTCGCGCGCTGGTCGCGTACGCTCGCCTCGCTCACCGGTGCCGGGGTGCCGCTCCTGCAGGCGCTCGAGATCACCGGCAAAACGGGCGGCAACATCGTGATCGAGGAGGCGATGGACGGGGTCATCAACTCGGTCAAGCGGGGTGGCACCATCGCCGCGCCGCTGGCGCAGACCCCGATCTTCCCCGCGATGGTCACGCACATGGTCGGCGTCGGCGAGGAGACGGGTGCCCTCGACACGATGCTCGAGAAGGTCGCGGAGTTCTACGAGGATCAGGTCGAAGCGTCGGTCAAGGCGCTCACCTCGATCCTCGAGCCGATCATGATCATCGTGATCGGCAGCATCGTCGGCTTCATCGTGATCTCGATGTACATGCCGCTGTTCACGGTCTACAACAGCATCAAATGACGCTGTAGGCCGCGGGGGCAGCCCTCAGCTGGCGCCGGGTCGCGGTTCGACCAGCAGGCGACGGCCGTCGCTCGTGTGGCCGACCGACAGCGACAGCTTCCCGTCGAGGAGTCGCAGGAGCTCCTCGCCGACGAGCTCACGCCGCCAGCCCCGCAGGGTTCTCACGTCGGCCTCATCGCCCTCGCCACGCTGTCCCGTGACGATCGCCTGGAGATCCGCCCGCGCTGCGAGCAGCTCATAGGCGAGTCCCGCCTCACGCGCGCGTGTGCGCAGAAGTGCCTCCCCGAGCGCCACCAGCGGGGCATCGTCGGGCTTGGGCGGCTGGGGGCGTCGGTCCTGCCGCGCCGGTTCCGGGGGGCGCTCGCTGGCACGCCGGACGGCCCCGAGCACCTCCTCGGCGGCACGGCCGGAGCTGGCTGCGCCGACGCCCCGGATCCTCTGGAGCTCCTCCTTGCGCGACGGTTTGCGCCGCGCGAGCTCCATCAACGCGGCGTCGCTCAGGACGCTCTGTACCGGCCGGTCCCGGCGCGCGGCCGTGTGCTCGCGCCACGCCACCAGCTCGCGCGCGACGGCTCTGGCTGAGGCGTTCAGCCCGTGGACGCGTGGCAGCCGCGCAAAGATGACCTCCTCGTCGCGCTCGTCGCTCGCGCGCTCCAGCGGCTCGCACTCCTCGCGCGCCCACGCGAGCCGGCTCATCTGCTCAAGGCGGCGCTCGAGCTCGCCCGCGAGCTCCAGCAGATGCACGACGTCCTCCCGCGCATAGTCGAGCTGCTCTGCCGAGAGGGGCCGGTGGTCCCAGCGCGTGAAGCTCGCCGTCTTTCGCAGGCGCACATCGAGCACGTCGGCCAGCAGCGACTCGTACGAGGTCTGTGCCCCGAGGCCGACGAAGCCCGCGGCGATCTGCGTGTCGAACACGTTCGTCACGTCCGTTCCGAGCCACCTGCGCATCAGTGCGATGTCCTGGCGGCCGGCGTGAACGACAACCTGGACCGCGGGGTCGGCGAGGATCGCGGCAAGAGGGCTGCCGTCGATGCCCTCGGCGAGCGGATCGACGATCTCGATCGGGCCCGCCCCACCGGCGCGCTGCGGGATGGCAACCTGCACGAGGCAGAGCAGGGTGCGGTAGCGGCCCTCGCCCATGAACTCGGTGTCCAGCGCGAACTTCCCGGCCGTCCGTGCTCCGTCGGCCAGCGCCTGCACCGCGGAGGAGCTCGCGGCGACGCTCAAGGCTTGACTCCGGGCAGCAGCCACAGCAGCTTGCTCTTGAGCCCGGCCTGGCTCGAGACGTCGGTGCCGTGCGCCCGAACCCACTTGGCGGGAGCCGAGCACGCCGGGTTCAGTGCCGACCCGTGCCGCCCGCATGTGGCGTTCAGGAAGGCATAGCGCACCTGGCCCTCCGCGATCAGCCGTTCGAGCCTCGGAACGCTCGTGAAGACGCGCGAGCCGTAGCTCGTGAGCACGAGCACCGGCCGCGCGTCCTGGACGATGAGCGAGCCGATGCCGGTCGCGGAGACGGAGGCGACCTCATACTTCGCGGTGCCCTGGTGGGCGCGCAGGTATGTGCTCAAGAGGCGCTGCTCTTCGGTCGGCAGCGCGCCGACGTAGCCGGCATCGGTGACATGGTTGTCGATCGCCGTCACGTCGGCGCTCAGCGGGACTGCGAGGACCGCGATCAGCGCCATCACCAGCGTTCCCGTCGGCGCGAGCACCGAGCGCAGGTCGGCCTCGAGCGAGGGCAGCCGCGCAAGCAGCGCGAACGTGGTCGCCCCGAGCGCCGCGAACAGCCCGATCCACCAGGCGCCCGTCGTGCCATACAGCAGGCGCTCGGCGTAGAGCACCGTGATCGCGAGCGAGCCGAGGAGGATCGCCAGGCGTACACGCCCGCGGGGGATGACCGCCCAGGCCAAGCCGATTCCGAGCATCGCTGCGACCGCCGGAGTGAAGGCCTCGACGTAGCGCGGATGCAGTCGCGACATCGCGCTGAACAGGAAAATCCCCGCGAGCATCCATACCCCCAGGCAGGCGGCGCCGGCACGTCGCAGCCGCAGGCGCTCGGCATCGAGCGCCGTCTCCTCGTCAGGGACGTCTGGCCCGTCGGGCTCGCGCCGGCGCAGCCCCCAGATAAGGGCGGGCGTGCCGAGCAGCAGCGCGACGAGGAGCTCTAGCCCCAGCCGCTCGCCCGAGAGCGGCCCAATTCGAGCCAGAAGCCGCGTCGGAGACGGGGGGACGATCGGAATGTGGTCGCGCTCTGACTGCGTCGCCGTCGGGTAGTGGTGGCCAGGCTGGTAGACCGTGAACTGCGGTTCGGGCGATTTCCCCCCGAGCCGTTCGGTGCCGTTGAAGACGAATGCCGCGTTCCACGCGCTGCCATTGCTCGAGCCGATCGCGAAGGGGCGGTCGTGCGCCGGAGCGAGCAGCGTCGCCGTGAGCCAGGAGAGCGCCACGACCACGTAGACGGCGCCGGCGGCCGCCAGTCGGGCGAGGCGTCGGGGGCGTGCGCCGGGCAGCGCGAGGTAGGCGAACACCGCGAGTCCGGGAACGGCCACGAGCGACTCGAGCAGCTTCACGTCGAACGCGACGCCGAGCGTGGCCGCGGCGGCGAGGAGCCATCGGTTGCGACCGGTCTCGGCCGCGTGCACGAGGAACAGCAGAGCCAGCAGGATCAACGCCATCATCACCACGTCCATCGTGTCGCTGCGAGAGGTGATCACATCGACGGGGAGCACCGCGAGCGCGACCGCCGCCGCGAGCCCCGCCGCCGGCCCCCAGATCTTTCGCACGACCGCGAACAGCAGGGGAGCCGAGGCTATGCCCGCCAGCACCTCCGGCAGCTTGAGCGTCGTCGAGGAGAAGCCGAACAGCTTTACGCTCGCGACCTGGAGCCAGAGATCGACCGGCGGCTTGTCGATCGACACGCTGCCGCTGGGCTCGAACGCCCCGAAGAAGAAGTTGTGCCAGGAGAGCGACATGCTCCTGACCGCCGCGTCATAGAAGGGGTCGGGCGAGACCTTCCCGATGTAAACCAGCCTCAGCACGGCGGCTCCGAGGGTGATCAGCGCCAGCGCAGCCCATTGGTAGGTGCTCACGCGAGCAGCACGCGCGGGGGCAGGCGGCGCCGAAGGAGCCGCCTCCGGCTGTCTCAGCTTGATCGCCATGCAAGGAACGCTAGTCTGATCGCCCCGTGGCGAGCGAGAACAGCGACAGCGAGGATCGGATCGAGGCATCCCATGAGCCGCGGGAGTGTATGGCCTGCCGCGGCACCGGACGCGTGATCTCGAACCTCGGCGGTAGCCCCAGCAGCGTCACGTGCCCGTGGTGCGACGGTCAGGGGGTCCGGGTGCCCGGAATCGACGCGCAGGCGCGATGGCTCGGCGAGCATCAAAACGGCGAGCCCGGCGAGCCCTCCGACTCGGCCGCCTAGCTCGTGTCGCTCGCGGGCTAGTGCACGGCGCCTGCCTGAGTTGTGAGGCCTCCGCCCGAGCATGTTCAGTTCAGGGCCTGCCGGTCCTCTAATCAACCGTCCAGGTTTTCACATGCAGTGCTAAAGATCACATCAACTGCAGTCGATGCACGGGCTAGAAAAAGCCAGCGTGAAAGTGCCAGGGCAGAACGCCGTCAAGGCGTGTAGCAAAGCCGGCGGCTTTCCTTCGAGACGGTCCTGATGGTCGGTTTCAGGGGGAAGACGTATCGCCATTT
>JAOPZM010000196.1 GCA_025964115.1 Solirubrobacterales bacterium
AGCACGCGCAGCGACCTCGTCGAGCTGCTCGGCCTCAACCCCGATCGCATCGACGTGGTCCCGCTCGGGCTTGGGGCGCTGCGGCGAGAGCAGCCACTGCCCGAGGCCGAGACTCGCGAGCGTTTCAGCCTTGGCAGGCGCCCTGTCCTGATGAGCCTCTCGGCGAAGCGTCCCCATAAGAACCTCGCGACGCTGATCAGCGCGCTCGCGAGGATCCCTCGGGAGACACGACCGATGCTCGTCCTGCCCGGCTACCCGACCGCGTACGAGGATGAGTTGCGCGCGCACGTCGCGCGCCTGGGCGTCACCGACGACGTGCGTCTGCCTGGCTGGCTGCCCCGCCGCGAGGTCGAGGGCCTCTGGGCCGTCGCCCGGGGCTTTGTCTATCCGTCTCTGTACGAGGGATTCGGACTCCCCGTCCTCGAGGCGATGGCGCGGGGGGTGCCCGTCGCCTGCTCGAACGCCTCGTCGCTGCCGGAGGTCGCCGGCGACGCAGCCCTGTTCTTCGACCCGCACGACGAGAAAGCGATTGCGGCCGCGCTCATGCGTCTGCTGGCCGACGAGTCCGCGCGCAGTCACCTCGTGGAGCTGGGCCGCGAGCGCGCACGCCAGTTCACCTGGGAGCGGACTGCGCGGCTGACGCTCGACAGCTACGCCCGCACGGTCGCGTAGCTGCGCAGCACGCCCTCCAGCGAAGCCTCGAGCGACAGGCGCCCGGCGTTCTCGGCGAACCAGGACGCCGTGCTTTCCCGTAGCGCGAGGCCGGCCTCGTGGACCGCGACAATCGCATCGGCGACGGCGCTCGCATCCGAGCTGGGAACGATCGCTCCGTTGACCCCCTCGACGATCAGCTCGGTTGCTGCGTTGTCCTCGCCCGCGACCACGATGCTCGGGGTGCCGCGGGCGGCGGCCTCGACGACGACCAAGCCGTACCCCTCGCGACGGGAGGTCAGCAGCATGCACATCGCTCCGCGCATCTCGGCTTCGAGCGCCTCGCCGTCGGCGAAGCCCCGTGCGGTGACGATCTCGTTCAGGCGATGGCTGTCGATTGCCGCCGCGAGCGCGTCGCGCTCCGGCCCGTCGCCGCAGATCTCGGCACGCAGATCCTGGATCCGCTCGGCCGCCAGAGCGATCGCCGCGACCGCGAGCGTGACCCGCTTCTCCGGGATGAGCCGTCCGGCGAACAGGACGATTGGCTCGGTGACAGTCGGGACCGGGGTGTCAGTGACGCCCGCGTAGAGGCCTCGGAGAACGGTCACCGGGCCGTTCAGATGCTCCTCGCGCAGGCGCTTGGCATGCAGCTCCGAGAAGCAGAACGCGCGCTGCGGAATCCGCGCACAGAGCCGCTGCACGAGCTCTCCGATGCGGCCCCCCGGACCACCCAGGTATTCCCGCCAGTAGGCCCGGCTCCAGACCTCAAACCAGTCGACGACCAGCTCGTATCCCATCAACGGGCGCAGCGCGGCGGCGGCGAGCAGCGAGAAGTACGGGAAGGCGCCCGTGTCGACCACGTCGTAGCGGCGTCCCTGGCGAAGCAGATGCAAGAACACGCCCACGCCGTAGACCAGCGGAGGCAGGATGCGGCGTCTGCCACCGGCCGTGTAGAGCTTCATCCGTGGACCAGCCTCGACGACACGCAATCCCCCGTCGTTTCCAGGCCCGTGCCCTCGCTCCCACTGTCGCAGCGTGAGGTAGGTGACCTCGTGGCCCTCTTGCGCGAGGCGCTCGGCGAGGCTGCGGTACCAACGCTCGCCACCACCGACCGTGTACGGGAAGAGACAGTCATAGAGAATGCAGATGCGCATGCCGCTAGCATCTCATCCCATTAGCGGGCCCGCTTGCGCCACTTTCCGCCCTCCCGAGCGTTATAACCGCAGATCGCCCTGCTCCCCCACGGCATCGGGCGGCGTGCGGAACCTCCCTGAGCAATGAGCACACTCACCTCGACACGTATCCCCGTCCCCGGCGACCACGACGCGGGTGCGCCGCTCGTGTCGGTCGTCATTCCCTGCCTGAACGAGGCCGAGAACATAGGGGAGTGCGTCGCGGCAGCGCTCGAGGCGATCGTGCGCATGGGCGTCGAGGGAGAGGTCGTGGTGGCGGACAACGACTCCGACGACGACTCCAGACGGCTCGCAGAGGAGGCGGGCGCCCGCGTGGTGCTCGAGCGCAGGCGCGGCTACGGCAGCGCGTATCTCGCCGGCTTCGAGGCCGCAAGGGGCCGCTACATCGTCATGGCCGACGCCGACCTCACGTACGACTTCAGCGAGATCCCCCGCTTCGTCGCGGAGCTCGAAGCTGGTGCGGAGATGGTGATCGGCGACCGCATGGACAACATCCAGCCCGGCGCCATGCCGTGGCTTCACCGCTACGTCGGCAACCCGATCTTGACGGGATTGCTGAACCTGTTCTTCCGCACCGGCGTCAACGACGCGCACTGTGGCATGCGCGCAGTGCGCCGAGACGTGCTGCCGCGGCTGGACCTGCGCACCACCGGGATGGAGTTCGCGTCCGAGATGGTCATCAGGGCCTCCAAGGAGAACCTCAAGATCGCGGAGTTCCCGATCGAGTATCACCCGCGCGGGGGAGAGAGCAAGCTCTCGAGCTTTCGCGACGGCTGGCGGCATCTCCGCTTCCTGCTCGTGCACAGCCCCAACCACCTGTTCATCGTGCCCGGAGCGCTGCTCGCTGGAGCCGGGACGCTGATCGTCATCCTCGTCGGCGCCGG
>JAOPZM010000198.1 GCA_025964115.1 Solirubrobacterales bacterium
GGGGGCTCTGCGTCTCAGCCTGGGCGTCCTCGCGGACGGCACCCATCACCCGCCGCTTCAGCTCGCGCGGCGCCGTCAGTTGCGGTGCTGCCGCCGGCAGCGCGGAGGCCACGACCTGCAAGGCGGCGACCTCCTCGCGGCAGATCGCGCACGAGGCCAGGTGCGCGCGGAAGGCCTCGCTCTCCTCCTCGGTTAGGGCGCCGAGCACGTAGGGCGCGGCGTTGCCGCCGCAGGACTCCGGGTACTCGTTGCGCTCGTCGGGGCTCATGGCAGGACCTCCGCCGGATCGCCCAGCGTCATCCGCATCTTGGCGAGGCCGAGGCGCATGCGCCCCTTGACCGTGCCGACCGGCATGCCGAGCTTCGACGCGATCTCGACGTGCGTGAGGCCGCCGAAGTAGGCCATCTCGATCACCCTGCTCTGCTCCTCGGGAAGCCGCTCGAGCGCGTCGCGGATCTCGCGTGCCTCGTCACGGCGTGCGAACTCTATGTCCGTGCGTTCCGGCGAGGCGAGCCGTTCCTCGACGCCCTCGTCGCTCACTATCCCGCGCTCACGGACAGTCCGCCGGCGGAGCGCGTCGATCGCACGGTGATGCACGATTCCCAGAGCCCAAGTGCGCACGCTTCCACGGTTGCGGTCATAGCGCGCCCCGCTGCGCCACAGCGAAAGGAACGCCTCCTGGACGACGTCCTCGGCGAGCGCCCGCTGACGGCAGATGCGGAATGCGAGCGAGAACGCGGCGTCGGCGTGGCGGTCGTAGATGACCTCGAACGCGTCGGCGTTGCGCCGGTAGACGAGCTGCATGAGCTCCTCGTCCGCGAGCACGCCCAGGCGCGCCGCCGGCCTCCCGGAGGACGGGCGCAGCGGGTTGAACATGCTCCTCATTCTGACGCTCGCGATGGGACCGGGATCACGGAGATGCTCACGCGCCGGCTCCCCGGCGGCCTCGCGTCAGGCGCCGAGCTCTCCGGAGTCGGTCTGGCGGGCCGGCACATCCGCCGGTACCGGCACGACAGTTGGGGCGGCAAGCGCAGGCGGTGAGCTCTCGCCGCTAAGCGCGTCCTTGAAGCCGCGCATTCCGCTTCCCAGCGACCTGCCCATCTCCGGAAGCCGCCTCGCGCCGAAGACCAGCAGCAGCACGATCAGCAGGAACGCCAGGTGGATCGGATTGTCGAGGCCCATCGCCTGTCCTTTCGAGAGATCGATTCCGTGCGGCCGGTGCCGCGCGGTGGTTGCTCGTTATACGCGCGCTCGCCGCCGGCGGATCACCGCGGACGCCAGTTCCGTCCGGGCCTCTGTTCAGGAAGCGGAAGCCGAGGCGAGATAGCGCACAACGTCCTTGGCATCCGTATCGAGTGCGTGCTTCTCCTTGGGTGCCAGGGGCGCGAAGGGCGCCAGCGCCACCTCTCCTCGCGAGATGTTCCACGTCGCGACAGCGCGAGCACCAACCAGCGCGAAGGGACGGAACAACCCGTTGACCGTGACGACCGACTCGTTTCCGTCGAGCAGCGCCTCACGCGAGCGCCATCCCAAGAGGACGGGGTCGAAAGCGCCGAGCAGGCGCGGCGGTGGCAGCTCCGCGGCAACCGGAGCACGCGCGAGGTCGAGCAGGCCGTCGGGGCGCTCACGGAGCTCTGAGGCGATCGCGCTCAGCCCGGCACGGGCGTCGCGCAGAGGGAGGCCCGCCCACCTCGCGAGATCGCGATCCTCGGCGGGGCCGTGGCCGGCTAGATACCTGCGGGCGAGCTCGGCGAGCGCTCGCTCGCGATCGACCGGCTCGGACGGGCCTAGCCAGTCCGGCACGAGGACGTAGGCGTGCCGGCGGTCAATCACCGGCCCTCGGACCGTCAGCCCCCGCAGCGAGCAGAGCATGAGCAGGTGCACCAGCGCCTGGCCCTCGGTCCGGACCCCCGCGGCGGCGATCCGCTCGCGCAGCTGCTCGCGGCTCAACGGACCCTCGGCGGCGAGCGCGCGCTCGACAGCGGCCACACCCCGCTCGGCCGCGGCCGGCGTCACGCCCTCCTGCGCCAGGCGCCGAGCATTGCCCACGAACAGCGAAGGCGTCGTCAGCGCGTGCAGCCATCGATAGTCCTCGCGAGCCACGAGGTGCAGCGTGCCGCGGTTCAGCCACGTGATCAGCAGCGAGCGATCGACGGTGAGAGCCCGATCGACGTCCTCGGCGGTCAAGCCGCTGCTGCGCGCGCGGATCGCCAGACGTGCGCCGCGCGGGTCCTGCCCCTGGACCGCGAGCAGCCGCCGCGTCACCTCGACGGGGTCGCGGGCAGGCGGCCCCGCAAGGAGTTGGGCCGTGAGCCGCTCGGCGATCACCTCCAGGCCTCGGCGAGCAGCTCATACGAGCGCAGGCGAGCCTGGTGGTCATAGGTGATGGTCACCGCGATCACCTCCTCGGCGCCATAGCTCGAGACCACCTCCTGCAGCTGGGAGGCGACCTTCGCGGGCGCACCGATCACCGCGCGCCGCTCCGAGCGCGGGCCGGCGTCAGCGCCACCGTCGGCCTCCAGGAACCGCAGCGCCTTCTCGGGCGGCGGAACCGGGACCAGCTGGCCGCGGCGCAGGAGCGTGAAGGTCATCCGCGCGCTCGAAGCGAGGCGCTGCGCCTCCTCGTCGGTCTCTGCGCAGATCACCCAGACGGCCACTGCGGTGCGGGGGCGCCCCGCATGTTCATGTTCGGCGAAGCGCTCGCGGTAGAGCGCGGCGATCTCGGCTCCGCGAGGGTTTATGAAGTCGGCGAAGGCGTAGGGAAGGCCCAGCTCGGCGGCCCACAGCGCGCTGTCTCGGGAGGAGCCGAGCAGCCACGGCTCCGGGCCTTCGGGACGGCCGGGCAGCGTGCTCGCCAGCCGGGCGAAGGGATGATCGGGGGGCAGGCTCCCGTCGAGGTACCCGAGCAGCTCCGCGAGCTGCTGGGGGAAGTCGTCCGGCAGCAGCTGCCGGCGGTCGCGCTGCAGGGCGATGGCCGTGATCTGGTCGGTCCCGGGAGCGCGGCCCAGCCCGAGGTCTATGCGGCCGGGGAACAGGCCCGCGAGCACGCTGAAGGTCTCCGCAACCTTGAGCGGGCTGTAGTAGGGAAGCATCACACCACCGCTCCCCACTCGGATCCGCGACGTCGCGGCGGCGATCGGCCCGATCAGGGCCTCCGGGCTCGGACCGGCGAGCATCGGGCCGCCGTGGTGCTCTGCCACCCAGTAGCGGTGGTATCCGAGCCGATCCGCGAGGCGCGCCAGCTCGATCGTGTTCTGCAGCGCCCGTGACCCCGAGGATCCCTCTGCGATCGGCGACTGGTCGAGAACCGACAGACGGACGGACGCGGACCGTTCAGGCTCGGTTGGCGACTCGGCGCCGCTGAGATCGCTACTGGATATGACGCAATCTTAGGCTGGAGTGTTCAGGCTTCGCCGCGGCGGTGCGCACGCGCTCCGAGCGCGCGCTGGCGCTCATGGGCCCTGTCGACGATCTCGCAAGCCTCCTGTGCGCCGCTGACGAGGTGCATGCGGTCGAGATCGCGCTGCTCGATTCGTCCGTCGGCCAGCGCCCGTGCCCGCAGCCACCGCAGAAGCCCCTCCCACTCGCCGTCGCCGAGCAGGATCAACGGGAAGCTGTGGATCGTCTCGGTCTGGACCAACGTCAACGCCTCGAACAGCTCGTCCAGCGTCCCGAAGCCGCCCGGTGCGATGAGGAACGCGCTCGCGTAGCGCACGAACATGACCTTGCGAGCGAAGAAGTGGCGGAAGCGCAGTCCGACGTCGACATAGCGGTTCAGCTGCTGCTCGTGCGGCAGCTCGATGTTGCAGCCGACCGACAGCGCGCCCGCGTCGCGCGCACCGCGGTTGGCGGCCTCCATCAGGCCGCCGCCTCCGCCGGTTATGACGGCGTAGCCCGAGGCGCCGAGGCGAGCGGCCACCTGGCGGACGAGCGCGTAGTGGGGATGATCGGCCGGCGTGCGGGCCGAGCCGAAGATCGTCACGGCGGGGCCGATGCCCGAGAGCGCGTCGAAACCGCGTGCGAGCTCCTCGGCGATGTCGCGGATGCGGTCGGCATCCGCTGCGCGCACCGCCGGCGGCTCATCGCCCAGCCACAGCAACAGCTCCTCGTCGAACGTCTGCCTCGGCTGCGGCGGGCTCGGCTCTCCTCCCATTGGCGAAGCGTAGAGCGCCGCCAGAGCGGCGAGCTCAATGCGACGATGGCCGCCGGCAGGTGACCGGGCCTCCGGCGTTCTCTGCCAGCAGCCGCGCCACCTCCTCGTCGGTGGTCGGGCGGAAGTCGGCATACCACGCTCCGACCGCCCACAGATCGGGCGGGATCTCAAGGCAGAGCACCTCGTCGGCCGCGTCGCCGAGCAGACGTGCGGCCTCACCTGAGGCGACGGGTGCGGCGAGGATCACGCGAGCGGCGCCGCGCCTGCGCAGCGAGCGCACGGCCGCCAGCGCAGAGCGGCCGGTGGCGAGTCCGTCGTCGACGACGATCACGGTGCGCCCCTCGAGCTCGATCGGCCGGCGCGTGCCGCGGTAGCGGCGGAGTCGCTCATCGAGCTCACGCTCGGCGCGGCCGATCAGCGCTCCCAGCTCGGAGGCGGTGAGGTCTGCCGAGCGTCCCTGCCTGCGGCCGAGCACGTGCACGCCGCCCTCAGCCACCGCACCGATGGCGTACTCAGAGTTCTGCGGTGCGCCGATCTTGCGCACGACGGCCACATCGAGCGGCGCTCCGAGCGCGCGCGCCACCTCCGCGGCGACGGGTACGCCGCCCCGCGGCAGGCCGACGACGACTGGCCGCTCGGGGCGGTAGGGCTCGAGCATCGCCGCAAGCCGGCGCCCGGCGTCGTGGCGATCGGAGAAGCGGACGCCCCGCGCCGACAGCGCCGGTCCAGCGGGAGATCGGATCCCGTCCTGGGCGTGCTCACTCGGCCGCTCGCTCATCGCGCTCCGTCTACGCTAGCTCAACAGCCGGCGGCCGCTTGTCCCGCCTCAGCGGATGGAGATCGGCACGAGCCGGTCGTCGGGTTCGAGCGCGAAGCCGGCAAGGCCGAAGCGGTCGGCGAGCAGCTGCGGCACATCCTCGAGCGCGACGGGCGTGAGGCTCCTGTCCGTCGGGGTCCTCACCTCGAGCGCGAGGCCGCTCCAGTCGCTCAGCCAGGCCCGGGTACCGTCAGCCGCCTGAGCGCCGACGCTCAATCCGCTCACGAACGGCGAACGAGGGTGCGTGGCGGTGAACCAGTTGCTCGTTTCGACGTCAACCATCGGTACGGGCTCGGGCAGGAAGCCGTACATGTCGACCCAATCGTCCCGATCAGCCGTCTGCAGCACCAGTTCGGCTCCGTCCGCGACGACCCGGTAGCGCCAGCCGGACTGATGGTGCTCCTCTCCCGCGCCGAAGGGAAGGGGCTCGAGCGGAGTGCCCATGCCGAAGCCGACGTCGGCGTGCCAGCGGCGGCCATCGATCGCGACTCCGAGCAGGAGATGGCTGCGCGGTCGCGTGACGCCCGGCTCGGCGCCCAGGCGTACGCGCGCGAGCAGCGGGTCGACCTCCGCGCCGAGCGCCTCGAGAGCGCCCTTGAACAGCAGGTTGTGCTCGAAGCAGTAGCCGCCGCGGCGCTGCACCACGAGCTTCTCCTGGAGATCCTCGAGCGTCAGCGATACAGGCCGGCCCCTCCGCGGATCGAGGTTCTCGAACGGAATGGAGGTCGTATGCGCACGGTGCATCTCGGCGAGGCTGGGGCGCCCGCTCAGGCCGATCCGGGCGAGATACGCGTCGAGATCGAACATCCGCCGGGGACTCTAGCCGCGAGCTACGAAGCGTCGCACCGAAACCCCTAGCATGCCTTGACACGCATATAACCTGTCTGGCATACTCAGGCCATGGCCTCGACCCTGGAGGTGCTCGCCGAGCCGAGCCGGCGCCGCATTCTGGACCTGCTCCTTTCGGGCGAGCGCCCGGTAGGCGATCTCGTCGAGGGGAGCGCCATGAGCCAGCCGTCCGTGTCCAAGCACCTGCGGGTGCTTCGAGAGGCGGGATTGGTGGAGGTGCGTCAAGACGCCCAGCGGCGGATCTATCGAGTCCGCCCCGAGCCACTGCGGGACCTCGACGAGTGGCTGGCGCCGTACCGCCGGCTGTGGGCCTCGCGCCTAGGCGCGCTGGAGCAGCACCTCGAGGCCATGCCAGACGACGATCCCGATCTCAGGAGGTAGTGACATGTCCGACACGACGGATATCCAGATGCAGGATCTGGGCGAGCTCCAGCGCCGGGGGAACACGGT
Organism: Solirubrobacterales bacterium; assembly: GCA_025964115.1. Classification (GTDB taxonomy): domain Bacteria; phylum Actinomycetota; class Thermoleophilia; order Solirubrobacterales; family Solirubrobacteraceae; genus Palsa-744. The sequence continues at coordinate 6,270 of JAOPZM010000198.1, forward strand.
GCTGTTGCGCTTCACGCGGCGTTTCGCGCACCCACCGGAGAAGGTCTGGCGGGCGCTCGTCGAGCCCGAGCATCTCGCCGCCTGGTTCCCGACGACCATCGACGGGGAGCGCGCGGTCGGCGCCCGGCTGAGCTTCCGCCATCGCGAGGACATGTTCGAGCCCTTCGATGGCGAGATGCTCGCCTTCCAGCCCCCCTCGCTGCTCGAGTTCGAGTGGGGGCCCGACGTGCTGCGCTTCGAGCTCGAGGCCGACGGCGATGGGACGCTGCTCCTGTTCACGGACACGCTCGAGGAGCTCGGCAAGGCAGCCCGCGACGGCGCGGGATGGCACGAGTGCCTGGACCGGCTCGCCTACGAGCTGGCTTCGCAGACGCCTCCCTGGGACCCGGCCGACCGCTGGCGGGTCGTGCACGCTGGATACGTCGATCGCCTCGGACCCGAGGCGGCGACGGTCGGCCCTCCCGAGGAGTGGGAGAGCGCGCACGGCGAGGCGAGCGGCGGCGGCTGACCTCCGAGCCGCCGAAGCGCTCCCGGCTGGCGGCTCAGTGTGCGGGGACTTTGGCCTTCGCGGGGTAGGAGACGTTCCCCGCGGGGTCGATCGCGCGCAGTCCCACATAGGCGGCCGTCGTGCTCACGGTCGCGCACTGCGGCGTTCCCGCGGCGGAGGGGGTCGGCGCTCCGCCGATGGGCGTGCCGCTCGCGAAGTTCTCGGGCGTCGGCGGCACTGAGAAGCCGCGCAGCTCGTAACTTGCGGCCGTGCCAACGTTCCAGTCGTTGCCGGGCGCCACCCAGCACACGGTTCCCGGGCCTTTGAAGCGCATCGAGGCTGGCACCGACGGCGGCCGTGTGTCGTCCCCATAGTGCCCTGTGTTCCATTCGTTCTGGTGCCAGTGCCAGGCGTCGTTGTTGGCGCTCGCGAGCCCGGGGGTGGTGTAGGCGTGCAGCCAGCCCTCGCGTAGGCCGACGACGACTGCGTTCGTTCCGTTGCCGAGCAGGTCGCCGGTGGCCGGCGTGCCCAGCGACCAGCCGCCGGTCCACTTGGGCCAGCCGGGCACCGGCTGGCCGGTCGTGCCGTCCCACGCCTGCAGCGCCCCGGAGTCGGCGCCGATCACGATGTCGGACCTGCCCGATCCCGACACGTCAGCAAGCGCGGGCGCCGAGAGGAACGGGAGCCCCTGGATCGGCTGGGTGTACTGCGGCAGGTTCGCACCGGTTTCGGGGTTCCACGCCTCGATCGACGACCGTACGCGGATGCCCTTGCCGGGCGTCTCGACGATGCCGGTCACCACGTCGGTCGAGGCCGAGCCGGCCTGAACCGCGGTCAGCGCGCCCGCGGGACCGAGCTTGCCGATCGAGGCCGTGGTCGTGAAGTGGACGAGGGCCGAGGATGGGTTGATGGCGGGGTTGGTCGAGTCCGGCGGGATCGTTCCCGGCGTTTCGGGGTGCGTCGCGCCGCTTCTCAGGTCGATCGTCTGCGACAGCCACAGGCCGGGATTGGCGACCAGCTGCGGGCCTTTGGCGCCTTCGTAGGCGACCGGCGTCTGGACGCCCTCGGTGATGAAGTCCTGGGCGGTCCCATACCCCTGCTCGGCGGCCGGGATCGCGACCGGGAAGTTCGGCAACCTCGCCCCGCCGGCATGGTTGTTGCCTTCCGAGGAGTACGCCTCGACGAACCCGTACACGGGCGCTCCGCTCGCCGGTTCGGTCGAGCCGAAGGTGGTGTCCTGGACTGCGACGACCACGTCCGGGCGCCCACTGCCGTTGATGTCCACCAGCGTGGGCGTCGTGGCGATCTTGTAGTCCCGCGCGTACTGGCAGTGGAACGCTTCGGTGGCGCAAGGCCCCGGTTTCGGAAGCGGAGTCGGCGGGTCGGTCGAGACCGGCCAGCCGGGGACCGGAGTGCCGTCCGGCCGCCAGGCGTACATGTGGCCGTCCCAGGCGCCCATCACGATGTCGAGCTGGCCTTTGCCCTCGAGGTTGCCGAGGGCGGCGCCGCCGACGTTGCCGGTCGAGGGATGGCGCACGTAGTCGGCCTCTTCCGGCGGCACGGACATGCGCGCGTATTTCTGATCGGTCATCACCGGGAAGCCGGGCAGCAGCCGGCCTTTGCGATTCCACGCGTAGACATGGCCGTCCTCACCGGTCGCCACGACGTCCAGGGCCCCGTTGCGGAACAGGTCTCCGACGGTGAGCGGAGCGACGATCGGTTCGTGGGGTAGCGGGATCTCGCCGGATTTCCATGCCGGATCCTTGAGGTAGTTGTAGGGGTAGTGCGCGTCGACGCCACGCGCGAGGGCCGTGTGGACGGGCCACCCCGGAGCCTCGCTGCCATCTGGACGGAAGGCATGCACGGTGCCGTCGGAGCCCCCGACGATGACGTCGAGGCCGCCGCGTCCCTCGATGTCGGCGAGCGTCGGCGAGGACTCGAGCGACGTGCCGAGGTTCTTGTGGAGCGCCTGGATTTCTGTGGAGTCATGGCGCAGCTGGAACACGCGGCGATCCTCGCCCAGCCGCGACGAGGCGTCTGTCACCCGCACGCGGACGGTGACGTCGTAGCGCTCGATCGAGAGCCTGTCGGCCGTCGGCGCCGTGTAGCTGCCGGCCCAGAAGCTTTCGGGGATCTGGCTGAGGTCGATCGATCCGCTGACGGTCTGCGGAGCGGTTCCCGAGCCCGAGGAGATCGTGTGGAAGTCGGCCTCGGTGGGCTGTGGTCCGGCGGCGTACTGGAGCTCCCAGGTGTAGGAGGGGGAGCGCTTGGCCGCGACGTTGGCGCTCACGTTGACCGTCGACTGGTGTGTCGGGTCGACTTGGTCGTACCATTCGGGCGCCGTGATGTCGGCCGTCGGGGGGATGTTCCCTTCGTGGGTGGCGCGCATGGCGTTGTAGAGGCTCGGGCGACCGTATCCGTACTGGATGTTCCACTCGGCTCCCGGCAGTCCGGGGAAGCAGCCGGTGCACGGCGTTTCCTGGATCGGGCTCGCGGTCGCGCGCGTCACCTGGAAGACCTCGTTCGCGTCGAGCGGTTCACCTATCTGTTTTGCCGCCGCGGCATCCTCGCCGGCCGAGGCCACCAGCGCCGCGACCCCAGCGGTCGTCGGGATCGCGGTGGAGGTCGAGCCGTCGGTGGTGGGCACGCTGAAGAGCGAGTGCGCGCCGTAGGAGGTGAGCGAGGAGCGGGAGCGGAACGTCGTCGCCGTCACGTCGCTCGGCAGCGAGGTTCCGTTGCGGTTCGATTGGTCGGAGACGACCGAGTTCCCGGGCCACACGTGCGGGAAGCGCATGCCCTCGGTGTGATCGGCGGACTCGAAGTCGTTCGAGGCCCACGCGAGGACGACGCCGTGGCTGTAGGCGTATTGGACGGCGGCGAGCATCGAGGGGGTCTGACCGAGCGCCGCCGTGGTCACATCGATCACCTTCGCGCCCGCTTTGACCGCGAACACGATGGCCTCGGCAACCCGGTCCGGCCGGTCGATCGCCTCATCTCCCATCTTCACGGAGAGCAGGCGGCACCCGGGGCACACGCCGACGCCGCCGAAGTTGTTGTTGGCGGTGGCCACGAGCGCCTCTGACTCACCGTTGGCGTGGTGGTAGATCGTGTTGTCGGTCTGGGGGTCGTTGGTGTCGCGATGGAAGTTCCAGCCCGAGATGTCGTTCGGGTAGCCGTTGCCGTCGTTGTCGAACTGGCCGCCCGCCGGGCACTGGGCGATCAGGTGGTTCTTGATCTGGCAGTGGCCGAAGGCGATAATCAGGTCCTCGGGCGTGATGCCGCCGGCCTGCGGGTTGGCCCGGCCGACGCGCGGATCGTGGACGTAGTCCTCGACGTTCACGGTCCCGTCGCCGTTGAGGTCGTAGGTGCCGTGCGTGTGGCCTTCGGCGTCCTCGGGGTAGGGCAGCTCGCCGGTGTTCAGGTAGGCCTGGTCGCGGAGGTCGTTCGAGTCCGGGCGCTTCCAGTTGACGCCGCCCTCCATGTAGGCGACGGTCACGTGACCCATGCCGTAGGCGGCCCACGCGCGGTTGACGCTCATGCCGGCTGCGCCTTCGGCGTCGGTCGCGCTCGGCGCCGTCTGCGGGATGCAGTCGAACAGCGGCCACTCCTCCGAGTTCCATGTCGCCGGGCTCGGGAAGTTGCGCTCGGCGCCCGCATATCCCGGATCGTTGGGACCGCTGATTTCCTTGGTGCATGTCGCTCCCGCGGCGGCATGCGGAGCGGCAAGCGCTGCCAGCAGCGCGACCAGCAATGCCGGCCCCATGACACGCGCGACGTAAGCCCGCGCTCCCCCGATCCTCCACTCCCCGGTGATGGGCGCGTCGTTACCCACGCGCGTGCGGATCCAAACAAGGTTCACGTCAGCGGATAGAGTTGCCACGACGGGACCAATCGGCTGCAAGTGAGGACGGTCGCAATGAGCTTCGCGCTCGTCAACGGCGAGGACTGCGAGACGGCTGGCAACTGGACGCTGGTCCGTCGCACGCTCGAGCTGCGCGCCTTCGGCATCAATCTCGTCGACATACCGCCCGGAGAGCAGCTTCCCGAGCACGACGAGACCGAGCGCGACCAGGAGGAGGTCTTCTACGTCCTCGGTGGCAGCCCGACTCTGGTCGTCGACGGCGAGGACCACGCGGCGCCCGCGGGCACCTTCGCGCGCATTGACCCGGAGCATTCGCGGACCGTTCGCAATGACGGCGGGTCGCGGGCGACCGTGCTCATCGTGTCCGCGCCGCGATCGAGCGGATACGAGCCGATGGAGTGGGCATGAGCGGCGCGAGCGACTCCCTGCGCGAGACGATCGCCGCCTACAACGACGCCTGGAACGCTCACGACGTGACCCGCATCGCCTCGATGCATGCTCCGGACATGGTCTTCGAGAATCACACGGCCGGTGAGCGAGCCGAGGGCGAGGATGCGCTGAGGCACATCGCGGGCATCTTCGAGTCCTGGCCCGACATCTCCTTCCAGACGCGCCGCCTCTACGTGCGAGACGACCTCGTCGTCCAGGAGTGGACCGCCAGCGCGTCGCATGTACGGCCTGTGACCCGCGGCGAGATCGTGGCGGAGCCGTCAGGCAAGCGCATCGAGTGGAATGGCATGGACATCATCCCCTTCGAGGACGGCAAGGTCGCTCGCAAGGACGTCTACTCGGACTCGGTTTCGATCCTCCGCCAGGTCGGCCTTCTCTGAGCGGCGAGCTCACGGATCGGCGACGATCGAAGCGGCTCGTGAGACCGTCCCGAGTGGGACGAGTCGCAGCAGTGACGCCGGCCGCCGCTTGAGGTAGCCGTCGAGGAACGCGAGCGTGACGTGCTCGACTATCGCGAGCTGGGGTTGCTGGCGGGTATACGGCGGCAGATGGCCTGCACCGAGGAGACGCAGCAGGTACTTCGGATGCCGCGCGGCTCTGAAGAACGCATAGGTGAACCTAGGCTCGTTGATCGTGTCGGAGGTTCCTTGAGTGGCGAGGAGCGGCGGGCCGCCGGAGAAGCCGAAGCCGCCGGCACCGGACATCTCGGCGCCCGACAGGATCACCGCGGCCCCCACCCGTGGGTCGCGGAAGCGGCGGCTGTAGGCGACGGCGAGAGCCGTCATGGCGCCGTCGGACTGTCCCGCGACAGCGATGCGGGCCGGATCGACGAGGCCGAACAGGGGGCTGGTGGCCGTGGCGCTGGCCGCCAGCAGGCGTGAGATCACGTGGCTCATGTCGGCGGGCTGGTTGACGAGATCCGACTCATCCGGTCCGCCGGGGGCGTTGGCGTTGCCGAGTGGAAACACCGGCGCCGCGACCACATATCCGGCGCGCGTCCAGCTCTGCAGCAGCTGCGCATAGATCCGCGGCGTGACGGCGAAGCCGTGCCCGAAGACGACCAGCGGGTACGGGCCGCCGGCACGTGCCGCGGGCGCGTCCGGGACGTCTGTCCCGCCGGGCACTCCAAGTGCCGGGTAGCGCACATAGGTGACCAACGTTCGCGGCTCGGTCCTCCCATGCGCGAGACGGATCGTGCGCGATGAGTCGATCAGATGCAGCACGCGCAGGCCGACCACGGACGATGATGGCTGCGTCGGGCTCGGCGCGGGCGGGGTCGCTTCCTGGCCCCCGGTCGCGCTCGCGCGGTGAGCGCTGGCGCCCGCCCCAGCCGCGACGGGGAGCTGCAACATCAGGCCGACGAGAGCAAGAGCGCATACCACGCTGGCGGGGCGCGCCGAGGAGGCGAGCCGCCCCGCGTGCCTTGCCGTCGTGGCTCCCACCGGCCAATCGTGCCAAACGGCTCGGCTGATCAGTCTCGCGCCGCCCGAACCGGGTTGACGACCGCGCCGAGCCCGTCGACCTCGACTTCGACGGTGTCGCCATGCCTCAGGAAGCGGTTCTTGCTCGCCCCCACCCCCGCCGGAGTCCCGGTGGCGATGATGTCACCCGGGCGGAGGGTCATCGTGCGCGAGAGCCATGCGATCGTCTCCGGCACGCCTGAGATCAGCTCGCGGGTGTTGCCCTCTTGCAGCAGCTCGCCGTTCACCCGGGTGCGCAGGCCGAGCGCGTGAAGGTCCTCGATCTCATCGATCGTGACGAGCGCCGCTCCGCACGGCGCGAAGGTGTCGATGGCCTTGCCGCTGGTCCACAGCGGGTTCTGGAGCTGCAGGTCGCGGGCGCTGACGTCGTTGAACGGCATCGCCCCAGCGACGTACAGGAGCGCCTCCTCCGCACGAACCTCGTGGGCGGTGCGTCCGATCACGATCGCAAGCTCGGCCTCGTAGTCTACGTAATCGGGGTGGGCCGCCGGCAGGACGATCTCCTGGCCGCTGCCGATGAGCGAGTTGGCGAACTTCGCGAACCACATCGGCGCCTGCGGAATCTCCTGGCCGGACTCGGCCGCGTGATCGCGGTAGTTCAGCCCCAGGCAGATGATCTTCTCGGGATCGGGCAGCGGCGCGAGAAGCCGCAGGTCGGCGAGGGCGGTCCGCTCCGGCGCATCGGCGGCGCGCCGCGCGAGCTCGGCCAGCCCGCTCGCATCGAGCGCCGTGAGAAGCCCTCGCACCGACTGCGCCGGCGCGTCGAGACCCGAAACCGGGACGACGTCCTCACCGAAGAGGACACCGGCTCGAGGACCGGAGTGCTCTTGATAGCTCACAAGACGCATCGCTCACGATGAATTCCTACTAGATCGGCCCGCACGCTCACTCCTCCGCTGAGTTCCCGTGGGCCGGCGAGTCATAGCCTGTGACCCCCGAGAAAGGAGAGAACATGCTGAAGATCACGCAGGTGGGCAGGGTGATCGTCCCGGTGCGCGACCAGGACGAGGCGATCGCCTTCTACACGAACACGCTCGGCTTCTCGCTCGTCGCCGATGTCCCGTTCGGCGAGGGCGACCGCTGGGTCGAGGTCGCACCGCCGGCCGGCGGCACCGCGATCGCGCTCGCGCCACCGCAGGGTGACTACCAGCCCGGCCGCATGACGGGCATAGCGCTCGAGTCGCCCGACCCGCGCGCGGATCACGCCGAGCTGCAGGCGAACGGCGTCGACGTCGACGGAGAGCTGATGGGAGGCGACGGCACGGTGCCGCTGCTGTTCTTCTTCCGGGACCAGGACGGCAACCAGCTGATGATCGTCGAGGCCCAATAGCCGGCACGGCCGAGGGGGCGCCGGCCGGCCGGCCGGCCGGCCGCGAGCGACCCACCCCAGCGAGCGAGCTCAGGCGTCGGCCAGGCGCCTGAGCAGCGGTACGGCCTGAGCGAGCGCCTCCCGCTCCTGCTCGGAGAAGCCGTCGGTGATGGCCTGTATCAGCCAGCCCTCGCGCTGGCGGCGATCGTCTTGCAGCGTCTGGAGCCCGGAGTCGGTGAGTTCGATCAGCGCGCGGCGTCCGTCTGCGGGATCGGGGCGGCGGCTGACGAGACCGTCGGTTTCGAGTTCGCTGACCGTCTGCGCCATCGATTGCGGACGGACACGCTCGGCGGCCGCAAGATCGCTCGTGCCCCTCGGGCCTTCGCGGTCGAGACGGCCGAGCACGGCGGCCTGCGGGAGCGAGAAGCGATGCTCGGCGCGAAGCCGTCGCACCAGCTGGCCGAGCACGACACGTAGCTCGCTGGCGATGGGAGAGACGTCGACGGACGCGGCCACGTGAGAGGGCATCATACCCACAAGACAGGCAAGCTGCACAGGTTACCTGTAGAATCCCAGGCGTGAGCGAACGTGTCGAGACAGACCCCACCGTGACGAGGAGCAACGGTGGGGCGCCGGTCACGGATCGCTACAAGTGGATCGCGCTGTCGAACGTGACCCTCGGGGTGCTGCTGGCCACGCTGGACGGCTCGATCACGCTGATCGCGATGCCGGACATCTTCCGGGGCATCCACCTCGACCCGCTCGTGCCAGCCAACAGCTTCTACCTGCTGTGGATGATCCTCGGCTTCCTCGTCGTGACGAGCGTGCTGATCGTGAGCTTTGGGCGGCTCGGCGACATGTTCGGTCGGGTGCGGATGTACAACATCGGCTTCGTCATCTACACGCTCGCTTCGCTGGCTCTGACGGTCGACTGGATGACCGGCCCGGCCGGTGCGATCTACCTGATCGCGTTCCGCGTCGTGCAGGGAGTCGGCGCCGCGTTCCTGCTTGCCAACTCGGCGGCGATCCTCACCGATGCCTTCCCGGCCAACCAGCGTGGCATGGCACTCGGCATCAACAACATCGTCGGCGTCAGCGGAATGTTCGTAGGGCTCGTGCTTGGAGGCGTGCTGGCCCCGATCAACTGGCGGCTCGTGTTCCTGATCTCGGTGCCGATCGGACTGTTCGGCACCGTGTGGGCCTACCTCAAGCTCGAGGAGCGCAGCACGCCCAAACGCGCGCGGGTGGACTGGTGGGGCAACATCACGTTCGCGCTCGGGCTGATCCTGATCATGGTGTCCGTCACCTACGGCATCCGGCCATACGGCGGGCACGCAACGGGCTGGGGCAGCCCGCGGGTGCTCGCGCTGCTGGGCGCCGGGGCGGCGTCGCTGGTGGCGTTCGGCGTGATCGAGCGACGGGTCGCCGAGCCGATGTTCCGCCTGCCCCTGTTTCGCATCCGCGCATTCACCTTCGGCACGCTCTCGACGTTCCTCTCGGCAGTCTCCCGCGGAGGGCTGATGTTCATCCTGATCATCTGGCTGCAGGGGATCTGGCTGCCCCAGCACGGCTATGACTTCACCGAAACCCCTCTGTGGGCCGGCATCTACATGCTGCCGCTCACCCTCGGCATGTTGCTGGCCGGCCCCACGTCCGGCTACCTCTCCGATCGTTTCGGCGCGCGCTGGTTTGCGACGGGAGGGATGCTCGGCGCCGCGCTTAGCTTCTTCCTGCTGGCACTGCTGCCCACGAACTTCCCCTTCCCGCTGTTCGCGCTCGTGCTCGCCCTCACCGGGATCTCGATGGGCATGTTCGCCTCGCCCAACCGGGCGGCGGTGATGAACAGCCTGCCGCCCGGCGACAGGGGCGCGGGAGGCGGGATGAACCAGACCTTCCAGAACTCCGCGCAGGTCCTGTCGATTGGGATCTTCTTCACCCTGATGGTCCTCGGATTGGCCACGAGCCTGCCGCACGCGATGGCCGCCGGATTGCAGGCACACGGCGTGGCAGCCACCACCGCGCACCGCATCGCGGGCCTGCCGCCGGTGTCGATCCTGTTCGCCGCCTTCCTTGGCTACAACCCGATCCAGCACTTGGTGGGCGCCCACACCCTTGCCTCGCTGTCGCTCGCCAACAGGACGGCGCTCACCGGCCGCTCGTTCTTCCCGCACCTGATCTCCTCGCCGTTCAGCAGCGGGCTGCATGAGGCGTTCGCGTTCGCGATCGTGGCCTGCCTGATAGCCGCGGCCGCATCGCTGATGAGAGGAGGCAAGTATCACCACGGCGCGCCGGCGGAGAAGAGCCATGAGGATCGCGCGCGGAACTACGGTCTGGCGAGGAGCGCGCAAGCGAGCACGGTCACCCCACCCCCGACAAAGGAGGAGCAGCATGCAGGTTGAGTGGTATGGACAGTCGGCGTTTCGGCTGAGCACCCCCGAGGCGACCGTGTTCATCGACCCGTTCGCGGACCTCTCACAGCTCCTGGGGCCAGGTACGCGATTCGATTACCCCCCGATCGAGGGCGCGAACGCGGATCTGCTGCTCGTGACGCACGAGCACATGGACCACAACGCCGTGGATCGCATCGGGGGAGATCCCGTGATCCTGCGCTCGACCGCCGGGCGGCTCGAGTCGCCGATCGGCGAGATCACCGCGGTCGCCTCCGAGCACGACGGGGCGGCGGGAACCGAACGAGGACCCAACACGATCTTCGTGTTCACACTCGAGGACCTGAGCGTATGTCACTTCGGTGACTTCGGCCAACAGGCGTTGCGCGAGGAGCAGGCAGCAGCGATCGGGCAGGTCGACCTGCTCATCGTTCCCGTGGGCGACGGCCCCACGATCGGCGCCGCCCAGGCGCAGGAGATAACCGATCGGCTGCAGCCGCGCTGGGTGGTGCCGATGCACTACCGCACTCCGCGCATCGGGTTCCTCGAGACCGCCGACGCGTTCCTCGATCGCTCGGCTCACGTGGAGCGTCTGCCGGGCACCAGCTTCGATACCGGGGCGCTGCCCGTGCACGATGCCCCCGTGGCTGTCGTCCCGGCGGCCCCATAGCGCGCTCCTCGAGCGCAGGTCCATCCGCCCCGTGCGAAGCTGAGGGGCAACCGTCGAACTTCAGAAACGGAGGCTGGGAATGACCGCACGCAACGGCAGCGCCGAGTGGAACGGAAGCATCGAGAGCGGCTCCGGATCGGTGACGGTCGGCGAAGGCGTCTTCGAAGGCCCTTACTCGTATGAGTCGCGCTTCGCCGAGGGAGCGGGCACCAACCCCGAGCAGCTGATCGCGGCGGCACACGCCGCCTGCTTCACCATGGCGCTCTCGAGCGTCCTCGGTGCCGCGGGACATGTGCCCGAGTCGCTGCGGACCAACGCACGCGTCCAACTGCGCAACATCGACGGCGCGCCGACACTGACGCGCATCGACCTCGAGACCGAGGGGCACGTGCCGGGGATCGATGATCAGCAGTTCCAACGACACGCGGAGGAGGCCAAGGCCAACTGTCCGGTCTCGCGCGCGTTGACGGGGATCCCCGAGATCGCGTTGTCGGCGAAGCTCGTCTAGACCCTGATCTCGGAGCCGGCTGCGCAGCGCGCGGTTGCGTCGTCCGATGAGTGTTCAAGCTCGCGACGGTCTTACCCCTATAGCCGGACACCCCGAGAAGGAGGATCGATATGGGACGAATCGTGGTAACCGAGTTCATCACCCTGGACGGCGTCATCGAGGCGCCCGGAGGCGGCGAGGGCTTCGAGCACGAGGGCTGGTCATTCAAGTTCGACCGCGGCGCAGACGGCGACAAGTTCAAGCTCGACGAGCTGATGGCCTCGGACGCGCAGCTGCTCGGGCGGCGCACCTACGAGGGCTTCGCCAGAGCGTGGCCCTCCATGGCAGGCGACCCGTTCGGCGAGAAGATGAACGCGATGCCCAAGTACGTCGCCTCCACGACGCTCACCGCCGAGGACGCCAGTTGGAACAACTCGACGGTCATCGGCAAGGACCTCCCCACAGAGCTCGCGGCGGTCAAGCAGGAGGTGGCCGGCGACATCCTCGTGGCGGGCAGCGCCCGGCTCGTTCAGAGCCTGGCCGGCCACGACCTCGTGGATGAGTACCGGTTGATGGTGTTCCCCGTCGTGCTCGGCTCCGGCAAGCGCCTGTTCGCCGAGGACATGCCACACACGGTGCTGCGCTTGGTCGACACGAAGCCGCTGGGCCCGGAGGGCGTGGTGCTGCTCACCTACGCACCTGCCGAGCGTGCTCCCTCGGCTGGTTAGTCGAGTCGTGGGGCGGCTGAGATGGGAGTTAGGATGTGGATTCGTGACTGCGCCCAGGACCGGCACCCGCGAGCAGTACGACGCCGCCCGCCAGGAGTTGCTGAAACGCGAGAAGGAGCTCACGCGAGCGAGCGACGAGCTCGCCAGAGCGCGCCGGGAGCTGCCGTGGGTACCCGTCGAGAAGGACTACCGCTTCGAGACCAGCGAGGGTCCGAAGACGCTCTTGGAGCTTTTCGATGGGCGCGCTCAGCTGATGATCTATCACTTCATGTTCGGCGCGGCGTACACGGCGGGCTGCCCCGTGTGCTCCTCCGCGGCCGATACGTTCAATGGCGCGGTCCCGCACCTGAACGCGCGCGACGTGACGTTCGCATGCGTCTCGCGCGCGCCTCTGGAGAAGCTGCTCGCCTACGAGCGGCGGATGGGATGGACGTTTCCGTGGGTGTCGGCGGGCGGGAGCGACTTCAACGCCGACTTCGGCGCCGCGTACACCGAGCAGGACCTGAAGCCGTTCCTCGACAGCGGCGAACTCGGCCCGATCCCTGCGATGGCGGCCGCGTGCGGCACCGATCCGGCGGGGTATCTGATCGAGCGGCCCGCGCTGAACACGTTCGCGCTCGCCGGCGGCGTCGTTCACCACACGTATTCGACAACCGCGCGGGGCCTGGAAGTCATCATGGGGTACTACGGGATGCTCGACCGGGTCCCCCAAGGGCGCAACGAGGCCGGCGAACGGGATATGTGGATACGCCGCCACGACGAATACCAGTAGCGCAGGAATCTGCACATACGCGGGACGCCAGGCGGCGTCCCATCACTGGCTGTCGTACTCGTCGTGGCGGCGCCACCAGAAGCCCGTCTCGTTTCGACCGAGTGGCGCGCGGTCGAGCCACTGCTGCATGCCCCAGAGGCCGTCCACCCCGCGTTCGTACGCCGAGTAGGTGTGGTGTACGACGCCATCCTCGAGCGCGAACGCGCTCACGCCGGGCCCCTCTCGCCTGTACGTCGCGAAGTCGGTTCCAACCGTCGACGCCAGCTCGGCGAGCACGGGAACCTCCTCGGCGGGCCGAAAGTCCACCGCGCGGAAGTTGTACTCGGTGGCTCCCGACTGCCACTCCTCCTTGGTGTGCGTCACGTGGAAGTCGTAGTTGAAGTCGCTGTCGGCCGAAGACGCCCAGGGGAAGCTCCATCCCATCCGCTGCTTGTACGCCTGCAACTTCGCGAGCGGGGCCCGCGACACGGCACAGAACGCGACGTCGTGGTTCGCGAGGTGGACTACGGAGCCGTCGAACCCGTCGGCGATCGCCGAGCAGGAGGGGCAGCCTGCGGTGTACTCGGGCCCGAACATGAAGTGATAGACGAGCAGCTGCGAGCGCCCTCTGAAGAGATCGGCGAGCGACGCTGTTCCCTCGTCGGTGTCGAAGGGGTAATGCTTCTCGATTGCGACCCAGGGCAGCTGCTGCCGCCGCCGCGCGAGCTCGTCGCTGCGCCGCGTCAGCTCCTTCTCGGCGTCGAGCAGCTGCAGCCGGGCCGCCAACCACTCCTCATATGTTCCCGTCTTGTGGTCGGTCATTGTCTCTCCTTCTTCTCGTTACGACAGGTTGGTGTGGCCCGACGTCTCACGTCATTGGCGTGAGCCCGGGAACCGACGAGGGCGAGATCACGATCACGATTCCCAGTGCGATGATCGCCAACGCCAGCGGCACATCGATGCCGGGTCCCTCCTGCTCATGCCGCGACGGGGGCTGCCTGTAGGAGCGCCGCGTTCTGGCGCTCGAACGCCTTGGCCGCACCGCTGCGCCAGCTCTCGGCCATGGACTCCGACATTGGATCGGGGAAGATCTCCTCCTCGCCGTTCTCCACTCCGTCGAGGATGGCTCGCGCGACGTACTCCGGAGAGGCCTTCGGTATGTCGAGGCCCACCGTCATATCGGTGTCCACGGGGCCGGGCAGGACGGCATGTACGCTCACGCCCTTTCCGGCCAAGAGAGCGCGCAGCGATTGTGACATGGAGAACGCGGCCGCCTTCGAGATCGAGTAGGCCGGAAGGACAGGCACGGCGGCAAACGCCGACAGCGACACGACGTTGACGATCGCCCCCCGGGAACGAGTCAGCAACGGCAGGAAGGCCTGTGTCACGCCATATGTGCCAAAGAGGTTGACGGCGAGGTGCCGTTCGAGCTCAGAACGATCGCTCAGGTCATCGAAAAGCTACAGGCCAGCGATAAAGAAGAGGATGTCGAGAGACTCGACAATCTCGACACCTGACAGAGTCTGCGCCGCGTTGGTGACGTCCAGGGTCAGGGGCGTGACGCGCCCATCCGAGTGTGCCAAGGGTTGGCGCGTACCGGCATACACGCGCTTCGCGCCTCTCCGCAAGGCCTCCTCGACCAGCGCTTGCCCGATGCCGCGATTGGCCCCGGTCACCAGAACGGTCCTGTCTGCGATTGTCATACAGCCTCCTAATTACGTGTTTCCAATACAGATCCGGCTGGGGTGTGAAATCAATCGCTCCGCCGCCGTCGCGCGTGAAAATTCCTGCCGACCCTCGAAGAGCGCTGCTCGGCTGACGCGGAGCCCGGAGGATGGCTTCGTGCGGGACGTGCTTCTAACGCTCGGGTGACGGCTGGATCGCGTCGGGCAGGCCGAACCGTCGATAGATCCCTGGTGCGAGGAAGGCCGTCAGCTCGGTGACCTGGTCGCCGCGGAGCGTGAGCACGGTTACGTGGTGCGCCAGGAAGCCTGCGCCGTTGTCGTCCCACATGTAGTGACCGAATGCCAGCTGCCCGCTCGCGCGGGTGGGAACGATGCGCCACGACTGCCTCCCGGAGAGCGGCCAGCGCCTGAGGAAGGCGGCGACCGCGAGCCGTCCGGTGTACCAGGTCGCTGCCGGGGGCATGGTCACAATGGCGTCCTCGGCGAGCATCGCCACCATCGCGTCGACATCGCTCCGCTCCCACGCGTCGACATAGCGTCCCACGATCTCGGCGAGGCGCTCGTCGCCGAGCGCACGCAGCGTCGCCTGTTGGCTTTGCTCGGGGAGCCGCTCGTCGACGGTCTTGTGCGCGCGTTGCAGGGCGCTGTACACCGAGGCCGGAGTTGTCTCGAGCGTGTCCGCCACCTCGCGGGCGGAGAAGCCGAGCACGTCGCGAAGAAGCAGCACGGCGCGCTGCCTGGCCGGCAGGTGTTGGAGGACGGCGATGAACGCCAGCTCGACGCTCTCCCGCTGCTCGTGCCGAGCCTCGGGTGCTGAGAACCCGTCTTCGAGACCCAGCTGCTCGTCCGGGTAGGGCTCGAGCCACGTCGACTCGGTCAGCGGCTCGCCGGGCCCGTCGTGGGGATCGGCAGCCGGCCCGTAGTCGACTGGCAGCACCCGCTTCGGCTGACGCTCGATCGTCCGCAGGCAGGCGTTGGTGGCGATCGTGTAGAGCCAGGATCGAAGCGAGCTTCGGCCCTCGAATCGGGCAAGCCCGCGCCAGGCCCGCAGCAGCGCCTCTTGGAGAGCGTCCTCGGCATCCTGGACCGAGCCGAGCATCCGGTAGCAATGGGCGTGCAACTCGGCGCGGTGGGGTGCTACGAGACGGGCGAAGGCGTCCTCGTCGCCGCGCCTGGCGGCCTCGAGCGGGTCGCGCTCGGTGGCGGCCGAAAAGCGGGGAGCTGTGCTCATCTTGAGATCCTCCACACCTTAGGCTGCCAGAAGGCGAGCTCGCCGCCCTCGCTGGTGGAGACGACGCTGCGCCAGCCCGCCGGGCCCTCCCGCGGCTCTAGCAGCACCGAAGCTCCCAATCGGCGCGCATGATCGGTGGCCGCCGCAATCTCGTCGACCTCGACATAAGGCAGCCAGAGAGGGCGTCGGGTGCCGCACTCGACGATTCCTCCGCCGAAGCCGGCACCGAGCTCGAGCGCCAGGTACGAGCCGCTGCCGGCGTCGATCCGCTCCGACGGCCAGCCGCACATCTCGGCATAGAGAGAACGCGCACGACAGAGGTCGCCCGTGTGCAGCTCCAGATGGACGACCGGACGAGTCATGTCGTGCGCGCCGGCTCGCTCTCATCATCAAAGAGACGGAAGGCCCCGATGGTGCGCAACTCGCTGAGGATGGGGGGTTCCTCACAGCGCTCACGGATGTCCTTCTGGAACTCTTTGAATGCCTCGAGTTGCGGCAATGGACTGCCCTCAGGCTCGGTCTCGACCGCGATGTGGACAAAGCTCACACCGTCGTCGAGCTGGAACGTCGCGTAGCGGAGCCCGGACGGCTTAGCGCGCTGCAGCTCGTCGTAGACCGCGCGGACGAGCTCCGCGTTCTCCACTGCCCGATCCGGCTTGACCTTGTAGCGCACCATGACTGTTCTCATCTCTTTGACCTCCTGGGAGTTGTGATGGATGGCTCTCAGCTCGCTTCCTCGGACTGGAGTGCGGGGATTCCGGCAATTGGCGCGGCCGCGGTCGCTCGGCGCCGTCCCGGAAGTGCCAGGCCAGCGATCGCCCCACACAGCGAGAGACCGGCAGCGACTCCGATCGCCGGCCCGAAGCCATCGGTGAACGCGTGCGCGGAGGCATAGCTTCCGGCCGCGGCGAACACGGCGACGACGACCGCTATCCCGAAGACGCCGCCAAGCTCCCGCATCATGCTGTTGGCGCCCGCCGCCTTCCCGATCGCCTCCATGGCCACCGAGCCGACGACTGAGTTCTGCGCCGCCGGAATCGCCATCGAGACGCCGACGCCGGCCACGATGAACGGCACGAGCATCTCCGAGTACGCCAGGCCCGGCTTGACGATCAGCGCCAGCCACGCCATCCCCACCGCCTGCAAGGACAGCCCGACCACCATCAACGGTCGCTCGCCGATCCGGTCCGCCATCGCGCCGGCGACCGGGGCGACCGTCAAGAACGTGGCCGTCCAGGGCATCAGCCGCAGCCCCGCGCCGAGCGGACCGTAATGGAGCCCGGTCTGCAGCAGCTGGGCGTAGAAGAACACGGCGCTGAACAGTGAGGCGAACGTGAAGAAGATCGCCGCGTTGCCGGCCGAGAACGCACGCGAGCGGAAGAACCGCATCGGCAGCATCGGCTCCCGCGCTCGCAGCTCCCAGCCGACGAACGCCGCGACCAGCAGTCCCCCGATCGCCAGCGACGCGACGACCTCGAGGCTGCCCCATCCGGCCTGGTTGCCGCGCACCAGTCCCCACACGATCCCCAGCGCCCCGACGCTGATGAGCGCCAGGCCACGAATATCGAGGCTCGTGTCGCGGCCGAAGCTCTCACGCATCCGCGTCAGCACGAATGGGATCGCAACCAGGCCGATCGGGACGTTGATCCAGAAGATCCATTGCCACGCCAGCCCCTGGGTCACGGCGCCGCCGACCAGCGGGCCACTCGCGACCGACAGCCCGGTGATGCCACTGAAGATCCCGATCGCCGCGCCCCGCCGCTCGGCGGGAAACGCCGCGCTCAAGAGGGCCAAGCCCAGCGGCATGATCAGCGCGGAGCCGGCGCCCTGCACGGCGCGCGCCGCGATCAACCAGCCGACATCGGGCGCCACCGCGCAGAGGGCCGACGCTGCCGCGAACAGCCCCAGGCCCGCCGCGTAGAGCTTGCGACGCCCAAAGCGATCGCCCAGCGCCGCGCCGGTGATCAGCAGTACGGCGAAGCTCAGGTTGTACGCGTTGACCGTCCACTCGAGCTGCGCAACCGACGCATGCAGGTCCAGCCGGATCGTGCTCAGCGCCGTCGACACGACAAGCGTGTCCAGCGCGGCCATCAACGACCCGACCCCGGTCAAGATCAGGACCCACCGCGTGGCCGCCTTGCTGCTCGTGCTCTTGGAGCTCGTGCTCATGTCCGCATCACCGGTCCTGTTCCCAACCGCGCCGAGCGCGGTCGCCTGTTTCCAATAGAGATCCGGCTTGGGCGTGAAATCAATCGGTCCGCGCTCGAAAGCGCTGCTGGTGGCCAAGCGGGAGGCCCGGCTAACGCCCGCTACTGCGCGCATGCCAGGCGGTGAGTGCGCCCAAGAGGTTCTTGCCGACCAGCAGCAGATCGTGCTCAGCGAGGACGAGGCCGCGCGATTCCCGGACGCACTGGACGCCGTTGATCAGGACACGGTCGCCCGCTTGCGCGAACTGAGCGAACGCGTGTGGACCGCCGGCTTCGCCAGCACCGAACGCTACGACGCTGCCCGCCACGACGTCACGGGCTTTAGCTGCGGCAACGAGCCACTCGACCGGTGGCTGGTGCGCTACGCAGGCCAGAACTGTCCGCGCAGTAGTTGTGCACGCCGTCGACGAAAATGCTTTCGTCGTTCTATACGCGATTTGGCTTCCGAGCGCTCAGCGACGCGCCACGAACCCTGATGGCCACTCTCTCCGCACTTCGCACCGCGGGCTACCGATAGACGCGGGCACCCTTGGCCACGAACAGGCGCTCGCTGCGTCAAGTGCACCCGGCTCGGATCTGCCAGCGCGAGCCTCCGCAGTAGGTGCCTGAGGAACATGCCGAGCGGGCGGCCGACAGCTCCGGATCTGCGGCTTGTATCGAAGTCCACACATCGGGCTGTCTCCCAGCTCTGGCAGCGCGGCGGCGGTATGAAGCCTTAACCGTAGACTCGCGGCCATGCCGTTCACGCTCAGGAACCTCAGAGAGGATCTGGCGGACGTCGGGTCCAACTTCGACGGCGCGCCGGACCTAGAGTTCCGTCTCGCGAGTAAGGCGCTCGAGCTCAAGCAGTCTGGCCTGAGCTATCAGCGCATCCCGTCCGACTACCGGTTCCCGTACGGCCACACGCACAAGGAGCAGGAGGAGGTGTTCGTGGTCGTGGGCGGGAGCGGGCGGATGAAGCTCGACGACGAGATCGTCGAGGTCAAGAAGTGGGACGTCGTGCGCGTTCCGCCTGGTACATGGCGAGGGTACGAGGCCGGGCCCGAAGGCCTCGAGATCCTCGTCTTCGGCGCGCCCAACCTCGGCGAGAACCCGCGGGAAGACGTGGATGGTCAGCGAGACTGGTGGGCTGACTGAGTGCGAAAACGACCGTCCCGAGGGACGGTCGCGAGCTAGTGACATAGCGGGGGCGGGATTGAAACACCTACCCGCGACCGCTGATCGCCCAAGTCTAGGGGGAATCGCGTATCGAATCGAGGAGATTCGGACTCTAGATGCGGACGCTAGCCCGGAGCCAACGTAGGGATGGGCCAGACCATGGCCCTTTCGGCCTCGCTG
>JAOPZM010000213.1 GCA_025964115.1 Solirubrobacterales bacterium
CCGGCGCCCGCGCGCTGAGCCCGGCCGCTCAACGGGCGCGCGGCCACGGCCCCGCCGGAGAAAGCCTGTCCCGACATCCACCCAAGGGTACGACGGCCGATAAAGCCAGTCTGAATGCCGCCTACCGCAGCATCGGCGCGAGGACCGTGCCGAGGAGCGCTCCGATCGAGCGCGCGAGGCGATTCAGGCGGCGGCCCGCGCCGGCGGCCTTCTGGGCCGCGGCGTGCTGCGACGCGCCGGCGTGCAGTCTGCCACGTGCTCCTGCGCCACCTCGGTGGCCGGCCGGGGCGGCATGCGCAGCCGAGGCGGCGGCCGTGGAGCCCGTGGCCGCGCTGTGGACCCTGACGGGAGCGATCGGCAGGGCCTTTCCGGCCAGTGCCGTCAGCGCCTGCGCGGTCACCCACACCGGCGTCTGGGAGCCGGTGCGCGAGTAGCGCACGCTCCCGTCGGGGGCCACGAGCGTTGCCAGGTATCCGAGCGGCGAGCGGCTGCCTTCGCGGGTGACCGTCCGGGGGTCGCGGCCCGCGGCGACCAGGCCCTGGACCGCCCAGGCGCTCGACTGCGCGTTCGATGCCCCGCCCCTCTGCTGGGGGTAGCCGCCGTCGGGGTTCTGCGCCCTCACGAGGAATCCGCTCGCGTGCGACGCCGCGGGACCCCTGACACCGGCATCGATAAGCGCCTGGAGCACCGCGGCCGTGTCGTCGACGTCGCTTCCCCCGCCCCGCGTGGCGAAGCCGAAGCCGCCGTCGGTGTTCTGCTGGCGGCGCAGCCAGCTGCCGGCGCCGCGGACGGCCGGGTTGGCGCTCGAGTAGCCGGCCGCGCGCAGCGCGAAGATCGCGAAGGCAGTGAGGTTGCTGAGATGGCCGAAGCTGCCGTCGCCGGAGCGGAAGCGCAACAGCTTGGCGACCGGATCGCCGCCGGGCAGGGAATGCACCGACACACCGCACGCGTGCAGCGCGAGGATCGTCCGCTCGATATCGCCGGCTCCCTGGAGGGTTCCCGCTTCGCCGCGCAGCGCGTCGAGGACGCTGTGGCCGCCACGGCGCACGGCGAGTGGATCGCGTCCGGCCGCCGCCAGCCCCATCGCGGCCCACCCCGAGTAGAGCTCCGTGGTGGACTGCCCGCGCGCCCCACCGAAGCCTCCATCGGGGTTCTGCGCGCTCGCGAGGAAGGCGAGCTCCCGTGAGACGGGAGCTCGGGCGCCCGACGCGCGCGGCCCGCCGAGGACCAAGGTGGCCGCCGCTGCCAGGGCGAGCAGCGAGCTGGCGGCGCCGAGCGAGCGCCGAGCGCCGCCTCCCGGCAGCTGATCGCCGGGCGTGAGGTACGCCGGCGCCTCCTCCCAGGTCACGTTCATGCGCACGCGTGTCCTCGCGAGCACGCGCGCCAGCTCGGGCGCGAAGGCGAGGCCGAAGAGGAAGCTCGCGATCGTGTCGGTCACGTCGTAGGCCACCGCCTGGCCGGCCACCGCGAGGAACGCAGCGGGTGTGTGGCTCGCGCCGAGCGTCCACGTGTACACGTTCATGACCTCCTTGGCGGCTAGCGCGCTGAGGGCACATGCCAGCGCCAGAGGCACGCGCCCGAGCCGCCTGCCGCTCAGCCGGCCGAGCAGGGCGCCGCCGAGGCCCACCATCCCCCACGCCGCCATCTGCCACGGCGTATACGGGCCCTGACCGAGCATGAAGTTCGAGACGAGCATCCCGAGCGCCCCGACCGTGAAGCCCGGCAGCGGTCCCAGCGCGTAGCCCACGACGAGCGTCATGGCCGTGATCGGCTTTACGTCGGGCAGGGCCGCGAACGCATCGCGACCGAGCGCCGCCAGGGCCGCCATGATCGCCACGACGGCGGCCATGCGCGCCGAGGGGCGCGTGCGCTCGTATGCCAGCCAGCCGCCGGCCAGCACGAGGCCGACGATGAGGAAGGACGCGAGCTGCCAGCTCATCGGGCGACCCCCGGTGCGACCGTCGTCGCGGGCGGCGTCGAGGGCTCGCCCGGATCAGCAGCGCTGACGGCTTCGCCTGCCGCTGCGGAGGGCGTCGGAGCGCCGGCGGCCGCCGCGACCGCCGCGCTGCGCCGGCGCAGGAGCTCTGCCCCCTGCTCGGGCAGCAGAACGCCGGCCGCTCCCCCGAGGATCCGGGCCGTCTCGGTGGCGAAGTACCAGCCCCCGGCGAGCAGCTCCGCGGCCGTGGCGTCGGCGATCACCCGCCCGTCCGCGAGCAGCACGGCACGGTCGGCGCAGGCGGCGGCGAACTCGGGGTCATGCGTGGCGACGATCACCGCCTGCCCCTGTTTCGCCCGCAGCCGGAGCTCCTCTGCCAGGACGGCCTTCGCGTGACGGTCCATCCCGCGGGTGGGCTCGTCGAGCGCGAGCACTGCGGGCGGGTCGCCGCTCCCGCTGACGATCGCGAGCGCAAGGCGCTGGCGCTCCCCGCCGGACAGGTCGCGAGGGTTGCGCTCCCCCGCGTCCTCGAGCCCGGCGGGACCGAGGGCCGCTGGCGGCACCTCGTCCGCGACTCGCTCGTGGATGAAGTAGTCGCCGGGGTTCTGCAGCAGGAGGGCGACCCTCCCCGTCCGCTTCACCCGGCCTCGCGTGGGCTCGAGCAGCCCGGCCGCGTGACGCAGCAGGGTTGACTTCCCGGCCCCATTGCGACCCATCAACGCGATGCTCTCGCCCGGTGCCACACTGAGCGTGACGCCGCGAAGGATCGCCGGGCCGTCGCTCAGCTCGTGCCACACGGCGCTCATCTCGAGCGCCGCCGCGTTCCTCACCGCACGCCGTGCCTTCGACCTCGACCGCGCGGCCGAGCCCGTCTCGCCGGCGCCGGAGCGGTCCTCCTCGCCGAGCAGGCCGTGGGCACGGAGCGTCGCGCGCGCCTGCCTCACGCCCGCGGGCGCCCGCGTCAACCCTGAGAGGGCGAAGAGCTTCGCGGCGGGCGTCTGCAGAGCGGGGGCCTCGCGCGCGGCCCAGCCGAGGAAGGTCTCCGGGTCGCCGTCGCAGCCCACACGCCCCCCCTGCAGCGCGATCACCCGGTCTGCCGAGGAGAGGCAGCGCTCCAGGCGATGCTCCGCCAGCAGGATCGTCGTCTCCCACTCCTGGTTGAGCCTCCGCAGGAGACCGATCAGCTCATCTCCGGCCACCGGGTCCAGCTGGGAGGTCGGCTCGTCCAGAAGCACGAGCCGCGGCCTGCCGGCAAGTGCCGCGCCGAGGGCCACGCGCTGCTTCTCGCCGCCGGAGAGCTCCTGCGTCGAGCGATCGAGCAGCCCGTCGATGCCGAGCGCGAGCGCCACCTCCTCCACGCCCCTTGCAACGGCCGTGGCACCATGGCCGCGGCTCTCGAGCGCGAGCGCCAGCTCGGCGCGCACGGTGCTCATCACCAGCTGCGTCTCGGGGTCCTGGGACAGCACCCCTGCGAACGCGCCCAGCTGCGCCGGTCCGTGCTCGCGCGTGTCGAGGCCTGCGAGCGTGACGCGACCGGCGAAGTGACCGCCGTGGAAATGGGGCACGAGGCCGCAGGCGGCGCGGAGCAAGGTCGACTTGCCGTGACCCGAGAGGCCGGCAAGGAGGCAGAACTCACCGGGTTCGAGCTCGAGGGTGAGGTCGCTCAGGGCGGGCGTTCGGACGCCGGGGTAGCTGTAGGTGACGTGCTCGAACGACAGCAGCGGAGCGCTCATCCGTCCACGCCCCGGCGGTCGGCGAACGGCAGCAGGATGGCGGCGAAGAGGGCGAGGCAGAGCCCGATCGTGCCCGCGCCGACGGGCGCGTGGACTTCCGGGTAGGCGTCGAAGCGCGCAGCGCCGGCGAGCCGCCCCACGAGCGCGAGGGCGAGGATCGCCACCGCGGAGGCGAGGAACCCGATGTCGTGGCGCGACCAGGGACGGGGTAGTCGCGGCGCGCGGCGCGCCGTCGCGAAGCCGCGAACCTCGAGCGTTGCGGCCACGTCCATCGCGCGGTCCAGGGAACCCCCGACGACCGCCCGCAGCAGCGCCACACGGCCGCGGGCCCCCCGTGGCGGTCCGAGGGGTCGCGTCCTCTGCGCCTCCGCCAGCCGCTGGGCATCGGCTGCCAGCACGGGGATCATGCGCGTGGCCAGCGATGCCGTGAGCGCCGAGCGGAACGACAGCCGCCGCACGATCCTGAGCAGCTCGTCGGGATCGACGGCGAGGCTCGCGAGCGTGGTGATCAGGATCAGGAGCATCACCTTCAAGGCGATCACCGCGCCGAAGACCGCCGCCTCGAGCGTCAGGTCGCCCTGCCCGAAGGGACCGAGGTCGCCGAGCCGAGCGAAGACGGTCAGGCCCTGGCGAGAGACCAGCACGTTCACGAGGACGATCGGCACCCAGACGATCGCCGACGCCCGCATCGAGCGTGCGAGCAGGCGTCCCACGCCCGCCCCGGCGCCGGCGCACAGGACGCCCGCCAGCAGCGTGAGCAGGACGAGAGGCTGGTCGAGCAGGAGCGTCGCCAGCGACAACGCGGCCGCCCACAGAGCTCCGACGCCGGCGCGCGTGGCGTGCAGCGGGCTGGGCAAACGCCTGTAGAAGAACCGCGTCGCTCTCATGCGCTCACCGCGCTGCGACGGGCGCAGGCAGCGCGCCGGCCGCGGTCAGGGCCACAGCGAAATGGTCGTGAAGGGCTGCTCCTTCGAACGCTCGTGTCGCGAGATCGACCCCGGCGGCGTCGGTGCCCGTGATGACCCACACCGGGGCGTCTTCGGCATGGCGCGTCGCGGCGATGAGGCCCGCGTCGCCTGTGAGCGTCCGGACCGCGCGGCCCCTCGCGTCGAGCACCGTGAGCGTGCTCCCGTCGGCCGAGAAGCGGGCATAGACGCCGCTGGAGCGCGGGCCGCCGCCGATCGCCCGCGCGCCCTCTGCGTCGCGAACCTTCGTCCAGCGCCCGACGAGCACATGCAGCGTCTGTGGCTCTCCGCTGGCGCCGATACCCGCGATGCCGGCGGGGACGCGCAGTTCGCGAAAGCGCGCGGCGACGCTGCGGCACGCGTAGCCGGCCACTTCGGCGCACTCGACGCGCACGGGCAGGCGCTTTCCGTCCATCCCGTTGAGAAATGGCTCGGGGAAGGAGCCGACGACGGCGGGCACCTCCTCGGTCTGGCTCCAGTCGTGGTGGTCCCACCAGATGTGATCCCCCGGATGGACCTTCGTCGCCGCCGCGCCCTTGCCCGCCTGGATGCCGTTCACGTAGTAGAACCAGTCCACCGGCTGGCCCGCTTCCTGCCCGCCCGCGACCCCGTCGATGCTCTCCACGAAACCGCCGCCGTAGCGGGTGGTGACGGCGGAATCGTTGCGCTTCAGCAGGCTCATCACGGTCTCTTCGCCGTTGACTGCCGGACTGTCGATCTGGCGCAACACGCCGGCGCCGAATTCCCGTGTGACCACGATCTGGACGGCGCTCGGCGTCCGACCGGCGCCGAGGCCGCAGCCGACGAGCGCGAGCGAGGCCACCAGGGCGGCCGCGAGGAGCGGCGGCCGACCGCCAACGAGGCGCTTTCCTCGGACGTGCCCCCGCACACCTCTCACCTCACCACGATCGTCTCCGGGAACGACGGCACGAGCCCCGGCCGGCTCGCGGTCAGCGAGTACCTCCCGGGCGTGGACGGCGCGATCAGCGTCGCCTCACCGCGGGGGCCGGTCGAGGCGAAGTCCGACCCGAGCGTGGCCACCGCGCCGACTGCGGGAGTCCCGCGACCTTCGTTGTCGTAACCGGTGACCGTCACGTTGATCGAGCCGCCGCGGCTGACGCTCAGCGCCGCCGCCCTGATCTCGAGCGTTCGCTGGCAGCCCCCGCCGGAGGCCTTGCACCAGAACCACAGCAAGCGCGCGCCGGAGCGCAGCCGCCGGCCGTCGCCCCTCGGCCCGCTCGGGTCGCCCGCGCCCGTCGACCCGGAGACATGGTCGACCTTGTAGACCCAGCCACTCTGCCCGCTGTTGCGCTCGCCCCCGAGCGAGTAGACGAACAGCTGGCCAGAGTTGACCGGCGAGGATCCGCAGCTGCCGTAGTCGCGCACTGCGAACCCCGGTCCGCCGCGCCGGCGCACCGCGGCGAGCACGGCGAGCGGGGTGCCGGCCGCCAC
>JAOPZM010000103.1 GCA_025964115.1 Solirubrobacterales bacterium
GAGCGGCTGTCCTGCGACACGAAGACCGTGGACAACGCCCTGCAGCGGGTCAAGCGCAAGGTCGGCGCCCACCTGCAGTCGCGGGCCGTGGCCGCGTGACCGTCCGCGGCTCTAGATAACGCGACGCGCACTCTCGCCGCTGAAGTACGAGGGCGACGCACTGCCCGGTGCAGTCGCGCAGCCTCGCCCCTTACACGCCTGTGGCCGCCCCCGGGGGAGGGACGGCCACAGAACGTCATGGAGCTCTATCGATCAGGCCAGCGCCCTAGCGCGGCTCTTTCTTCGCTTTGATCACCGGGTGCAGCGTCGGCGGTGACGGAGCGACTTCGATCGTGAACGTCGAGCTCGAGGTCCCCTGGTTTTCAGGGTCGCCCGGCACGTGGATGCGGAACACCTGCTTGCCGGCTCCGAAGAACACGTGCGCTATCGAGTACGTCCCTCCGGGGAGCAGGATCGGTTCAGTCACTTCGGCGACGTGGAAGCCGCCACCGAACAGGTTTTCACGCTCGAGGTAGACCGTCTTGCCTTTGTGCGCCGGCGTCACCGTGCCCGAGAAGGTCAGGGGCTGGCCGGCCTGGACTTTGGTTGCCGTGACCCCGGCCGTGAGCAGGTATTTGACGCCCTCGACGACCACCGCCGAGTTCAGCCCGCCACCGGTCACCCGGTAGAAGGTGTTGATCAGCGGCGTCTGCACGAATTTGTATTCGCCGCTCGGCCCGGCCACGGTCGTCATCACCGGTGAGAACGTTTTGATGCCCTTCGCGTGCGAGAGCAGCGTGATCGTTTTGCCGGCCCCGCCTTTCAGGACACCTTCGATCGTGATCGGCGCCCCGTAGGAGATCGGGTCGGCGCTCGATTTGATGGTCAGGTTGGGGTTCTGGGTCTGGTTGATCACGTACGAGAGCACGTTCGAGGTGCCGCGCACAGAGGAGATCCCGTGCGGCCGGACGACCGCGCGGATGTTCGCGTCACCGGGGATCGTGAAGTTGTGCACGAAGGTGTAGACACCGCCGGCTTTGACAACGCCCTTCTGGATCACGCCCCATTCTTCGCTGCTGGTCGCCTGCTCGCGCTCGAGCCAGACTTCCGCGCCTTCGTCGGACGGGTTCACCGTGCCGCTGAAGGTGGCGGCGTGTTTCTTGCCCGTTTCGAGGGGGACGGTTTCCGGTTCGGGGCCTTTGAGTTTCACGACCGGCGCGACCTTGACCGCCTTGGTGGGGCTGCGGTGGACGGGCGCGCGCACGTAGAACCAGCTGTCGACCGTGACCGTGGGCGGCGTGACTTTGAAGAAGCCTTCTGCCACGGTGGTCGTGGTGGCGACCGATTTGAAGGTCGGCGAGCCTGCGGTGCGCTCGAAGACGGTGACCGTCTGGCCCACCGTGGTGCCGCTCGTGCAGAGCAGCTGACCGAAGAGTTCGACCGGTTCGCCGGCCGTGATCGTGCGGGGTTCAGCGATCAGGCTGACGTGGCAGCGGCCGTTGGGGTTGGCGTTCGCATGTTTCAGGCCCGCCGGGCGAGCCGTAGCGCCGGCCGGAGCCAGCACGAGCAGCGCTGAAGCGGCGGCGAGCGCCGTGATCAGTTTGGATGAACGCATCCTTTGCGCCTCCTTTTCGTGTGTGTGTTGGCTGTTGTGACTTGACGCATGGCCACCCGGTCTCCCTTGAGCTCGGACCGGTTGCCTGTACCCCCAACCCGCCGTCCCCCAGATTGATGCGGTGCTGGACGATCGATTGCAGGAGCTTGCGCGGACCGGCGCGTAGGCCGGCCCGGCGGGTCTGAAACAGGCCTGTTGGACGGTCCGCGAGGCTGCGCCCGCTAGCGCCGCTCGCTGGGCGGCTCCGCAGCGACGACGTTCCGGGGGTTCGGCTGCTGGTCTGCCGGAGCCTGGCTGTAGTCGCCGAAGGGAGCGTCGCGGCGCGAGACGGCCGCTCCGACGCCCTCACTCGAGGCCAGGTCGATGAAGCTCTTCGCCTCCGGCGTGTTGCGCATCAGCCCGTCGAGGATCGGGCCGAGCAGCTGGGTGGATGCGAGCCCCATGTTCTCGTAGGCCTGGTTGACGATCAGCTTCATCGCCGTGAGCTGCGAGACGGGGATCGCAGCGAGCTGCAGCGCGCGCTCGTGGACCTCGGCCGCCAGGCGCTCGAAGGGGACGGCGGCGTTGATCAACCCGGCCTCGACTGCCTCGAGGCCCGAGAGCGGTTTGCCCGTCAGCGCATATTCCTTGGCCCGGGTGAGTCCCAGCCGGTAGAGCCACATGCCCGTCAGGTAGCACCCCCACATGCGCGAGTAGGAGGTGCCGATGCGGGCGTCCTCGCTGGCGATCACCAGGTCGGCGCACAGCGCCATGTCGCTGCCACCGCCCACGCACCAGCCATGAACCTGTGCGATCACGGGCTTGGGGGAGCGCCACAGGCTCATGAACCTCGGCACAGCGCCCTGGCTCTCGGATGTCGCCACTGAGAAGTCCTTGCCGGCGTCCCACGCGCCGTTCGTCGTCAGCGCCTCGTCCCAGTGGTGAAAGCCGCCGCCGAAATCGAATCCGGCGCAGAACGCCCGCCCGGCGCCGCGCAGCACGATCACCTTCACCGCTGGATCACCGATCGCCGCGTGCACGGCGGCCTCGAGCTCCTCGGGCATCGGCGGAACGATCGTGTTCAGCCGCTCCGGGCGGTTCAGGGTGATCGTGGCCACCGCATCTGCGGTGTCATACAGCAGCGTCTCATAGGGCATCAGGGCCTCCTCGGATCAACGGTGCCGAGAAGTATCGGAGAACGGAGCCGCCGGCGGGCCGAGGCACGACCACGGCCACGGCCACGGCCGGGGCTCACTCGCGGCCGGAGACGGCATCCACCAGCCGCCCCAGACGAGACGGTCGCCCGCTTCGCCGCTCGCCGCGGTCGGCCCGACGGTAGCGCGAGTAGACGGCATGAATCGCGGCCCAGCGCAGCGGCTCGGGCTCCCACCGTCGCGGCGTGCGCCCAACCCACGGCAGCCTCGTGAGCTCGCTGCGCTCGCCGAGCAGCAGATCTCGCAGCGTCCGTCCGGCGAGGTTGGCCGTGGCGACGCCCTCTCCCACATAACCGCCGGCCCACGCCAGGCCCGCTCGCGGGTCCGAGTCGACCGAGATGCACCAGTCGCGCGGCACACCCAGCACCCCCGACCAGGCATGGTCTATCTCCGCGGCCGCCGCGGCGGGGAACATCTCGACGAGCTTCGCGCGAAGGCTCGCGACCGTCGCTGCCGCGGTCTCGCCTGAGCGGTCGGTCCGTGAGCCAAAGCGATAGGGGACACCCCGGCCTCCGATCGCGATCCGCCCGTCCTCGGTGCGCTGGAGGTAGACGTAGACGTGCGCCGCGTCGCTGAGCGCCTCACGGCCGCCCCAGCCGATCTCCTCCCACGCCTCCGCGGAGAGCGGCTCGGTGATGATCATCGAGCTGTTCATCGGGACGAGCGCGCGGTGCAGGCCACGCAGGTCGGCCGTGTAGCCCTCGGTCGCCCGGACCACCCAGCGGGCGCTGACACGCCCCACAGGCGTGAGCGCGGCGTGCGGGCGGATCTCGCTGACGGGAGTGCGCTCGTAGATCGTGACTCCCAGCCGCTCGACCGCCGTGGCCAGGCCGCGCAGGAGCTTGGCGGGGTGCACGCGGGCGACGTGCGGCGTGAAGGTTGCGCCGTGGG
>JAOPZM010000241.1 GCA_025964115.1 Solirubrobacterales bacterium
TGTTCCCTGGCTCTCCTGCCCTCGACGCCGGCGAGAACGCCGTCTGCCTGGGCGTGCACGACTCGCCGAAGCCGCCGCCCGAGCGGATCACGCTCAGCCTCGCTGTGCTGCGTGCGGCGCAGCGCTGCCTGCTGTTAGCGACAGGCGCGGACAAGGCGGACGCGATCGACGCGATGCTCGGCGAGCCGAGCCGCCACGTGCCGGCGAGCCTGCTCAGGCGCGAGCGGCTGACCGCGATCGTCGATGACTGGGCGGCGCCGCGGGGACCGCGGCCATGAGTGGTGCCGGCACCCCGCTGGAACTCGTGCCGGTGCGCCACGCCGAGACGGAGTGGAGCCTGTCCGGCCGGCACACCGGCTTGACGGACATCCCTCTGACAGACGCGGGGCGGGCGACCGCGAGAGCGCTCGCGGGCAGGCTGAGCGAGTGGCGCTTCGAGCGTGTCCTCGTGAGCCCGCTGCGCCGGGCGAGGGAAACGTGCGAGCTGTGCGGGCTCGGCGATCGCGCCGAGGTCTGCGAGGAGCTGCACGAGTGGGACTACGGCGAGTACGAGGGGCTCACCACCGCGGAGATCCATGCTCGGCGCCCGGACTGGAACCTGTGGCGCGACGGCTGTCCCGGCGGCGAGAGCGCCGGGCAGGTCGGCGCCCGCGCGGACCGGGTGCTGGCGGCGGTGCGCGACGTGCAGGGTGCCGTCGCCGCCTTCTCGCACGGACACATGCTGCGCGTGCTCGGCGCCCGTTGGATCGAGCTGGCTCCCGCGGGGGGCGCGCGACTCGGGCTCTCGGCGGGCGCGCTGAGCGTGCTCGGCTATGAGCGCGACACGCGGATCCTCGCCCTCTGGAACGATGCGAGGCGGCCTCACGTTCTAGAGTGAGGCCCAGTCGTGGTCGCCACGGAGAAGACTCCCGCCCTCTCGAACGACGTTGAGCAGGCCCTGCTTGCGATGGGGGCCGCCCGTGAGGGCACGCTCGCGCTGGTCGCTCCGATCGCCGAGTCGGATCTCGAGCGCGTGCATTCGCCGATCATGAGCCCGCTGGTGTGGGACCTCGGCCACATCGCCGCCTATGAGGATCTTTGGCTGGGACACCGCCTCTGCGGGATGCCGCTGCTGCGGCCCGAGCTGGCCGACCTCTACGACGCCTTCGAGACGCCGCGGTCTGTGCGGGGCGAGATCGAGGTGTTGCGCCCGGCGCAGGCGCGCGACTACCTCGCGGCCGTGCGCGAGCGCGCCGCCGAAGCGCTCGGGCACGTGGGGCTCGGCGACGGGACCGTGTGCGAGATGGTGCTGCGCCACGAGCTGCAGCACTGCGAGACGATGCGCCAGACGATGGCGATCGCCGGGCTGCTGGGCGACGAGGATCGCTCGGCGATGGATCGGCCGCTTGCGCAGCGAGGAGAGGCGGATGAGTTCCTCGAGATTCCCGCGGGTCGGTTTGCGATGGGCTGCGGCGATACGCGGTTCGCGTACGACAACGAGCGACCGCGCCAGCTGGTCGACGTGCCCGCCTTCCGCATCGCGCGCCACCCCGTGACGAACGCGAGCTGGATGCGCTTCAGCGAGGGCGGCGGCTACGAGCGCCGGGAGTGGTGGTCGGACGAGGGCTGGGCCTGGAAGGAGGAGTTCGACATCACCCATCATCATTCGGTGGCGGCCGGTCATCCACGAGCGGCCGCCTGTCACGTCTCCTGGTTCGAGGCCGATGCCTTTGCCAGAGCCCACGGAGCCCGTCTCCCGAGCGAGGCCGAGTGGGAGAAGGCAGCGACCTGGACCCAGGGGAGCGACGGGACGGAGAGGGGTGCGCCCGCGACACGTGGCGGCGGCACGCTCGCCTCCGGGGAAGGCCGGGGCGCTCGCCGGAGTCTGCCGGGTATGGGAATGGACCCAGAGCCGTTTCGGAGGCTATCCCGGCTTCATCGCACATCCGTACCGCGAGTACTCGGAGGTGTTCTTCGGAGAGGACTACCGCGTGCTCCGCGGCGGCTCGTGGGCGACGAGCAGCCGGGTCGCGACGCCGACGTTCCGCAACTGGGACCGGCCGCAGCGGCGGCAGATCTTCGCGGGCGTTCGGCTGGCGAAGGACGCAGCGTGATGGAGCCGGTCACCGATGCCGATGAGGTGATCCAGATCGACTCCCACCTGGACAGCGCTCACGAACGGTCGCTCGCGGAGGACGTGCTGGACGGCCTCACGCGGCCCTTCAAGGAACTGCCGCCGAAGCACTTCTACGACGCCCGCGGGGCCGAGCTCTTCGACCAGATCTGCGAGCTGCCCGAGTACTACCCGACGCGCGCCGAGCGCGCGATCCTGGAGCAGAGCGCCGAGGAGCTCGCGACCCTGACCGGCGCGGTGGAGCTGGTCGAGCTCGGCTCGGGCACCGCCGCGAAGACGCGCGTCCTGCTCGACGCGCTCCAAGCCAACGGCACGCTCTATCGCTACGTGCCCGTCGACGTCACCGAGCAGATGGTGCGCGACTGCGCCGCGGAACTGACGCGCGAGTATCCCGGCCTGCGGGTGCATGGCGTGATCGGCGATTTCGAGCGCCATCTCGACCGCGTGCCGCCCGCCGCGGGCCCCCGGATCGTGGCCTTCCTCGGAGGCACGATCGGCAACTTCCCGCCCGGCAGCCGCCGCCGCGTGCTGCGTGAGATCGGACGGCTGCTCGGACCCGAGGATCACCTGCTGATGGGCACCGACCTGGTCAAGGACCCGGAGGTGCTGGAGGCCGCCTACGACGACGCCCAGGGCGTCACGGCGGAGTTCAACCGCAACGTGCTGCGGGTGCTCAACCGCGAGCTGCAGGCCGACTTCGATCCCGACGACTTCGATCACGTCGCCCTGTTCGACCGCGAGAACGAGTGGATCGAGATGCGGCTACGGGCCAAGCGGGAGCACACGACCCTGGTGCGTGACCTCGATCTGCCCGTGCACTTCGACGCCGGCGAGGAGCTGCGGACGGAGATCAGCGCGAAGTTCACGCCCATGCGGCTGGAGGCCGACCTGTCGGCGGCAGGTCTCGAGCTGGTGCGCTGGCTGACCGATCCCGAGGAGCTGTTCGCGCTGACGCTGTCCAGGCGCACGCCCGGCCGGCTTGCCTGACGATAGGCTCCGGCGCGATGGAGATCGAGGGCAGCTCAGCGATTGTGGTCGGGGGGGCCTCGGGCCTGGGCGAGGCGACCGTGCGCATGCTGCACGAGCAGGGTGCGCTCGTGACGATCGCCGACGTCAACGCCGAGAAGGGCGCCGCGCTGGGCGCCGAGCTCGGGCTCGAGTTCGTCTCCTGCGACGTGCGCGAGGAGCTCCAGGTCGAGGCTGCGGTGCAGAGGGCATCGTCCGCTGAGGGCGGCCTGCGCATAGCCGTCTGCTGTGCGGGGACCGGCTGGGCGCAGAAGGTCGCCGGCTCGCGCGGCCCGCACCCGCTGCTGCCCTTCGAGACGATCATCGCGATCAACCTGATCGGAACCTTCAACGTGCTGCGCTACGCGTCCGCGGCGATGATCTCGTGTGAGCCCCGCGAGGACGGCGAACGCGGCGTATGCGTCAACACGGCCTCGATCGCGGCCTTCGACGGGCAGGTCGGGCAGATCGCCTATTCGGCGTCGAAGGGCGGCGTCGTGGCGATGACGCTTCCGGCGGCGCGCGATCTCGCGCAGTACGGGATCCGGGTCAACACGATCGCGCCAGGGCTGTTCGACACGCCGCTGCTGGCGGCGCTCCCGGAGGATGCCCGCCAGAAGCTCGGGGCGGGAGTCCCGTTTCCCCAGCGTCTGGGCCGCCCGGAGGAGTATGCGCAGCTCGCGGGCCAGATCATCGAGAACCGGATGCTCAACGGCGAGACGATCCGGCTCGACGGGGCCCTAAGGATGCCGCCGCGCTGAGGTGATTATCTCACGAGGCGTGCAGCGTCACCGCGTCGTGGAGCCTGCGCGGTGCCAATGGTGAGAGGTTGGGTGCCGGTCGGCCAAGTCCGAAGCCCTGTCCGCCCTGGATGATCGCGCCGGCGGACAGATCGCGCTCGTTGATCGTGCGCACGAACTGGAGCGTGTCCTCATCCTCGATGCCCTCGGCGACCACGAACGCACCTGTCTGGCGGGCAAAGGTTGCCATCGCAAGCAGCACCGCCCGAGCACCTGGTTCGGTCGCGGCTCCGGTGACGATGCTGCGGTCGAGCTTGACGAACTCCGCCTCGATGCTGCGAAGCATCTCGAGGCCCGAGTTTCCTGTTCCGACATCGTCGATCGCGATCTTGAAACCTTGGTCGCGCAGCCACTTCAGTCGCTTGACAACCGACGCTGTACGTCCCCCGAAGCGCTCCGTGACCTCAATTACGACATCCTCCGGTCGCAGGCCAGCCTGTTCGACGGCAGGGCCCAGCCAGGCCTCGGCCTCTACGTCCAGGTCGAGGGTCAGCGGAGAGATGTTGAGGAAGAGGAGCACCCCTCGCTCGAGCTCGGGCGCGGCCCGCAGCGCGTTCTCCACGCAGAGCACGTCGAGCTGGTGCACCTGACCGATCTGCTCGGCGACGTCGAAGGCTTCGGCAGGCCCGGACAGTTCATAGGACGGGTCTGGGCGGGTCAGCGCCTCAAACCCGAGCAGCTTGTCCTCGTCGAAGTTCCAGATCGGCTGAAAGACCGTGGTGAGACGGCCCTCGTCGATCAGTCGCCGGACCGCGTCCTTCGTCTCGGTCGTGGTGACCACGACGTGCTCGCGTATGTCCTCGAAGTGGGCCGCGCGATTGCCTCCCTGACGCTTCGCCTCATACAGCGCGGTGTCGGCCTCGGCGTGCAGCGTGTCCGCCGACAGCCCAGGTCGCAGGGCGCTGACACCCATGCTGATCTCAACCCCCGCTTCTTCAAAGTTGCGAGACAGGCGCCGGGCCAATGTCCGCGCGCCGTCCACGTCGGTGTGCGACAGCAGCAGAGCGAACTCGTCGCCGCCGATGCGGTACGGGCGGTCGCCGGGCCTTGACGAGCGCAGCACCCCCGAGACGACCCTGAGGATCGAATCTCCCTGCGGATGCCCGTGACGGTCGTTGATGAGCTTGAAGTCGTCGACGTCCAGGAGGACCAGCGCGAGAGGGTCCGCGTAGCGCGCAGCGGCCGCAACGGCGTCGGGGAACTCGTCGTGGAAGGCGCGCTGGTTCGGAAGGTCGGTCAATCCGTCGCGCGTGGCCCTCTGCAGGGTCATCCGGTGGTCGCGCATCAACTGCCGACCACCGACCAGATAGAACACGACGCCGACGCCGACCAGGCCGAGCAGGCCGACCACGAGCAGGATCGTCCTCACTTCACCAAGCTGCGCATCGTAGGTGCGGTGGTCGTAGGTCACGTCGTATGCGTAGCGGCCGCCAGGCAGGTTCACCGGCACGACGAACTCGAAATCGTGTCGGTCGTGACGGGGGCCGCTCTCATGGCCGGAGAAAGAGGTGCCGTGCGCCAGCGCCGCATCGATGCGAGGCCCGCCGTCGAGTGATCCCAGCTGGCCATCGTTGAGCGCCTGCACGATCACGTGGCCCGGTCCGATCAGCACCGCTTCCCTGGTGCCGGGACGGTGCGCAACGGCATCGAGCAGGGGATCGACCTGCAGCATCGCCTCCGACTGGCTCCTAGCGCGTGCGGCCTCGCGTTCGAAGGCCTCCGCATCCGCTCGCAGGGTGGCCGCGTAGCTCGAGATCTGCCGGTGTGCCAGGTTCCGCTCCAGGAAGAAGTAGCCGGCGAAGCCGACCAGCCCGCAGGCGAGCGCGACCGTCGCAAACAGCCGCAAGCCGAAGGCGAACGCGGAGCCGTCGGCCCGGGCAGCACGACGCTCCAGCATCCAGAGATGGGGGTGGCGCAGCGGGGCCAGCCGGGAGTGCACGGGCGCCGCCTCCGAGGCGATCGGTGTAGGGCGCATCGCCTGCTCATCGACCGCGAGGGGCTCGACCCTGAGCGAACCTACCCGAATCTCGACATGTTGAAAGCTACGGGCTGGCGGGCTAAAGCCGTTCGACGAGCATCGCCATGCCCATGCCCCCGGCCACGCACATCGACTCGATGCCGTACGTCGCGTCGAGCGTCTCGAGGTCGTTCAGCAGCGTGGTCATGATGCGCGCGCCGGTCATCCCGAACGGGTGCCCGAGCGCGATCGCGCCGCCGAAGGGATTGAGCTTCTCGTCGTCGATGCCGAGGTCTTCCTTGCAGGGCACGATCTGCGCGGCGAACGCCTCGTTGATCTCAACCACATCGATGTCCTCGATCGTCATGCCCGTGTTCTTCAGCAGCTGCTGGATCGCGGGAATCGGCCCGAGGCCCATGATCTCGGGGCGGATCGCGGCGACCGTGGAGGCGATGATCCGCGCTTTCGGCTTGAACCCCAGCTCGCTCGCCTTCGCGTCGCTCATGACCAGCAGCGCGGCCGCGCCGTCGTTGAGCGGACAGGCGTTTCCGGCGGTGACCGTCCCGCCCTCCTTGAACACGGGCTTCAGCGCCGCGAGCCGCTCCATCGTCGTGCCGGCGCGCGGGCCGTCGTCCTTGGTGACGATCTGCTCGGGCACGTCGATCTCGTTGCCTTCCCTGTCGGTGTCCTTGTGTGCGGGTGCGGTCACCGGCACGATTTCCTTGTCGAAGTGGCCGGATTCCTGGGCGCCGACCGCGCGCGCCTGAGAGATGACCGCCCACTCGTCCTGCGCCTCGCGGCTGACCTTGCAGCGCTCAGCCACGTTCTCGGCGGTCATGCCCATCGAGATGTAGGCGTTGTAGAGGGAGTTCTCGGACCCGTCGAGCAGCGGGTGGAACTCGAACGGCGCCCCCTGCCCCGCGCGCGAGACCGCCTCGACGCCGGCGGCGACGTACGTGTCGCCCTCGCCCGCCTTGATCGCATGGAAGGCCATCCTCGTCGTCTGAAGCGAGGAGGCGCAGAAGCGGTTGACCGTGGTGCCGGGCACGTGATGGTCGATCCCGGCGAGCAGCGTCGCGTTACGCCCGACGTTGTAGCCCGCCTCACCTTCGGCGTTGCCGCAACCCATCATCACGTCGCCGATCGACTTCGGGTCCAGCTGCGGATTGCGCTCGATCAGGGCCCTCAGCGGGACCGCCGCCAGATCGTCGGCTCGGACCGATTTGAGCGACCCCTTGACGGCCCGGCCGATAGGCGTCCTGATGGCGTCGACGATCACAGCTTCGGGCATGTGTGGCTCTCTCCTTGGGTCGGTGGCGGCGAGCGCCGGCGAGAGGTCCTATCCCGCCCGGCACCTGGATGGGATCCTACGGGACAGGGGCAGACGGCCGCCTCGACGGCTACCTACAGGTCCAGGCGGCTCACGCCGAGCTCATCGAAGCCCACGTGGTGTGCGAGCTCGTGGCGCAGCGTGCGCGTGACCTGCTCGCGCAGCATGTCCGGGTCGTGGCCGAAGTCGCGGCGGAGGGTGTCGCGGAAGATCACGATGCGGTCGTGGGTGTTGTCGTGGACCGCACCGTCACCCTGGTAGAGGCCGTAGGCGCCGCGACGGCGCCCTCCGTCGGAGATCACGACCGCCACGTGCAGGAGCGCGTTCTGAAGCAGGTCGGGAAGGTCGTCGAGCGCATCTCTGACGAGCTCTTCGAAGTCGTGGTCGTCGAGCGGGTCGAGCTCCATGAACTCGCTTTCATCGGGGGGGACGGCGAGCCCTTCGCGTGCGAGCGTCTCGGCGTTGCGCACGATCTCTTCGAACTCGGTCTCGGACTCGGGGTCGCGCCAGCCCGCCATGCGAACGGCGACGAAGGCCACGCCACCCATGAGCACCGCCGCAACGATCACGCCGAGCGCGACGTCCTCGAGCGCACGCACCATGCCGATCGAGCTGAAGCCCTGCCCGACGACGATCACCACGAGACCGAGGGAAAGGGCGATCAGCGCGGCCAGCCCCACCCGCCGGAAGTGGCTGGAGGCGCCTGGCCGGGACGACCCACTCACCGCTCAGCCCTACTTGAGCGTGCGGGCAATGACGAGACGCTGGATCTCGTTCGTGCCCTCGTAGATCTGTGTGATCTTGGCGTCTCGCATCATGCGCTCGACCGGATACTCCTTCACGTAACCGTAGCCGCCCAGGACCTGAACCGCCTCCACAGTCACGGCCATCGCCGTGTCCGAGCAGAAGACCTTCGCCATCGAGGAGTACTTTGCACGCTGCGGGTGATGCTGGTCGGCCATCGCGCAGGCCTTGTAAAGCAGCTCGCGGGCGGCGGCCGTTTGCGTTTCCATGTCGGCCAGCTTGAACTGGATCCCCTGGAACTCGTTGATCGCCTTGCCGAACTGCCGGCGCTCGCGGGCGTACGCGACGGCGTAGTCGGTGGCGCCCTGGGCGATGCCGACGGCCTGCGCGGCGGCGCCGAGCCTCGTGCGCTCGAGCGTGCCCAGCGCGACCGAGAGGCCCTTGCCGACCTCGCCGATCACGTTCTCGGCCGGCACGCGCACGTCCTCGAAGATCGGCTGACCCGTCGGCGAGGCGCGGATGCCGAGCTTGTGCTCGAGCTTGCCGACGCTGAAGCCGGGACGGTCTGCCTCCACGACGAACGCGGTCATGCGGCGGCTCTCGCGGTCGCTGACGGCGAAGCAGATGTAGAAGTCCGCGACCCCCAGGTTCGAGATCCAGTTCTTGGTGCCGTTGATCACCCACTCGTCGCCGTCCTGGACCGCGGTTGTCTTCATCCCCGCCGGATCCGAGCCGGCCTCGGGCTCGGAGAGCGCGAACGCGGGCGACCACTCCCCGGTCGCGCAGCGGGGCAGGAAGCGCTCCTTCAGCTCGTCGGAGCCGAACAGCTGGATCGGCAGCGTTCCGAGCTCCTGGACCATGAGGATCAGCGCACAGGAGGCGTCGACCTTCGCAAGCTCCTCGACGGCCATGTTGAGCATCAGCGTGCCCGTGCCGGTCCCACCGTACTCGGTCGGGAAGGGCAGCCCGAGGATGTCCTGCTCGGCCAGGAGCCGTCGCACGTCCCAGGGATATTCGGCACGCTCGTCGATCTCCGCCGAGCGTGGCGCGATCCTCTCACGGGCGATCTGCCCGATCGTGGCGCAGAAGTCGAGGTTCTCCTGCGGGACCACGTAGACGTCGCTGACCGTCTCCATTGACGCTGATCCTAGTGATGACCGGTGGCCGCCGCGCCGCAGTGCAGTGGCCGGATGTCCGGCCGCTGTTTACGCGACTCGGCGGCGGGTAAGCCCTGTACGTGCCACTCGGAACATCCATATTCCTCATAGCCGTCGGTGCGATCCTGCGCTACGCGGTCACGACCGGCGTGGAAGGCGTCGACCTGAAGACGGTCGGCCTGATCCTGATGATCGTCGGGATCGTGGGCCTGCTGCTGTCGATCCTGTACATGGCGATGTGGGCTCCCCGGCGCGGGAGGGTCGTGCGCGACCGAGTGGTCGAACGCGACCCGTACGAAGAACCGCCGGCGGTCTAGCCTGCTGTCGCCCCCGAGGCGATCCGGTCCCGGCGCCGAAAGCGTCACGCTAGGCTCATATGCGAGATGAGCGGCGTCGACGAGACAGCGACCATCGAGGTCGACCCAGAGCGTGTCGAGGCGTGGCTTCAGGAGCAGCCCGACCTGCAGCTGATCGACGTGCGTGAGCCCTACGAGCGCGATGCTGGGTACATCGCCGGGTCCCGCCACATCGAGCTGATGAAGCTCTCGTCGGAGGCGGCGACGCTCGAGCGCGAGCGGCCGGTCGTGTTCTACTGCCGCGTGGGGGCGCGCTCGGAGATGGCGGCGCAGGCTCTACGTACGGCAGGCTTCGAGGCGTACTCGATGAGCGGCGGACTGCTGCGGTGGGCGCACGAGCAGCGCGCGCTCACGCCCGGCGATGGCTACGTTGCAGAGCACTGATCTCCAGCGACGAAGGAGGGCGAGGCATATGGAGGCTTCCAGCGACTATCCGCGGGTGAGGACCGGAGCGGGCTACGCCGTCGGCCATCTGGATGACCTGGGCGACGGCCCCGGCTTCCGCAAGGTTCGCAAGGGCCTGGGCGTGACCGCGTTCGGCGTGAACGCGATCGTGCTTCCGCCCGGCATCGAGACGGGCGCCCACTACCACGACACGCAGGAGGAGCTGTACTTCGTGCACCGCGGCGCGATCGAGATGGAGTTCGGCGACGGTTCGGTGGAGGCGCTGCAGGAGGGCGGCCTCGCGCGTGTCGACTCGGCGACGGTCCGCAAGATTCGCAACATCGGAGAGGTCGATGCGGTGTACGTCTGCGTCGGCGGCAAGGACGGTTACGTCGGGCGTGACGGGCGCGTGCCAGAGGGCGAGGAGCAGCGGGTCAGGGCCATTCACGACCTCTCAGCGGACGAGCAGAAATGAGCTGCGCGGGCGACAGCTGCGCATGAGCGGAGCTGAGGGCCCGACGCGGCACCTGCGCGTCAACTCCGAGCTGGCGATCCCGCTGGCGGAGATCACGCTGCGGACGAGCCGCTCCTCTGGGCCGGGGGGGCAGCATGCCAACGTCACCGCCTCGCGCGTGGAAGCGATCTTCGACGTGCTCGCCTCCCCCTCGCTGAGCGAGACCCAGCGCGAGCGCATGCTCACGCGCAGCGGACCACGGATCGTCGCGGTCGCCCA
>JAOPZM010000027.1 GCA_025964115.1 Solirubrobacterales bacterium
TGTTCCCCACCTATGAACGGCTCGGCGTTCGCATCTACGAGGACTCGCTCCACTGGGACTCGATAGCTGCGCGCCGCCCGCGCCGGCCGCGCAGCGCCAGCGATCCTGCCTACGTGTGGCCCGTCGCCGTCACACAGGCCGTAGCCGAAGCGAAGCGCCACCACATGCGGGTCGCGCTCCAGCTGATCGGGGCGCCCCGATGGGCCAACGGCGGGCACTCATCACGGTGGGCGCCGCGGCGCCCCCGGGATTATGC
Organism: Solirubrobacterales bacterium; assembly: GCA_025964115.1. GTDB lineage: Bacteria > Actinomycetota > Thermoleophilia > Solirubrobacterales > Solirubrobacteraceae > Palsa-744. Next base: position 257 of record JAOPZM010000027.1, read on the forward strand.
CGACTTCGCCCTCGCCGCGGCCAGGCGCTACCCCGGCGTTCACCTGTGGATGATCTGGGGCGAGCCATCCCGCTCGCACAACTTCCAGCCGCTGGTAGCGGCCACACCGTTCCTGGCACTGAACGCCCGGCAGAGGGTGGCGCCGCACCTCTACGCACGCCTGCTCGACGCCGCCTACGGCGCGCTCAAGCGGGCCAACCGGGCAAATCTCGTCATCGGCGGGATGACCGACTCCGCCGCCAGCATCTCAACTCCGCAGTGGATTGAAAATCTGCGCCTGCCCAACGGGAGACCTCCACGGCTGGATCTCTACGGCCACAACCCGTTCAGCATCCGCGCGCCCAACCTGCTGAACCCGCCGTCACCGAACCAGCAGATCGACTTCTCCGACCTCGCGCGGCTGGACAAGCTCGTGGACGACAACCTGGGACGGCCCGGCAACCCCGAACCGGGGCTGTTTCTGTCGGAGTGGACGATTCCCACCTCGGTCGACCGCGAGTTCAACTTCCACGTCGACCTCGGAGTCCAGGCCAAATGGATCGCGGGCGGCCTTCGGCTGGCCGGTGAACTCCGCGACGTCTATGCGCTCGGCTGGATACATCTCTACGACGAACCCCCGCAGGCCGCGGGCGGGCTGATCGAAGCGGACGGAAGAAAGAAGCCGGGCTACTTCGCCTGGCGGGACGGCTGACTTAGTTGCCCTTGGCTTTGATCTCAAGCAGCGTTGAGTAGTGGCCCGTCTCGCTTTTGATCGTCAAGGTCGACGCGCCCGAGCTTGATTCGAGGCCCGACATGAAGGTAGTCGTCAGCGTGTCTTTGACGCCGCCTTGAAATTTTTCAATGGCCTGTTTGCCGCTTTTCGTCCTCGTATAGACGAGGTTCGACACCGTCGTCATCCTGTCGAACGGTTTGATCCGGCCTATCACCGAACCGTCCACCCGAACCGATTCGGCAACGCCGCCGCATTCGAAGATGATCAGGTCGGAGAATGGCGACTGGGCCTTGAGGTCAAAGCCGGTCGCGACGATCGTTTTGCCTTCTTTGACCACGTTCTTGATGAACCCGAGTTCGCCTTCGAGTGGCAGGCTCTTGATCTCGCCTTTGCTCGTGGGTTCGCTCTGGCACTGCGCGGCGAGCGAGTTCGTGCATCCATGAAGTTCGAGGTGCACCGTGGCGTTTTTGGGGCCTGTGTATTCCCCTGACAGGCTCGCGCTCGAGCAGTGGATCGTGGTGTGGCCGACCGTTGTCAGGATCGATTCGAGCGCCGAGCCCGTGAACGTCCGTTTTTCTTCCGCGGTCAGTTGAGTCCATTCGAAGCTGCCCGTACCTGGGGATCCCGCCGTTATGCAGGAACCGGTCGGGTAGACGCCCGTGCCTTCAGCGACCCTTACGCAGCGCCCGAGTTCCGGGAGGCCGCGGACTTCGTATTCGGCTGCAGAGGCGTTCGCCGCGCCGATCGCGCCCGCAACCAACGATGCGATGAGGCAGATTCGCCCAATCCTTGTGCCTCTCATTGACCCGTCTCCCAATGTCCTCTGTGGTATGCCCCGCGGTCCTCCGATTCCGCGGAACCTGCCCCGTGTACCACCCCTCGGGTATCGCGCATGCGATCCTTGCAGATCCGCCAGCTCGCGTCAAGCCGCCGCGCTACTGCGGATCGTCCTCAGCCGCTCATCCCAAGGCCGGTATCTCGGGCGCTGGATTGACGCTGCGGTGATAGGCAACGACGTCCCGGATGACATCCTCCAGCGAGCGCGTGGGCGACCAGCCGATGAGGGCGTGCACCTTCGTGATGTCGGGGATCCTGCGGTACATGTCCTCGAAGCCTTCGCCGTAGGCGTCCGCGTAGGTCGTCAGGCATATCTCGGAGGAGGAGCCGGTCGCCGCGATGATCCGCCGGGCGAGATCGAGCATCGATATCTCAGCGGTGGCCCCGACGTTGAACACGTTTCCGCGCGCGCGCTCGTCGTAGATCAGCCCGGCGAGTGCCTGCACCACGTCGGCCACGTGGCAGAAGCAGCGCATCTGGCGCCCGTCGCCATAGACGGTAAGCGGCTCGCCGGCGAGAGCCTGGCCGACGAGGGTCGGTACCACCATCCCGTAGCTCCCTGTCTGCCGCGGGCCGACCGTGTTGAACAGTCGAACCACGGTGACCGGCAGACCACGCTCGCGCCAGTAGGCCATGGCCAGGAACTCGTCGATCGCCTTCGAGCAGGCATAGGCCCAGCGGGACTTGTCCGTCGCCCCCATCTGCAGGTCTCCGTCCTCCCTGAAGGGCAGCGCGTTGCTCTTGCCGTAGACCTCGCTCGTGGAGGCGATGAGCACCGGCCTGCCGTGACTGTCGGCGTGGGCGAGAACGACCTCAGTGCAGTGCACGTTCGTCTCGATCGCCCGCACGGGGCTATCGACCACCAGTTTCACTCCCACCGCAGCTGCCAGATGGACGACGACGTCGGCCTCACGGACCAGGGCGTCAACGACTTCGTCGTCATCGACGGAGCCGACCGTGCAGCGGAAGCGGTCGTTCCGCTCGAGCTGGGCGACGTTCTCCATGCTCCCGGTCGAGAGGTCGTCCAGAACGTCCACCGTGTGACCCTCGTCGATCAGGTAGTCACACAGATGCGACCCGATGAACCCAGCGCCGCCGGTTACCAGGAAGCGCATCTGGCACCCGTCGATCATGGTGACGATGTCCCTTGGCGGCTGTGCCGCAACACCGTCCCACCGAACCCGCCGAGCACCAGTATCGCAACCCCGCCGCCGACCAGCGCCAGAATCGAGCCTTCGCCGCTGCCTGACCCCTGCGAGCGCGCGGCGCGCAATATCGTCTGGGCGAGCGCCGGCCGTTGACCTGATTCGCCTGACCCGTTCGGTGCCGAGATGGCACCGCCGGCCGTGGTCGGCGTGTCGGGCCGGCGGCCGCCCCCGCCCGTGGATCCTCCGGACCCGGGAGGCTTGATACCGGCGCCGAAGAGAGTGCCTTCAGAGGTCGACTGTGAAGGGGACCCCGTCTGGCGAGCCTGGTTGAGAGGAAGCGCATACTCCTTGGCGGCGGGCGAGCCGGGATCGACATGCACTCCCGGTTCGAGGGCCGACGCCACGTTCGGGCAGCAGGCAAAGCAACTCATAGCGAGAACGACAACGCCCCCCTTGGCCCAGACTCCCCCGGCTCCCATGGTTTTGAAGATAGCCCCTTGACAACTGAAAAACCAGCAGTGACGCGTCTTGACTAGCGCAGGGCCGCACGTGGGTCGCGTGCGAGTTTCGTCAGCGATACGTCGCGCGGGTTGAGCTGGTGTGCCCGCAGGTAGTTCCGCTCGGCCAGGCCCAGGTTGCGCTCGCGCACGGCTATGTCGCCGAGCAGCGCCCACGTGACGAAGTTGTCGGGTTCCCGGGCGAGCGCCTTCAGCAGCGTCGCTTCGGCGGCGGCCCCCTGGTCAAAGCGAGCCAGCGCAGCAGCCTTGATGTAGTAGGTCCGAGTGGAGTCTGCATCGAGGTCGAGCGAGCGGTTGCCGTCCGCGAGCGCCGCCGCCGGGTTGCGGTTCAGCTCGCTCTGCGCGCGTGAGCGATATACCTGCGCGAGGCCCTGGCGGCTGAGGCTCGCACCCGTCGCGATCAGGGCGACGATCACCGCCGAGACCCCCAGCGCCACCGCCGCCTCACGGGGCCCCGGCCGGGAGCGAGCCGCCGCAGCGTCTGGCTTGGGTTGACCTCTCGGCCAGACGAGGACGGCGGCCGCGGCGAGCGCGATCGCGGTCAGCCCCGGCAGAAGGTGCATCCAGTCGACGCTCGCCTGAACGAGCCACGCAGTGAAGACCCCAAGGCCGGCGGTCATCAGCCCGCGGCGCATCGGCGAGGGCGCGGCGCCACCGCGCATGCGTACGGCCCCCCAGAAGACGCCCGCGATGAAGCAGCCGAGCAGCAGCGCTCCGACGAGCCCCAGCTCGGAGAGCGCCTGCAGCTCCAACGAGTGCGGCTGGTCGACGTCCTCGGTCGTGGCGCGCTGCTGGAAGTAGGAGCGCGAGAAGTTGCCGGCGCCCACACCGATCAGCGGATGCTGCTGCCACACGTCAGCGGCGATGCGCCAGTAGTCGTAGCGATTCCCCGCGCCGCTCAGGAGCCGCGAACTGCTCGCGGAAGGCGCACGGCTTTCGCCCGGTTCAGCGACCCGCACGAAGGCGTGCCATTGCCGGCTGACGTCGTGTTCGATGCGTTCGCTCGAGGCCAGGCCCACGGCAAGCGCCACCACGACGGGCACCGCGAGGAGCCACGACCCTAGCGTCGCCGCCCGCGACGCATGCGGGCCCGAGGCCACCATGCGCGACAGCGCGGTGACGAAGGCCCATACGCCGCCGACCACCGCCGCCGCCAGCAGCGCTGCGCGCCCGGCGTCGTGGGCCACGCCGGGCGTGACCGGGCCGCCGGCCGCGTCGTGATAGACACGCAGCAGATCGGGAGCCACAAGCGCCACGCCACCGCCCACCACAAGCGCGGCGTAGAGGCGGCGCGTGCGGCCCGGAACGAGCGCCACGACCAGGATCAAGGCTCCGAGGATCGCGAGCGCGGTGCCGCGCGACTGCGACAGCAGCGCCAGACATGCGAGCAGGGTTGCCATCGCCGCGGCGGGCCCGGCCACGAGCGCGCGGCGGTTCTCGGCGAGCGCGATGAACGGCCACAGACCCATCGCGAACAGACAGCCCTCGCCGTTGATGTAGCCGAGCGGCGAGTTCAGGCGTCCGCCCAAGAACAGCGTCCCTGGATCGCCGCCGAGCAGGCGCGCCACGACCGAGACCCCGACGATGGCCACGCCGAGTGCCGCCGCGCCCAGCAGCGCCGCCGCCCGCCGCTCATGGCTCACGAGAGGAGCATGAGCAGCAGCAGCGCGCCGTAGACGAGC
>JAOPZM010000084.1 GCA_025964115.1 Solirubrobacterales bacterium
GCAGGTGCTGATGGATGCCGTGCGCCGGCACCTCGCGCATGGTGAGGAACCGCTGCTCGTCGTTCCCACCCGCGCCGACGTCGAGCACTACCTGCGCGAGCTGGCCGGCGAGCACGCGGCGATGGGAGTGCGGGTGGAGCGCTTCGCCGGCCTGATCGCGGAGGCCGTCCGGCGCGCGGGGATCAGCGACGCGGTGCTGGCGGGCCAGGCCCGCGAGCGGCTGCTCGCTGCGCTGGCGTCCCGAGCAGGGCTGCCAGCGGTCGCTCCCGGTCTCGTGTCGGCGTTGGGTGAGTTCCTCGCGGAGCTCCAGGTTCGGCGGGTCAGCCCCGCCCGGTTCAGCGACGCCCTCGCGAGCTGGCAGGCCGCGGATGGCGCGAGGGCGTCGCGGGCCGAGCTGGGAGCGCTGTACGCCGACTACCGTGGCACGCTCGAGCGGCTCGGGCGCCTGGACGCCGAGCAGCGTGCCGTCCGAGCCCTGGATCGGCTGCGCGAGCGCCCGGCCCTGTGGGGCGGCACGCCGGTGCTGTTCTACGGGTTCGACGACCTCACGGCGCTCCAGCTCGACGCGATCGAGACGCTGGGGAGGGTGGTCTCGGCGAAGGTGACGGTGTCGCTGGCATACGAGCCCGGCCGGGCCGCCTTCGCAGGTCGCGCGTCCACCTTCCAGACGCTCGCGCCGCTCGCCGACGAGCATGTGATGCTCGAGCCGCGCGCCGAGCACTATGCACCACAGGCGCGAGCCGCGCTGAGCCATCTGGAGCGCCGGCTGTTCGAGCCAGGGACCGTCAGGCTCGATCCCGGCACCGCCCTGCACATGCTGGAGGGCGGCGGCGAGCGCGCCGAGCTCGAGCTGGTCGCCAGCGAGATCGCCGGGCTGCTTCACGGCGGCATGGCGCCCGAGGAGATCGCCGTCCTCACGCGCCCGGCGGGCACGTCGCTGGACCTCCTGGAAGAGGTCTTCTCGCAGGCGGAGGTCCCCTTCGCCCTGAGCCGTCGTCGCCGTCTCGGCGACACAGCCGTCGGCCGTGCGCTCGTGGGTCTGCTCCGCTGCGTGCCCGCGCGCGACGGCTCGCCGGCCGGCGAGCTCGGGGATCTGCTGGCCTGGTTGCGGGCGCCGGGCCTGCTCGAGCATGCTGCGCTCGCGGACCGGCTCGAGATCAGGGCTAGGCGCGCGGGCGCGCTCACTGCCGCCCGGGCAAGGGAGCTGTGGGAGCAGAGCAACTGGCCGCTCGAGGCGATTGACCGCCTTGCCGACGCGCAGCAGCGCGGCGCGGCGGGCGTGTTCGAGAGGGCCGCGCGTGAGCTGTACTGGCTGTTCTGTGCCCCCAGGCGCTCGGACGCCCGTGTCCTCTCGCCCGACGAGCGCGACGAGGCCAGCGCGCTCGCCGCCGGCCGGCGCGCGCTGGGCGAGCTGCGCGAGCTCGCGCGCCTCGCACCGGAGCTCGCCCCCGCGAGCGCCGGCGAGCTGGCGGGGGCGCTCGAGCGGGTCGAGATCGACAGTGGCGAGGCCCGGCGGGGCTCGGCATCCGGAGCCGTCGCGGTGCTCGACCCGCTGGCGCTGCGTGCGCGGCGGGTGCGGGCGCTGTTCGTGTGCGGACTGCAGGAGGGCGCGTTCCCCGGCCGCGCGCGCCCACGGCCGTTCCTGGCCGAGGAGGAGCGCCGGAGGCTGGCCGAGGTCTCGGGACTGACGCTCGAGGAGCCACAGGACGTGCTCGCCGCCGAGCGGTATCTGCTCTATGCCGCGCTGTCTCGCCCGGAGGAGCGTCTGATCCTCAGCTGGCACGTGGCCAACGACGACGGCGAGGCGACCTCGAGATCGCTGTTCGTCGACGATGTCTGCGACCTGTTCGCCGAGAGCCTGCCCGAGCGCGCCGCGCGCAGGCCGCTGGGGGCCGTCGACGGCATGCCCGCGCCCGCCTCCTCGCCAGCCCCGGCGTGCGTCGACGAGCCGGTGCGCGACCAGCAGCTGCTGGCGCGGCTGACCGAACGCGTCTGGTCGGCCTCGTCGATCGAACGCTGGGTCGGCTGCCCGGTCGCCTGGTTCGTCGAGCGGATGCTGAGCCCGGGGTCCTTCGAGCCTGATCCCGAGCCGCTTGCGCGCGGCGGGCTGGCTCACGCGGTCCTGAAGGACACGCTGGAGGGGCTGCGCCACGAGACCGGGTCCGCGCGGCTGACATCGCGGACCCTCGGACGCGCGCGAGCGCTGCTCGCGCAGGCGCTGGTCGAGAACGAGCCGGAGCATCCCCTGTCGGTGGCGCCCGAGCGGCGCACGGCGGTGCGCCGGCGCCTGCAGGTGGACCTCGACCGCTATCTGAGACACGCCGCCGAAGAGGAGAGCCCGCTCGAGCCGCGGGAGCTGGAGCTCGGCTTCGGCATCGGCGAGGGCGACGAGCGCGGCGAGCCGAGCCGCCTGCCGGCGCTCGAGCTGGCGGGCGGGATGAGGCTGCGGGGACGGATCGACCGCGTCGACGTGAGCGACGAAGGCGAGGCGGTCATCTACGACTACAAGGCGAGCAGGGCCCTGCCGTCCGCGAGATGGATCAAGGACGGCAACCTGCAGGTCGCGCTCTACATGCGCGCCGTCGAGCAGCTCCTGGGTCTTCGGGTTGCCGGTGGCTTCTACCAGCCGCTCTCGGGCGAGGATCTCCGCGCGCGCGGCGTGCTCGACGAAGACAGCGGGCTCGCACTGGAGTGCATGAGCACCGACGTCCGCGAGCGCGCAGAGGTGTCCGAGCTCCTCGAGCAGGCGGTCGCCGTGGCGCGCGAGGCGGCCGAGCAGGCGGGGCGCGGCGAGCTCGAGGCCCGCCCGGAGACCTGCGCCTTCAAGGGAGGCTGCAAGTACCCGACGATCTGCCGGTGCGAGCGGTGAGCGCAGAGATCGTCGGCGGCCACCAGGTGCAGACGCTTCCGGGCATGGAGCCGGACGGCTTGCCCGTGGCGGCAGGACCGGGGCCGCGACTGACCGGCGAGCAGGAGCAGGCCGTGGCTCGCCGCGCCGAGCCGCTGCTCGTGTCGGCAGCGGCAGGGAGCGGCAAGACGTCGGTGCTCGTGGAGCGCTTCATCCGGGCGGTGCGCGAGGACGGCATCGCGCCGGGACGGATCCTCGCGATCACCTTCACCGAGCGGGCCGCCGGCGAGCTGCGGGCACGCGTACGGGCACGGCTGCTCCAGCTCGGCGACCGCGAGGCCGCGCGTGACACGGAGGCCGCCTTCGTGGGCACCTTCCACGGTTTCTGCGCCCGCGTGCTGCGAGCTCATCCGCTGGCGGCCGGGCTCGACCCGGACTTCACGATCGTCGATGAAGGCCTCGCGGGGCGGCTGCGGGAGCTCGCGTGGGGGACGGGCCTGCGGAAGTTCCTCTTGGGCGAGCGAGCCGAGGCGGTCGATCTGCTCGCCGCCTACGGCATCGACCGGGTCCGCTCGATGATCGAGCAGGTATACGGCGAGCTGCGCAGCCGCGGCCAGCTCAGGCCGCGGCTGCCCGCGGGGGCGCTCGAGGATCCCGCAGAGGAGCTCGCCAGCGACGCGGCGCGGGCCTGCGTGCTCCTGGATGAGCTGCTCGAGGGGTTCGGCCTCGCGTACGAGGAGCTCAAGCGAGGCCGCGCGGCGGTCGACTTCGACGATCTGGAGCTGCTCACCCGCGAGCTGCTCACCGAGCGGGATGGGCTGCGGGCGGCCTGGTCCGAGCGCTTCGAGCTGTTGATGGTCGACGAGTTCCAGGACACCAACCCGCGTCAGCTGGGTATCCTCGGCGCGCTGGACCGCGGCAACCTGTTCACGGTCGGCGACGAGTTCCAGTCGATCTACGGCTTCAGGCACGCCGACGTGAGCCTGTTCCGCGCCCGTCGCGCCGAGCTGCAGGAGCGGGGCGGAAGCCTTGCGCTGACACGCAACTTCCGCAGCCGGGAGCCGGTGCTGGACGTGGTCAACGCCGTGTTCGCGGAGCGCTTCACCGGTTACGAGCCGCTGCTCGCCGGACGTGACGACGCCGAGCCCCAAGGCGCCCCGGTCGAGCTGCTGCTGACAAGCATGGACGGCTGGGAGGCGCGCGATGACCTGGCGCGGGAGATCGCCGCCGGGCTGCCGCATTCACAGCTCTGGCGGCAGGCCGAGGCCCGGATGCTGGCCCAGCGGGTGTCGGAGCTCATCGAGCGAGGCGAGGCGCGCGCCGGGGACGTGGCCGTGCTGCTGCGGGCCACCGGCGACCTCGAGCTCTTCGAGCGCGCGCTTCAGCTTCAGGGCCTGCGAACCCTCGCAGCGGTCGGTGCATTCTGGGGCCACCAGCAGATCGGCGATCTGGTCAGCTACCTGCGGGCGCTGGCCAATCCGCTCGATGAGGAGGCGCTCTACGGCGCGCTCGCCTCGCCGCTGGGGGGCTGCTCGCGGGATTGCCTGGCGCTGCTCGCCGACGCGGCCCGCGAGACTCGCCGGGGTGCGTGGGCGACCGCGCTCGAGGCGCTGGACGGCAGCGGGGATCTCCCGGGCCGCCTTGCGGGCGGGGACCGTGATGCGCTGTCCGCCTTCTGCGTGCGGCTTGCAGGCGAGCGAGCGAGCGCCTCCACGCGAACGATCTCCGAGCTGATCGAGCGGGCGATCGAGGCCCGCGGCTACCGAGACCATGTGCTCGCGCTCGACTGGGGCGAGCGCCGGCTCGCCAACATCCACAAGCTGCTGCGCCTCGCCCGCCGGTTCGAAGCCGGCGAAGGACGCGACCTGCGGGCCTTCCTCGACCACGTCGAGTACCTCAGGGACGCCGCCAAGATCGAGCCCGACGCCCCGGTCGACGGCGTCGAGCCCGATGCGGTGCGGCTGATGAGCGTTCACGCGGCGAAGGGCCTCGAGTTTCCGGTCGTGTGCCTCGCCGACCTCGGGCGCCAGCCGAGGACCCAGACACCGGATCTGCTCGTCGACGGGGATCGCGTCGGCCTTCGGCTCGTGCGCCTCGACGGCGCCGGATCGAGCCCGGCGCTCGAGTATGAGGAGCTCTGCTCCGAGCGCCGGCAGCGGGAAGCGCAGGAGGAGGACAGGATCCTCTACGTGGCCATGACAAGGGCTCGCGAGCGGCTGCTGCTGAGCGGCTCGGTCGAGTTCGAGCACTGGCCCCGCGCAGGCCAGGCGCCGACGCCCATCTCGTGGCTCGGGCCGGCGCTGGCCGAGGAGCTTCCATCGCTCGTCCAACAGGCGCACGCGCCACTGCACGACCTCGCGGTCGCTCCCGGAACGACCGTGCGCTGCCTGCTGAACAGCCCCGCGAACGCGGGCATCGTCCTTCTTACCGGGGACGTGAGCGCACCGGCGCCGCCGCGGCCGAGCCCGGCGCGGGGTGGCGAGCCGGTCGAGC
>JAOPZM010000145.1 GCA_025964115.1 Solirubrobacterales bacterium
CGCCGTTCGCGGCCACCGATAGCGGGAGTTGATCGTTACCACGCGACGACCAACTGCGACACTCCTCGAGCGTTGTAGGACGGGTAGCGCTCGACGGACTGAACCTCATATTCCGGGATCGTGTTCAGGATCGCCTGGAGCGCCGCCCGAGCCTGCAGGCGTGCTAGCGGGGCTCCCAGGCAGAAGTGAATCCCATCACCAAATCCCAGGTGACGCAGAGGCTTTCGAGTCACGTCGAAGCTTTCGGCCTCGACAAAACGCCGCTCGTCCCGGTTCGCCGCGGCGTGCAGTAAAAGCACCCATGCACCAGCGGGCATCCTGACCCCGTGGAGGGTAACTCGGCGGGTCGTCTTGCGCGCGAGGAATTGAACGGGTGCCTCGTAACGGACCACCTCTTCGATGGCCGCAGGCAAGAGGTCCGGATCGTCGCGAAGGACCGCCCGCTGATCCTGGTGCGTCCCGAGCAGGATGACGGCATTCGAGACGGCGCTTGCGACCGTGTCCGTGGCTGCGACAAACAAGAGGCCGCACATGTCCAAGAGCTCGTCACGAGACAAATCGCCAGCGCTTTCGGCGCTGATCAACGTCGAGAGCACGTCGTCCCGATCGGTCTCGCTCCGCTGCGACGCTACTACGCTCGCGAAATAATCACGCACGGTCTTCGCGGTGTCTATCGCTACCGAGGGCACCTCGGTATCGCCTGGATTTCGCCACAGCATCTGATCGAGCCACTGCTGCATTTGACTCCTGTCCACCTCCGGCAGGCCGAGCATCTCGCAGACCACGCTCACACCGAGCGGCCAACCGAAGTCGGCAGCAAGATCGGCGTGTCGGTCGTCGATGGCGGCCCGCAGGAGCGCCGCGGTTATCCGCTCGACGGTAGCCTCGAGCAAGTGCATCTGCTTCGGCACGAAGTGCTTACGCAGTATTGACCGCAGCTGATCGTGCCGTGGTGGGTCCTCGCCGATGAAGCTGCTGACCCTGAGCAACTTGCCCCAGCGATCCTGCTCCACGCCGTCAGCGTTCGTGAACGCGTGCCAATCGCGAGAGGCCCACTGGACGTCCTCGAAGCGCGACAGCGCCCAGAAGTCGCGCTCATCGTTGCGATAGACGGGAGCGTGGTCGCGAAGCTCCCGATACATTGGGTACGGATCGTCGGGTATCTGCGCTGAAAACGGATCGAACGCCGCCAAGCCGGTACCGCCGGGTGACGCCGCGCTGTCATACCGCGTCGTTCTGTCTGTCTCTGTCAAGTGGACCGCCTCGGTGGCTGCTGCCAAGTCTTGGGGTTGCTGTGGCGTCGGTGGCTACGGGGTCGGCCGCGCTCCGCCGGCTTGGGATCGACTCAGTTGCCCAGTCGCCAGTATTCACACGAGCTCCGCCGAAGGCGACACGCAGGATGCGCAGCGCGAAGGGCCTGGCTTTCACGGTTCACGCTCCGTAGCGACCCACCGCGGGGGGCTGTGCCCGAGGGATGCGAATGGAGCCAACCGGGATCGAACCGGTGACCTCCTGCGTGCAAAGCAGCGGCGCCCCGCCCGGCGTCAGCGCTGAAACATCCGCAGGGAGTTCGCGGCGCAGCCAATGCCATGAGGTTCGCGCGGGAGCCTGCGGATTATCGGCGATTACCTCCGTTTCGGGCACTTCTCGCGATGAGTGCCTGAACGGACAGGTACCGCGGTTGACGGTCAGGAACGACTGAGCCCCAGGGGGATCGCGCCGAAACGCGAGGGCAGTCTGAGCCTTCCCGAGTGGGATGAGTCGCGACATCGCTGTCGCTCATGCCGGCGCGGCTCCGGTGTGACGAAGCCTGTCGAGGCCGTCGAGGATGAGATCTAGCCCCCATGCGAACTCGACGGCGCTGTCGTACCCGGACTCGGGGAGCTTCGTAGTGATCTCGACGAGATATGGGTAGTCGTCAAGCGCGCCGATCGTCTCCGCCCTCCCCTGCGCGGCTTCTCCGGCACTGTCGGGGGTCTCGAACGCTAGATCCTTCTCCTGCAAAGCGAACCCATAGATGTAGGCGTCCTGGACCGAATAGGCGTGGACCGCCATCTCAAACGGGAAGCCCGCCTTCCGCAGGCAGCCCATCACCGCGTTGTGGTTTCGCAGGTTCGCCGGTCCCGGGTGTCGCGACTCCATCATCCCTATCGCCCAACCGTGGCGCTTCAGAGCCTCGCGCGTGGAGATCGCCCGGCGCCGCATGGCCGGCCTCCAGTCGAGGTCGCCGGGAGGAAGCTCGATCTCGCTGAAGACGATGTCGACCATGCCATCGAGGAGCTCATCCTTGTTCGCGACGTGCTTGTAGAGCGCCATCGGAACGACGCCGAGCTCCTGTGCGAGCCCGCGCATGCTGAACGCGTCGAGCCCTGCCTCGTCGGCGAGGGCGACGGCGGCCTGCAGCACACGAGCGCTGCTCAGCGGTCTCCGGGTGGCGATCTTCTGTTTTGTCATCGGCCTTGACAAGTGTACACCGTACACTTATAGTTCCGCAGACGAGTGTACGCCGTACACCGCAATGAAAGGCATTCATGAACCCCGACGTTCCCTATCCCGTCCAGTACTCGGTCGACTACCCTGACCGGCCGCTCAACCGCCTGACCACCTTCTTCCGCCTGTTCATGGCCATCCCGATCGTGATCGTGCTCGCCCTCGTCGAGGGCGGCGGCTACGCCTACGGTGGCGGGAGGGGGGCAGGGGCTGTCGGCGCTGCCGGCCTGGTCGTGGTGCCCACGCTGCTGTTGATCCTGTTCCGGCAGAAGTATCCGCGCTGGTGGTTTGACTGGAACCTCGAGCTGATGCGGTTCTCCGCTCGGATCGGCGTCTACCTGGCACTGATGGAGGACCGCTATCCCTCTACCGACGAGCATCAGGCGGTGCATCTCGAGTTTGCCTATCCGGACGCGCGCAACGACCTCAACCGGTGGCTGCCGCTGGTCAAGTGGCTGCTGGCCATCCCGCACTACGTGGTGCTGTTCTTCCTCTACATCGCCGCGTTCTTCGTCGTGATCGCCGCCTGGTTCGCGATCCTGTTCACCGGTCGCTTCCCACGCGGGATGTTCGACTTCCTCGTCGGCGTCGGCCGCTGGACCAACCGGGTGATCGCGTACGCCCACGTACTGGTGACCGATCGCTACCCGCCGTTCCGCCTCGCCCCATAGCTGCCGCGGGCGGGGGCGGGGAGACGACGGCCGTGACCGGGCCCAAACGGGGTCTGATCACGGCTCTCGCCGTCGCCTACGCAATCGAGCGCGGGCCGAGCAAGACCTGAGCGTGCCGAGCGTCGGCTATGACGGCACGGGCGGCTGCGGCAGCGAGCGGTAGTGCTCGCGCCAGATCAGCTTGTAGATCGGTATCCAGCGGGGCAGCCGGTTGACGATCGGGATGAAGGGGATGCAGATGAATGCGAGGCTCAGCACGCCCATGATGAGCAGCACCTGGATGTCCGCGTTTGGCGATGTCTTCATCGGTTCGACCTGATACCAGAGGGAATAGAGCCACAGCCAGGGCTGGCCCGGGAAGCTGCCCGTCTCGTTCATCAAGCCCCACTGCTTGCCAAGCAGGTGCTGTTCTTCGGCGCGTTCAGCGAGCAGTCCGCCGTCGGACATGAGCAGCAACGGCTTGGTGTAGTCGGTCTGGAAGAAGTTTTTGCTGGTCAGCAGGCTGCCGTCTAGGCCGCCGCTCTGGGCGAGGGCCAGCAGGCTTCTCATCATCGTCGGGACCGGACCGGCGCCGCTTGCCCGAACGGTCACTGTTCCCGTGCTCGAGTTGACCGACACCGTGCTGGGGGGCGGCTTCTTTTCTTCCACCGCCGTTGCATATTCTTCGAGAGGCTTGGCGTAGGCTTCGGACCATCCCTTTTTCTGCTTTTCGGGCGCCGCCTTATATTCGGCGAGCGCGCCGCGCAGCGCTTCGTCGTTGGGGACTGTTTCCAGTGGTTTGATCACGTAGTCGTCGGCCGTGTTGATCGGATGGCTGACGCCGAGCCACCTCTGCGGGTGCAGGAACAGGAAATGCTGCACGCTGCCCGAGTTGTGGTTGTAGGGGGGGCCATATTCGGCCGTCGGGCTCGTTTCATCGAGCTCCTTAGCCGCTGTCGTGGCGAAGTCGGCCGGCAGTTGGTGCGACCACTGGCCGAGCGTGCTCGGCGTCTCGTCTGGCGAGGAGAGCAGCACGGTGAGCAGCACCGCCAACAGCGTGATCACGCCGACCGCGATGGACAGCTCTTTGATCAGGTCGTATGGCGCGTAGCGTCCTTTCCACGGCTGGGTGTCGTCCTTCGGTCCCAGGAAGCTCACGACGTCGCTCCGGTCGACGACGGGGGAGGGCCGTCGGTCTCGGCGCCCGCGCTCGCGGCGGCCGGCAGTTTCTTCTCGAGCTCGAACGGCGGCACCACGCCGTGACGGCGCACGAGCAGGACGTGCGCGCCCACGAGCAGTACGACCGCCACGGGGAGCAGCAGCACGTGGTAGCTGTACATCTGCCCGAAGTTCGTCAGGTTGAAGAATGCCCCCGCGCCGACGGAGTTCATCGCGTCCTTCGCCTGAGTGGCGATCCACTGTGCGTCGAAGTTCTGCTGGGATACGTAGCCGGTCAGCGCGGCGGGTATGGCGACCAGGAAGGTCACAGCACCTGTGACCCACACGCGGCCCCGGCCCCCGCGCCACGCGGCCATCCAATACTTGCCCCACAGGTGCACGACCATCGCGAAGAAGAACAGCTCCACGCTCCATAGATGGATGCTGTTGAAGAAGTGTCCTACCCCGGTGTCGTGCCACCATGCGGGGCCCTTCAGGGCGAGGATCGAGCCCGAGCCAATGATCACGATCAGCGAAGCGATGCTCGCCACCCCGAACACGTAGATCCACGACGCCACGTAGGTCGGCTGGCCGTCGGGCAGCAGCTTCTCTGGCGGCAGCGCCGCGACGCCTCCTTCACGGACTTTGACGGTCCACGATTTGGACCGCGCGGTCGCCGGCGGAGGGCCGACGCTGCTCATGAGGCACCCCCGTTGCGGCGCGCTGCGCGTCGTCCCGCTGCTCCGGGGAACGGCAGCAGGATCGCCAGGAGGAAGACCAGGAACATCAGGCCGATGACCACGACGTTGGCCACAGACAGGTGAATGAAGTGCCAGTCCACCGTGTGTGCGGGATGATTCAGGTTGAAGGCTGCGCCCATCACGCCTGCGAAGCTCAAGATCCGCCTCCTCCGATTTGCCTACGTACCATCTGTCGGGACGCTAGAGCTGCCGGTGAACGCCGGCATCCGTAGTTTTCAGCATGGGAGTGCGGAAACCTGCTGGTGGTCCCGCATCTTGCGCGAAACGCCCGTTCGCAGGACGCGCGAGGAGCCCGGTGCCGAGGCTCGCGCCAGGAGCTCGGCGCGCTGCTTGATGCCGAGCAGCATCTTCCGCTCCATGACGAGCGACGCCGGCTCCATCGCCAGCATCGCGAGCCGTGCCACGGGCGTAGACAGCCGAAAGCTGTTGCGGCTGATCAGTCGTGTGCACGCCCGCTGCTCCTTATCGATCGATCCGGTCCCAGCCCGACGAACGGACGAGCGCCGCCTTCGGTGGCGCATTTACCGAAACCAGGAGCCAAACCACTCCATCCCGGTCCCCCACCGAATGAGCTGTTTCGCGATCGAAGAGCTGTACCTGCCAGCCGCGGTCAGCTGCTCCGACTCACTTGAGCTCGAACAGAAGCGAGCGAAGCTCACTCGTACCGACGTTCTCGGCAGAGTGCTCCTCCGCGTCCCGCCACATCGTGGCGCCCGCCGGAAGCTCGACCTCCTCGGTCTCCCCGGACGGTGAGCTGAACCGCACCTTGCCCGCGCGGACACCTACGCCGAGCTGTTGCTTGTCGATCAGAGGAGCACAGTTAGCTGGCCGCCTAGGCCTGCCCCTGAGTGCTGCCTCGGAGTCAAGGCGAGCACCTGGACGCTCACTGTTGAGGTGCCTGCTTCGGACGAGCTGGGGCTGTTGACGCCGACCGGGTCCAGACTTCCGCTTAGCTCCGGAGGAAGCGAGCGTCTCGCCGCGCCCTGGGCGGAGCATCGGCCATCTGGCAGCCTCGCGCGGGTTGATGCGGACGCTCGCTCAACTCCGCGACCTCGAGTGGCGATTCGACGATGACCTCACGGCACGGGGTAACGTGCCAGCCGGGGCGCCCTGACGTCGCGGTGCATTTCGTTGCTGGCAAGTGGCGCCCAGGACGAGGGAGCGCTCGTCGATCGAGAACACGTAACTGCAAGTCCGCTACGACCGAGGAGGTAGAGATGACGCCAGAGCAGCGCCGCCAATTCGTGCTCGACCACCGCACGGCAATCTTTGGTTACGGTCGCGCTAAGGATGGTCCCGCAATGTCGATCGTCTTCTACGTCATGCGCGAGAGCGAGATCCTCGTCTCGACCATGGCCGAACGAGCCAAGGCGAAGGCGGTCGCGAGGAACCCAAAGGTGTCCCTGTGCGTGCTCGATGAGCAGTGGCCCCCGAGCTACCTGCAGGTCTATTGCGACGCCGAGATCGACACCGACTTCGACGCCACCGTCGATGTCATGATGCGTATCGCCGGGGTGATGGCCGGCGCTCCGATGTCGGAGGACGTGCGCCCAATGGTCGAAGAGGGCGCCCGCCAAGAGAAACGAGTCGCGGTCCGGCTTCGTCCCTACGCCACCTTCTACACCCCTCCGCGCCACGTCCACAGCGAGGC
>JAOPZM010000128.1 GCA_025964115.1 Solirubrobacterales bacterium
GGGGGTCGTCACGGCCGGGGCCTTCGCGGGCGGCGCGACGGGGGCGGAGACGACCGGCGCGGAGCTGACGGAGGCGGCCAGCGCCGTGGCGGGGGCCTTTTCTTCGTGTGGCGGGTCGGAGACGCGCACGGGACGCTTCGGTTCTTTGCCTTTGTGGTGTTTGCCTTTGAGCCGTTCGCGCGGGCGCGAAGACGCCGCCGGTCCGGCCTGCGCTTCGGCGCCCGCCGGCGCTTCAGATTCGGCCGGGCCTTCCGCCGGCGCACCTTCGCCCTGGCCTTCGGTCCGCGGCCGTCCGCGACCGCGACGTTTCGCCCGCCCGCTCGTTACGCCTTCTTCGGCGTGGCGCTGCCTGGAGGCGACCGGCGCCGGGGCCCGGCCGGAGCCCGAGCCGGAGCCCGAGCCGGAGCCCGCTTCGCCCTGGGCGTGAGCGGCGCCTTCGCTTCCCGTCGCCGCCGGCGGGCGGCCGGGGGCGGTTCGTTCGCCGTGCCTGTCCTTCGGGGGGCTGGCGGAGCTGTTGCTCGGGGCGGGGGTCACTGGTGTGGTCCGTCCGTGGTCTCGTCCGGCCGTGGCCGCGGTGGGTGATGCGGCGAAGAGCCAGAAGGCGCTCGATAGGGCGACCGTCCAAGCCAGGAGCGACTGACAGAAGCGTGCGGTTGGTCTCGCCCTGCTGGCCATCAACCGGCCGCAGCCGCGCTCCCTCTGACGAAGGCGAGCGCGTCATCGAAGGTGGGGAACAGGTCGAAGGTCGCGTCCAGGCCGGTCAGCTCGAAGATGTTCAGCACGTCCGGATGGGTGCAGGCGATGGCCAGCTTCGCGCCCGGGCTGAGGTTCTTCTTCACGCCCACGAGCACGCCGAGCGCCGTCGAGTCGATGAAGGTGACGAGCGAGAGATCCACGACCACCTGGTCGTGGCCCGCGTCGAGGAGGTCTGTCAGAGCCCACTTGAGGCTCGGGGCGGAGGCCAGGTCGAGCTCGCCCTCCACGTCGAGGACGCCCGTGTGCTCGTCGAGCTCGCGCCGGATGACCGCGAAGGCGACCGGCTTCGGCCCGCCGCGCGAGACCTCATCGCGGCTGGACATACCCGGCTCGCGGCCGTTGGGCTCCTCGGAGTGCAGCTGGAATGAGCCATCCCTGGACATACCCTCCTATCGGCAGGCGGCGTCCAGGCATTAAGACCAATCGAGGGCGTCCAACGAGTGTCCAGTCCCCGTGGACACTCCTGATGCGGGGGTAGGACCGCATGAGCCGTGCGCGGTCGTCCGGCCTTGGCAGCGTTCCCGGCCGCGCCCCTGCGCCTCGGTTCGGCCGCCCCTGTCGCCCGCGCGGGCCGCCTGCACCGTTCGGCTCGCCTATGATCGCCGCCGGGCTCAACGCCACGGCTCGCAGCGCCTACATTGGACACGCCACGACCTCGGGATCACCTTGGACCGCCACCGACACCTGACGCCCGGCAAGGGCAGCACAGCCGCCGGGACCCCGCATGGCTGAGCCAGATCAGGCACAGGCTGGCGACGCGGTCACGATGGAGAAGATCGTCGCGCTCTCCAAGCGGCGCGGCTTCGTGTTCCCCTCCTCTGAGATCTACGGCGGGATCGGCTCGACCTACGACTACGGCCATTACGGCGTGCTGCTGAAGAGCAACGTCAAGAGCGAGTGGTGGCGGGCGATGCTCCAGGAGCGCGATGACATCGTGGCGATCGACTCGGCGATCCTGCAGCACCCGCGCGTGTGGGAGGCCTCGGGCCACCTGGAAGGCTTCACCGATCCGCTCGTGGACTGCCGCACCTGCGGGCAGCGCTTTCGCGCCGACCATCTCCAGGAGCTTCAATGCGGGCGTAAACCGTCCAGGCACCCTGGGGAAACGGACGAGTGCGACCTCACGGAGGCGCGCGACTTCAACCTGATGTTCGAGACGACGATCGGCCCGGTCAGGGAGTCGGGGTCGACGGCCTATCTGCGCCCGGAGACCGCCCAGGGGATCTTCATCAACTTCAAGAACGTGCTCCAGTTCTCGCGCAAGAAACCCCCGTTCGGCATCGCGCAGATCGGCAAGTCGTTCCGCAACGAGATCACCCCCGGCAACTTCATCTTCCGCACGCGCGAGTTCGAGCAGATGGAGATGGAGTACTTCGTGCCGCCGCCGGAGGCGGAGCGGTACTTCGAGCTGTGGCTGGCCGAGCGCGAGCGCTGGTACGTGGAGCTGGGCATCCGCCCCGACCACCTGCGGCTGCGCGCACACGACGCCGAGGAGCTCTCGCACTACTCCTCGGCTACTAGCGACGTCGAATACCTGTTCCCCATCGGCTGGTCTGAGCTCGAGGGGATCGCCAACCGCGGCGACTTCGATCTGACCCGCCACGCGGAGTTCTCGGGCGAGAAGCTCGAGTACTTCGACCAGGCCACCGGCGAGCGCTATGTCCCGCATGTGATCGAGCCGGCGGCGGGCGCCGACCGGGCGACGCTCGCCTTCCTGGTGGACGCCTACGACGAGGAACTCGTCGAGCGCGAGGGCACGGGCGAGGGCGAGAAGCGGACGGTCCTGCGCCTGCACCCGAGGCTCGCCCCGGTGAAGGCGGCGGTGCTGCCGCTCGTCAACAAGGACGGGCAGCCAGAGCTCGCGCGCGAGGCCTACATGGCCGTCCGGGCGCGCGTGCAGGCTGAGTACGATGACGGCGGTGCGATCGGCAGGCGCTACCGGCGTCAGGACGAGATCGGTACGCCCTTCTGCGTGACGATCGACCATCAGAGCGTCGAGGACCGCACCGTGACCTTGCGAGACCGGGACTCGCTGGAGCAGGAGCGCCTCCCCATCGAGGGCATCGCAGAGGAGATCGAGAGGCGCGTCAACGCACCCTGGAAGACACCCAAGCTGGGTTGAGAGGAGATATGGATGGACTTCGAGCTGACCGATGAGCAGCGCCTGATCAAGCAGACGGCGCGCGAATTCACCGACAAGGAGCTGATCGAGCGCACGCGCGAGAACGCGCGCAACCACCACTTCGACCTCGAGCTGGTGCAGAAGATCGCCCAGCAGGGCTACCTCGGCGCGATCGTCCCGCCCGAGTACGGCGGCGCCGGGCTCGACTACCTCAGCTACGGGCTGATCGTCGAGGAGATCGGGCGCGGGGATTCGGCGATCCGCACCGTCATCTCGGTCCAGACCTCGCTCGTCTGCTCGGGGATCCTCAAGTGGGGAACGGAGGAGCAGAAGAACAAGTACCTGCCGAAGCTGTGCTCGGGCGAGTGGCTCGGGTGCTTCGGACTCACCGAGCCAGACACGGGCTCGGATGCGGCCAACCAGCGCACCCGCGCGAAGAGAACCGACTCGGGCTGGGTGATCAACGGCGCGAAGATGTGGATCTCGATGGGCAACTACGCGAAGGTGGCGCTGATCTTCGCGCAGACCGACCCGGAGCTCGGCTACAAGGGGCTCGCATGCTTCCTGGTGGACACCGACCAGCCGGGCTTCAAAGCCCAGACGATCGAGCACAAGATGGGGCTGCACGCGTCGGACACGGCGTCGATTGCGCTTGAAGACGTGGAGGTCTCCGACGATGACATGCTCGGGGAGGTCGGCGACGGCTTCAAGGTCGCGATGTCCTCGCTCGACTCGGGCCGCTACTCGGTCGCCGCGGGCTGCGTCGGCATCTGCCAGGGCTGCGTCGAGGAGTCGGTGAGCTACGCGAAGGAGCGCGAGCAGTTCGGGCGGCCGATCGCGAGCTTCCAGCTCGTGCAGGCGATGATCGCCGACATGGTGCTGAAGACCGAGGCCTCGCGGATGCTCGTGTGGCGGGCGGGATGGCTCAAGGACATGGGTCGTCCCAACACGCTCGAGACCTCGATCGCCAAGCTCCACGCGACCGAGGCGTCGCTCGAGTGCGCGAACCTCGCGATCCAGGTCCACGGCGGCGCGGGCTACGTGGACGACCACCCCGTCGAGCGCTACTTCCGTGACGCGCGCGTCACGACCCTCTACGAGGGAACCTCGCAGATCCAGAAACTGATCATCGGCCGCGCGATGACGGGCATCAACGCACTCGTGCCGGCCTGAGGCGCCCCGGCAGGCGAGGAAGGCATGTCACCGATCGAGCGCACGAGTGAGGATGATCGGGCCGGCACAGCCGGCCGGGAGCGGTCCGCGCCATCCGTCATAGGGGTGCTCGGCGCGGGGACGATGGGCGCGGGCATCGCACAGCTGGCCGCCCGCGCGGGAGCACGCACGCTGCTGCACGACCCGATCGCGGAGGCACTCGAGCGGGGTCTTGACCGCGCGAGGGACGGGCTTGCCAAAGAAGCCGCCAAGGGCCGTCTGACCGAGGACGCCGCACGGGCGGCCGCCGAGCTCCTCGAGCCGGTGGATGACATGACCGCGCTGGCGCCCTGCGAGCTGGTGATCGAGGCCGCTCCGGAGCGCCTGGACCTCAAGCATGAGCTCTACCGGCAGCTGTCGGAGATCGTCGGCGAGGACTGCGTGCTGGCGACGAACACCTCCTCGATGCTCGTGACGGCGATCGCCGCGGCCGCCAGCCATCCCGAGCGCGTGGTGGGAATGCACTTCTTCAATCCCGCCCCGGTGATGCGCCTGCTGGAGGTGGTCGCCGGCGAGCAGTCCTCGCAGGAGGCGCTCGAGCTCGCGCACGCGGCGGGCGAGGCGATGGGCAAGAGCGTGATCCGCGCGCACGACGGCCCGGGCTTCCTGGTCAACCGCTGCAACCGGCCGTTCGGGCTGGAGGCCCTGCGCCTGCTGGGAGAGCGAACCGCGGACATCGAGACGATCGACCGCATCTGCCGGCTGGAGGGCGGCTTTCGGATGGGGCCCTTCGAGCTCATGGACCTCGTTGGCGTCGACACCGGCTTCGAGGTCGCGAAGAGCTTCTTCGAGCAGAGCTTCGGCGAGCCGCGCTGGCGGCCCTCGCCGATCACGGCCCGCTACGTCGCGGCCGGGCTCTACGGCCGCAAGAGCGGGCGCGGGTTCTACGACTACGGCGGCGACGGATCGAGCGCCAACCGGTCGGGGAACGGACAACACAGGGCCGAGGACCCCGCTCCGCTCGAGCTCAGCGGGCCGGACCATGGCGAGGGCGTGGTCGTGATATCGGGGGTTGGCGTGCTCGCCGACGAGCTCCGCGCGACTGCCAGGCATGCGGGCTATGAGGTGCGCGTCACGAGCGCCCCGAGCGGCGACGTGCTGCCCGCGCTGATCATCGACTGCGACACCGCCGGCGCGTCCCGCGAAGAACGGCTAGCGGCGGCGGCCGGCGGCGGGCGCCTCGGCGCACAGCCAACGCATGGCGCGCGGCTGTTGCTCTGCGCGAACGGGTCGCTGGGCGAGCTCGACCCTGGGGGCAGCGCCGTCGGCTTTCACGTGCTGCCGCCCTTCGAGACGGCGGGCCTGGTGGAGCTGACACGCAGCGAGAGCTCCTCGCCGGGAGCTGCCGCCCGCGCCGAGCGCTTCTTCGGGGCGCTGGGCAAGCACGTCGCGTGGGTCGGCGACGCGCCGGGGCTCGTGCTGGGACGGATCGTGTGCCAGGTCATCAACGAGTCCGCGTTCGCACTCGGGGAAGGGGTCGGCAGCGCGCGCGACATCGACACCGGGATGGTGCTCGGCCTGAGCCACCCGCGCGGACCCCTCGAGTGGGCGGACGTGATCGGGCTGGAGCACGTGCTGGCGGTGCTCGAGTCGCTCTGCGCGGAGTACGGCGAGGAGCGCTACCGCCCTGCTCCCGCGCTCCGCCGCCTCGCCCAGGCGGGACGCATGGGGCGCGCTGGCGGAGCGGGCTTCTTCGACTACCCGAGCTGAGCGACCTCACGTTTCGGGCTCACAGCGCGTTCATCCACCGTGAGCAAGCAGCTGCCGCCCTTCCAACGCTTCCTCGACGTCCATCGGGACGTCGTGTGGCGCTTCCTGGTTTCGGCGGTCGGTCCCGTCGAGGCCGAGGACTGCTTTCAGGAGACGTTCATCGCGGCGCTCCGCGCCTATCCGCGGTTGCGCGCCGACTCGAACGTGCGCGGGTGGGTGCTCACGATCGCGCACCGCAAGGCGCTCGACGCGCATCGCGGACGGGCTCGCCGGGCGCTGCCCGTCGCGGATCCAGTGGCGGTGGACGGCCGTGCGCAGAGCGCTGCGCCCGCACCCGACGAGGCGCTCTGGGAGGCGGTCGGAGAGCTGCCCGACCGGCAGCGCTCGGCGGTCGTGCTGCGCTACCTCGCCGACCTGCCCCACCGCGACATCGCTGCGGCGATCGGCTGTTCGGAGGAGGCGGCGCGGCGTTCCCTGCATGAGGGTCTGACAACGTTGAGAAAGGTGGTGCCCGCATGAGCGCACGCACGACAAGCGAGAACCACGTGGTCGAGCGCGCGCTGCGGCGGGGCGCTCCGTCCACCGACGGCCACGAGGACCGTGCTGCGGAGGCCGCGCGCCGGCTGGCGCAGCGAGCCGTGCAGGAGGGTCTCGCCGATGTCGTCTACGCGCCTGTCTCCTCGCCCTTCGGCGAGCTGCTCCTCGCGGCGACGGACCGCGGTCTGCTGCGCGTGGCGTTTCCCGAGGAGGACACCGACTCGGTGCTCGAAAGGATCTCCCGACGCGTGTCGCCGCGGATCGTGGAGGCGCCGGCCGGCCTGGAGAGGGTGCGCCGGGAGCTGGATGAGTACTTCAGCGGGAGCCGGCGCCGGTTCGACCTCGCGCTCGACTGGTCGCTCGTCGGCGGGCCGTTCGGCAGAGAGGTGCTGCGGGTGACCTCCGAGATTCCCTACGGCGGGGTGCTCTCCTACCGCGAGGTCGCTATGGACGCCGGCAGCCCGCGGGGCTCACGCGCGGCCGGCAACGCGCTGGGCTCGAACCCGATCCCGATCGTCGTCCCGTGCCACCGCGTGCTGCACACGGGCGGGGGGCTGGGCGGCTACGGCGGAGGGCTCGACCGCAAGCGCTGGCTGCTCGAGCTCGAGGGAGCCCTCACCCCACAGCTCTGACGGCCGGCAAGCGCGAGCAGGCCCGAACCAGCTCGACCGGCGGGGCGGGTTCTAGACCTGCGGCGCAGCGTCCGGGACGGCTGCGTCCGCCTCCGGCGCCCACTGCGTGGTGGCCGGATCGCCGATCGGCATCCCCTTGGGCGGCGGGATGCCCGGCGTGTCGCGCAGGTACCACTCGGCGTCGAGCGCCGCCTGGGTCCCCGAGCCCGCCGCGGTCACCGCCTGGCGGTAGGTGTGGTCGACGAGGTCGCCCGCCGCGAACACGCCGGGGCGGTTCGTGCGTGTCGACTTGCCCTCGGTGATGACATAGCCGCCGTCGTCGAGATCGACCTGGCCACGGACGAGCTCCGACTGGGGCTCGTGGCCGATGGCGATGAAGGTGCCCGACACGGTCAGCTCCCGCTGCTCGCCGGTCTCGGTGTTGACGAGCACGGCGTGAGCCAGCGGACCGTTGTCGCCGGCGACGAACTCCTTGACCGTGTAGGGGACGAGGAACTCGATGTTCGGCTGCGCTCGTGCACGCTCGAGCATGATCTTCGACGCTCGGAACTCGTCGCGGCGATGCACGACCACGACCTTGGAGGCGAACTTGGAGAGGAAGATCGCCTCCTCCATCGCCGAGTCGCCGCCGCCCACGATCAGCGTCGGGGCGCCCTTGAAGAACGCTGCGTCACACGTCGCGCAG